>NZ_OPYO01000025.1:0-262384 GCF_900275665.1 Pseudomonas sp. JV241A
ACCGCTTGCTCCTGCATACGGCCCTACGCTGCGCTTCGGGTCCCCTCGCTACGGCACCTTCGCTCGGCCTCCTGAAGTCGTCTTTCGCGGCGCCTGGAAGTACGTGCATGAACATCAAGATCAAGACCAAGCAAGTTGGTACTCGTTTTACCAGCGGGCTTGTCCCGCTCCTGCGTCAGCATGGCTTCGCCAACATCTGCTTTCGCAGATACGCCAGTGCAGGCGCCCCGTAACTTCGCGACTTCAGGAGGCTGAGCGTAGGTGTCTGGAGGGGGCTGGTGCGTAGCACCCTTCGGCCCAGGCCGAAGACGCGAGACGTAGACTTGGCGTAGCAAGTCGTAGGCCGCGATGCCCCTGGAAGGCACCGTAGCGAAGGAACCCGGAGCGCAGCGTAGGGCCGTATGCTGGAGCGAGCGGTTTTGGTTCCTTTTGCCAAGACAAAAGGGACCCGCCGTAAAGGCGGAAGGGGCCAGCAGCGGCGCCACAATGAATGGATAAGCTAGAAGCCTCAACATCCCGCCCCAACCCAACCCAAGAATCATAGTCCCCAGGATAGCGTGAAGAACCATAAAAAAGCCCGGTGCACTGCCCCGGGCTTTTACATGCCTGGGCCGTTTACAGGCTGGCCACCGCCGCAGCGACAGCACGAGCAAAACGCGCCGCCACCTCATCAACCTGCTCGGCAGTGATAATCAACGGTGGCAGAAAGCGCACCACCGCGCCCTGACGACCGCCCAGCTCCAGAATCAGGCCGCGCTTGAGGCATTCGCGCTGCACCAGGGGGGCCAGACGCGGGCAGACGGCTGGATGCCCTTGGGCATCGACCTGCCCTTTTGGATCGACCAGCTCGACCCCCAGCATCAGACCGCGCCCGCGGATATCACCCAACTGCGGAAAAACCTCCTGCAAGCGGCGCAAGTGGGCCACCAGGCGCTCGCCCATGGCCTGGGCGTGAGCGCACAGGTCATGTCGCTTGAGGTAATTGATCACCGCCGAACCCGCAGCCATGGCCATCTGGTTACCGCGGAAGGTGCCGGCGTGGGCGCCAGGCTGCCAGGTGTCGAGCCACTGGCGATAGACCACCACCGCCAGCGGCAGGCTGCCGCCGATGGCTTTGGACAGCACCACCACATCCGGAGTGATGCCAGCGTGCTCGAAAGCGAACATCTTGCCAGTACGGGCAAAGCCACTCTGGATTTCGTCGACGATCAGCGCTACACCGGCTTTTTCAGTGATGCGCCGCACACCGCGTAGCCATTCGATGTCCGCCGGAATCACCCCGCCTTCGCCCTGGACCACTTCGACAATCACCGCCGCCGGCAGTTGCACGCCGCTTTCTGGATCGCTCAGCAGGTTTTCCAGGTAGTGCAGGTTGACCTTCACACCCTCCTCGCCGCCCAGCCCGAAGGGGCAGCGGTAGTCATAGGGGTAAGGCAGAAACTGCACGCCATTGGCGAGCAAGGCAGCCAGCGGCTTCTTCGGCCCCAGGCTGCCCATCAGGCTCAGGGCGCCTTGGGACATACCGTGGTAGCCGCCCTGGAACGACAGTACGGTGTTGCGTCCAGTGGCGGTGCGCACCAGTTTCAGCGCCGCTTCCACTGCATCGGTGCCGGTCGGACCGCAGAACTGGATCTTCGCTTCGCTGCGCAGTTGCTCCGGCAGCAGGCTGAACAGGTCCTGGACGAACTGGTCCTTGACCGGCGTGGTCAGGTCCAGGGTGTGCAGCGGCAGCTCATCGGCCAGCACCTGCTGAATCGCCTCGATCACCACCGGGTGGTTGTGACCCAGCGCCAGGGTACCGGCACCGGCCAGGCAGTCGATGAACTGACGCCCTTCGACGTCCTCGACATAAATGCCACGGGCGCGCTTGAGCGCCAGCGGGATTCGCCGCGGGTAGCTGCGGGCATTGGATTCCTGCAGTTTTTGCCGCGCGAGCAACGGCGACTCATCGAACGCGTAAAGTGTTTCAGGAGCGTCTGCGGCTGAAGATACCGGCAGCGCCTGGGCAAGGCTGGTAGCGACTGACATCTGGGGAAACCCTCGCAAGCAAGCGGATGTGCCCGTCACGCGCCTGTTGCCAGAGGTGTGCGGGTTGTTGTCGCTTGAAAAACGCTTCAGCGCAGCAAGGATTTAGCCGCTCGCCCCTCGCCTGTGAGGATTTTTGTCAGCGTCCTGCTGCCCAGGCCAGTCAGGCCGGGTTCGTTCGCAGCGGAATATGCAGCAGCACCCTCAAGCCGTCGCTGCGGCTGTCGAAGCGCAAGCTACCGGCACAACGCTGGACAATCGCCTGGACGATGGCCAGGCCCAGCCCGCAACCGCCACTCTGGCTGTGGCGCCAGAAACGCTCGGTCAGGTGTTCTATGTCTTGCTCGGGAATGCCGGGGCCATGATCGCGCACGAGGAATGCCACCCGGTCCTGGTCCATCTGCACCGCCAGCTCCACGGGTTCGCTTCCGCGGGTATGACGCAGGGCGTTGTCGAGCAGGTTGCGCAATGCCGTCACCGCCAGCGGGGTAGGCATCCCGAGGTAGACCTGGGCCGCGCCCGGCGCCAGCTGCAGATCAATACGCCGGGCGTTGTCGACGCCGGTGTCCTGAATCGCCTGGCGAGCAATCTGCTCGGCATTGCATTGCAGTCCGTCTTCAAACGACAGGCGACCCTCCACCCGTGCCAGCAACAACAGTTGCTCAAGGGTCCGGTGCAGGCGATCAGCGCCCTGCTCGGCATGTTCAAGGGCCTGCTCGCGCACTTCGCCGTCGGTCATTCGCGCCACCTGCAGGTGAGTCTTGATTGCCGTCAGCGGGCTGCGCAATTCATGGGCCGCATCGTCGGTCAGCCGGCGTTCGCGCTCGATGGTCTGGCCGATGCGCAAAAACAGCTGGTTCTGGGTTTCCAGCAACGGCTGCAACTCGCTGGGCAGGCCGCGCACCTGCAGCGGCTCGAGGGAGTCCGGGCTGCGCCGGCGCAAGGCATCGCGCATGCGATTGAGCGGGGCCAGGCCCTTGCCAACCCCCATCCACAGCAAACCGAGACTGCCTAGCAATGCCATCAGCACCGGCGCCGAAGCCGCTAGCAGAATCGAGCGGTTCAGTGCCTCGCGCTCCTGGTGCCGGTCAGCGGTGGTAATGCGTACATCGCCGTGGGCATAGGTAAAGCTGCGCCAGCGCGCGCCATCAATGGTCTGGTCGTGGAAACCGCTGCGCTGATCATCAAGGGGCTGCTCGTTGTTGTGGCTGCGGGCGAGGATTTCGCCACGCAGCGAACTGACCTGGCAGGCCATGCCATCGACGCTCAGTTGATCAGCGCTCAGGCGCGTACCCTCGCCCTTGCTCGACAACGGCTGCGGCAACTGGTCGACCAGGCCGGCGACCATGCGCGCCGAGGCCACCAGGCGCTGGTCGAGGGAAAACATCATCTGCATGCGCAGGTCGCGCAGCATCCAGGCCGCGGCCAGCACCCAGATGACGATGAAGGCGGTACCCAGGATCAGGGTCAGGCGCAAACGCAGGGTCATGGTTGCGGCTCCTCCGGCAACTGCGCCGGCCCCAGGCGATAACCCAGGCCACGCACCGTCTCGACGATACCGTTGCCCAGCTTGCGCCGCAGGTGATGGATATGCACGTTCAGGGCATTGCTCTCGACCTCATCGCCAAAACCGTAAACGCTGTCCTTGAGCTGCTCGCTGGAAAGCACCCGGCCACGGTTGTGCAACAGTGCCTGCAACAGCGCCTGTTCGCGACGCGACAGGTCGACCGGCTGGCCACCCAGGCAGGTTTCGCGGCTGCTGGGGTCATAGCTGAGCGGGCCGTGCTCAATGATGTTCACCGCTCGCCCGGCAGCGCGGCGCAGCAAGGTGTGCAGGCGTGCAGCCAGTTCGCGCAGGTCGAAGGGTTTGAGCAGGTAGTCGTCGCCGCCGGCCTGCAGGCCATCGACGCGGTCGGTGACCGCATCACGGGCGGTGAGGATCAGCACCGGCAACGACTCGCCCTGCTGCCGCAGGCGCTGCAACAGCTTGAGACCATCTTCGTCGGGCAGCCCCAGGTCGAGCACCATGACGTCGAACGCCGCGGCCTGGAGCATGGCCTGGGCCGCGCCGGCACTGGCCACCCGGTCGACGGTCATGCCCTGGGCGGTCAGGCCGGCACTGATGCCGCTGGCGATCAGGTCATCATCCTCGCAGAGCAGTACGTGCATGGTGGGGTCTCGGTCAGTAAAGGCCTTATTCAAGCCCAGGCGGATTAACCCAGGATTATGCCGCGCCCAGGCGCAGCCGTCGCGGCCCGGGCGACAGCCGTTGGTTGCCGGGTTAACTTTCGGTTAATCGGGCTGGGCCAGAGTTAGCGCTTCATCGCATTGCCAAGGCTTCGACATGCGCGTTTTTCTGTTTGCCCTGATGTTCCTGCTAAGCGGCCTGAGCCAGGCCAACCCCTTTGCCCAGAGCGATTTCCTGCCAGTCAACAAGGCCTTCGTGTTCAGCAGCGAACGCCTGGAGTCGGGGCAGATGCGCCTGCACTGGCAAATCACCGATGGCTACTACCTGTACCAGAAACGCCTGAAATTCGACGGCCTGGCGCCGGAGCAGCAGCCCCAGCTGCCCGCCGCCCTGCCCCACAGCGATGAATATTTTGGTGAAACCCAGGTATACCGTGGCGAACTGGAACTGATCCTGCCCGCCAGCGCCAACGGTGAGCTGCGCATGGGCTGGCAGGGCTGCGCCGATGCCGGGCTGTGCTACCCGCCACAAACCAGCCTGGTCAGCCTGGGCGGCGCAACTGTCACCCCCCAGGCCAGCGATCAGGCCCTGGCCGGTGGCCTGCAGCAGTCCAGCCTGGCCTGGAACCTGCTGGCCTTTCTCGGCCTGGGCCTGCTGCTGGCCTTCACCCCGTGCTCCTTGCCAATGCTGCCGATTCTCGCCGGGCTGGTACTGGGCAGCGGTGCCAGTGCCCGCCGTGGCTGGTTGCTGGCCAGTGTCTATGTGCTGAGCATGGCCCTGGTATATGCCGCCCTGGGCGTGGTCGCCGCACTGCTGGGCGCCAGCTTCCAGGCCTGGTTGCAGCAACCCTGGCTGCTGGGCACCCTGGCCGGGCTGTTCGTGCTGCTGGCCCTGCCGATGTTCGGTGCTTTCGAGCTGCAGCTACCGGTGTGGATTCGTGACCGCCTGGAGCGTGCAGGGCACGGCACCCGTGGCGGCAACCTGTATGGCGCCGCCTTGCTCGGAGCTTTGTCGGGCCTGTTGATGGGCCCGTGCATGACCGCACCGCTGGCCGGCGCCCTGCTGTACATCGCCCAGAGCGGCAACGCCGTGCACGGCGGCCTGGTGCTGTTCACCCTGGGCGTGGGCATGGGCCTGCCGCTGCTGTTGCTGGTCACCCTCGGCAACCGCTACCTGCCCCGCCCGGGCGCCTGGATGAACCGGGTCAAGGGCCTGTTCGGCTTTGTCTTCCTGGCCATGGCCCTGTATACCTTGCGCGCGGTACTGGAAGCGTCGCTATGGCTGGGCCTTGCCGGGGCCTGGCTGATCGCCCTGGCCTGGGCCGCCTGGCCGGCCATGCAGGCACTGCGCCCGCTGCGCGCGCTGTCGCTGCTGCTGGGTTTTTGGGGCAGCCTGTTGATCGTCGGCGCTGCCGCCGGTGGCAATGACCCCTGGCAACCGCTGCAACCGTTCACCGCCAGCACCGCCCCGACAGCCCCTGGCGCTCACCGTGATGCCTTCACCACCGTCAGCCAGCCGGCCGAACTGCAGCGCGAGCTGGCGGCGGCCAAGGCCCAGGGCCAGTGGGTGATGCTCGACTACTATGCTGACTGGTGCGTGTCGTGCAAGGTCATGGAAAAACAGGTATTCGCCCGCGCCGATGTGCTGGCGGCGCTGAACGGCGTACGCTTGCTGCGCCTGGATGTAACTGCCGATGCAGCGTCCAGCCGCGAGTTGCTGCAGCGCTATCAGGTCCCCGGCCCTCCCAGCCTGATCTGGATCGGCCCAGAGGGCAGCGAACGCCGGGCCCGACGCATCACCGGTGAAATCGATGCGGCGAACTTCCTCCAACACTGGGTCACTACCCGGAGCCAAGGCTGATGCTGACAGTTTCTCTCGGGCCGCTGACCATGGCCCTGAACCACCTGCTGCTGATCTGCGCCCTGGCCCTGGCCAGCCTGGTTGGCTGGCGCGTCGCCAAGCATGGCGGCGACAACCCGGAGTCGGTACTGTTCGGCCTGTTCCTGCTGGGTCTGCTCAGCGCCCGCCTGGGCTTCGTCATCAGCTACTGGTCGATGTACCGCGACGACCTGCTGCAGATCATCGACCTGCGTGACGGCGGTTTCCTGCTCTGGCCAGCGCTTGTTGCCGTGGCCCTCGGTGCCCTGTGGCAGGGTTACCGCCGCCCCGCCCTGCGTCGGCCGCTGGGTTGGGGCCTGCTCAGTGGTGGTCTGTTCTGGTTGCTCGGCAGCCTGGCCAGCCATCTTTATGATCAAGGCACGCAACTGCCCGAGATGAGCCTGCGCAAGGCCAATGGCCAAGCCGTTGAGCTTGCCGAATACCGCGGCAAGCCACTGGTGATCAACCTCTGGGCCACCTGGTGCCCGCCGTGCCGGCGCGAGATGCCGGTGTTGCAACAGGCCCAGGGCGACTACCCGGACATCACCTTCCTGTTCGTCAACCAGGGCGAAGCGCCGCAAACCGTGGTCACCTTCCTTGCCACCACCGGCCTGAACCTCTCCCACGTGCTATTCGACAGCGGCGGCCAACTGGCGCAGAAGGTCGGCTCCATGGCCCTGCCCACCACCCTGTTCTACAACGCCGAGGGCCGCCTGGTCGGCAGCCACCTCGGCGAGCTGTCGCGGGCCAGCCTCAGCCATGCCCTGCAATCCTTCGAGCGCGCGCCCGCGCCTGCCGCCCCATCCCCCACAAGGAACGTCGCATGCGATCTCTGCTGAAACTGCCCCTCACACTGGCCCTGGGCTTGATGACCAGCCAGCTGGTGCTGGCTGAAGACTTGCCCAAAGCCATCCAGCAACTGGAGGCCAAAGGCGCGAAAATCAAAGGCAGCTTCAACGCTCCCGATGGCCTGCGCGGCTATGCTGCCGAGTACCAGAACCGCGGCCTGGCGCTGTACCTGACTGCCGATGGCAAACACGTGCTGGTGGGCAGCCTGTTCGATGAGCAGGGCAAGGACCTGAGCCAGGCGCCGCTGGAAAAACTGGTGTATGCACCGATGGCCAAGGAAGTCTGGGCGAAGATGGAGAACACCGCCTGGATCGCCGACGGCAAGGCCGACGCGCCGCGTATCGTCTACTTGTTTAGCGACCCCAACTGCCCATACTGCAATATGTTCTGGCAACAGGCGCGGCCCTGGGTCGAGTCGGGCAAGGTGCAATTGCGGCATATCATGGTCGGCATCATTCGCGAGGACAGCCCGGGTAAATCAGCCACCTTGCTGGCCAGCAAGGACCCGGCCAAGGCCCTCGCGCAACATGAGAAGGCCGGCAAGGCCAGCACCCTCAAGGCCCTGGACAAGATTCCCGAAGCCGTACAGAGCAAGCTCGACGCCAACCTGGCGGTGATGGAAGAACTCGGCCTGTCAGCGACGCCGGCAATTTTCTACCTGGACGACCAGCAACAGCTGCAAACCCAGCAGGGCGCACCGCGACCGGAGCTGCTTGGCAAGATTCTCGGCAAGCGGTGAGCGACCGGCTGATGTAACAACAGGGCGGTCAAGGCGTCTGCAGGATACCTGCCTCATCCAACCACAGGACCTTGCCATGACCCGCCCTGCCTGCCTCGACCGTTTCACCCGCTCCTCCCTGGATATCCAGCTGCTGCGCTGGAGCCTGATCCTGATCTTCTTCGGTTTTGGCTATGCCAAGTGGTTCGACTACGAAGCCCAGGCGTTGATCCCGCTGATCGATAACAGCCCGCTGTTGTCCTGGCTGCACCTGGCCTTTGGCATCCAAGGTGCCAGCTATGCGCTGGGGGTAGCGGAATGGGCGATTGGCGCGGCGTTGCTGGCCGGTATCTGGCAACCGCGGGTGGCAGTGATCGGGGCGCTCGGTTCGGTGGTCACCTACCTGACAACCCTGACCCTGATCCTTACCACTCCTGGCGGCTGGGAGAACAGCGCCGGCGGGTTCCCGGCCATGGGTGGAGCGACGTCCTTCCTGATCAAGGACGCCGTGCTGCTGGCGGCTTCGGTCGCCTTGCTCAAGCACGACCTGCTGCGCAGCAGCCCTACCCCGGCCTGAAGCCCTACAGTGCTTCCAGCTCGGCCATCAGGTCACTGAGACGGTCGACCTTGTCGTCGCTCAGCTCACTGGCCTTCAGGCCTTCGACGTAGGTCGCCAGTTCCTCGACGGTGCTGCACTCGAACATCGCCCGCAGCGGCACGTTCAGTTGCAGCACCTTCTGCACCCGTGAGGCGATCTGGGTAGCCAGCAGCGAATGCCCGCCCAACTCGAAGAAGTTGTCGCGCACCCCGACCCGTTCAGCCTTGAGTACTTCGGCCCAGATGCTGGCCAGAGTCGTTTCCAGCTCGCTGCGCGGCGCCAGGTAGGCCTGGCTGTGCTGGGCGCCGATGTCGATGGCCGGCAAGGCCTTGCGGTCGAGCTTGCCGTTGGCATTGAGCGGCAGTTGCTGGAGCCAGCCCCAGTGCAGAGGCACCATATACTCCGGCAACTCGGCACGCAGGCGCTGCTTGACCTGCTCCAGCAACACGCTGGTATCGGCACCCGCAGTGCTGGCCACCAGATAGCCGACCAGATGCTTGCCATTGACCCCATCCTGCACGCCCACCGCCGCATCGCGAATCTCGCTTTGCTCATGCAGGCGCGCTTCGATCTCGCCCAGCTCGATGCGGTAGCCGCGGATCTTCACCTGATGGTCGATACGCCCGACGTACTCGAGCACACCGTCGGTACGTCGACGCGCCAGGTCGCCAGTGCGATACAAACGTTCGCCAGGCGCACCGAACGGATGCGGGATAAAGGCTTGCGCAGTACGCACCGGGTCACCGACATAGCCACGGCCGACGCCGGTACCGGCAACGCACAGCTCACCTACGGCACCCAGCGGCACCAGTTGCTGATCGTCGCCAAGCAGGTACAGGCGGTTGTTGTCGGTCGGCGTGCCGATCGGCAGGTAGCTGCCCCGGGTCGAGGCGGCATCGACGCGGAAGAACGCCACGTCATCCGAGCATTCGGCCGGGCCATAGGCATTGACCAGACCAATGTGCGGATAACGCTGCAGCCATTGCGAGGCCAGCTCCGGCGGCATCGCCTCACCGGTCGGCAGCATCCAGCGCAGGTCATCGAGCTGTTGATGCTCGTTGACGAGCATGCCCTGGATCAACGAAGGCACGCTCTCCAGCACGGTGATGCCGGTAGCCTGCACGTGCTCCAGCAGGCCTTGCGGGTCGTGGGCGATGGCATTCGGCACGATGGCCACCTGAGCACCGAACAGCGGTGCGGCGAGGAACTGCCAGACCGAGATATCGAAGCTCTGCGAGGCGGTCTGGGCAATCACGTCCTGCTCGTCCAATTGCAGGTAGGGCACCTTGCTCAACTGGTTGTTGAGCATGCCGCGCTGCTCGACCATCACCCCTTTGGGCAGCCCGGTGGAGCCTGAGGTGTAGATCACGTAGGCGAGGTTGTCCGGCGCACTATAGATGCCCGGGTTGCCGTCCGGCCCGACTGCCCCCTGGATCTGCTCCCAGACCAGCAGTTTCGGGCGCCCGGCACAGCTCAGTTCGTCGAGCAAGGCACGCCCCTGTTCGGCACAGGCTGCACTGCACACCAGCACCGGCGTGCGGCTCAGTTCGACGATACGTTGCAGGCGCGTAACCGGCAGGCCCGGGTCAAGCGGCAGGTAACCAGCCCCCGCCTTGAAGCAGCCGACGATCATGCCCAGCAACGGCAAGTCGCGTTCGGCCAGCAATGCCACCGGCTGATCGATCGCCACCCCGGCGGCGATCAGCGCATGGCCCAGGCGGTTGGCCTGGCGGTTGAGCTCGGCATAGCTCAGCGTTTGCTCCAGGCACCGCGCAACCACCCGCTGCGGGTGCGCGGCAACCCGTGCTTCGAACAGTTCGGCGTAACTTTGCTCAAGACTGTAGGCCTGCTCGCTGCGGTTGCAGTCGTCGAGCAAAAAGTGCCGCTCGGTTTCACCGAGCAACGGCAGCTCGCTGACATCCCCCTGGAAGCCCTCGGCCAGCGCCAGCAACAAACGCTTGAACTCGGCCAGCAAGCGCTCGACCGTGGCGGTATCGAAGTAACGCTGGTCGAAGGACAGGTGCAGCCCCAGGTCATCGCCCGGATAGCAGACGGCGGTCAACGGGAAGTTGGTATGGGTGCGCCCGGAATCGGAGCTGGCGTTCAGGCTCTGTGCACGATCCAGCACGGCAACTTCCACCGGCGCGTTCTCGAACACGAACAGACTGTCGAACAGCGGCTGGCCCTTGGGCAGCTCGCTGCACTCCTGGATGCTCACCAGCGGCAGGTATTCGTACTCGCGCAGCTCCATGTTGCGCTCGAGCAGGCCCTGCAGCCACTGGCGCACGCTGCAGCGCTCGCCCGCTGTGGGCAGTTTCACCCGCAGGGCAATACTGTTGATGAACAGCCCGACGGTGCGCTGCATCTGCGGCATGCTCACCGGGCGACCGGCCACCGTAACGCCGAAGACCACGTCGCGCTCGCCGCTGTAGCGGCTCAGCACCAGGGCCCAGGCGGCTTGCGCAAAGGTATTGATGGTCAACTGATGGGCCTGGGCCAGCTCACGCAGGCGGGCGCCATCGGCGGCATCGAGGCGGGTGTAGCAATCGCCGACCAGCATCCCGGCATTCTCTACCGCGTGGTCACGCAACAATGGCCGGTCGCTGGGCACTGCGGTACTGCGCTCAAAGCCTTCGAGGTTAGTGCGCCACCACTGGCGCGCCTCGTCCAGGTCCTGATGCTGCAGCCAGCTGATGTAGTCGCGGTAGCGCGGCGGCACCGGCAACTGCGCCTGACGGCCCTCACCCATGGCCAGGTAGATCTCGAAGAAGTCATTCATCAGCAGCGAACGGCACCAGGCATCGATAAGGATGTGGTGGTTGCTCATCATGAACCAGTAGCGGTCCTCGCCCACCCGCACCAGGCGCAGGTGGAACGGCGCCTGCCGGAGCAAGTCGAAACCGGCTTCGCGCTCTTGCTTGTGCAGCGCTTGCAGGCGCGCTTCCTGTTCAGTTTCAGGGATGGCTGACCAGTCCTGATAGTCGACCGGCGTCGCGCCCGGTTTGTGAATGATCTGCAGCATGGCCTCGCCGGCGTTCCAGCAGAACGAGGCGCGCAAGGCTTCATGACGGCCGACCACCGCTTGCCAAGCCTCAGCGAAACGCTGCGGGTCGAGGGCACTGTTGATCCGGTAGCGGTCCTGCATGTAGTAGATGCCGGTGCCCGGCTCCAGCAGGGTATGCAGCAGCAGTCCCTCCTGCATCGGCGTCAGCGGGTAGACGTCCTCGATCTGTGCAGCGGCGACCGGCAAGGCATCGATCTGCTCCTGGTTCAGCTGCGCCAGGGGGAAGTCCGAGGGCGTGAAGCTGCCGGTGCCCGGGGTCAGGCAATGCTCGATCAGGGTGATCAGCTCGAGCCGGTAGGCCTCGATCAGTGTTTCGATGGTCTGCGGGTCATAGCGCTCACGGCTGAAGGTCCAGCGCAGTTGCAGTTCACCGCCATACACCTGGCCATCGACGCTCAGCCAGTTGGGCAGCGGCGCCGCCAGGTCGTGGGCGAGCCCGGCGCTTTCATCCACCGGCTGGTACAGCGCATCGGCCTGGAACTGCTGGTCGAACTGGCCCAGGTAGTTGAAGGTAATACGCGCCTGGGGCAGCGCCGCCATGGCTTCGCGCACCGGCGCATCGGCCAGGTAGCGCAGCACGCCGTAGCCCAGACCCTTGTGCGGCACATTACGCAGTTGTTCCTTGATGGCCTTGATCGAAGCGCCCTGCCCCGCGGCTTCTTCGACGTTCAGTGGGCTCAGGCTCAACGGGTAGGCGCTGGTGAACCAGCCGACGCTACGGGTCAGGTCCATGTCCTCGAACAGGCTCTCGCGGCCGTGGCCTTCCAGTTGCACCAGCACCGTGCTGTCACCGCTCCAGCGGCACAGTACGCGGGCCAGGGCGGTCAGCAGCAAGTCGTTGACCTGGGTGTGATAGGCAGCGGGCGCCTCCTGCAGCAGTTGCCGGGTGCGGGTCGCATCCAGGCGCACGCTGAGGGTTTGCGCCTGCCGGTGCAGGTTGGCCCCTTGCGGATGATCGCAGGGCAGTTCGCGGCTGGCGGTGCCCAACTGTGCCTGCCACCAGGTTTGCTCGTCACGCAACGAGTCACTGCCGGCATAAGCCACCAGGCGTGCCGCCCAATCGCTCATGGCGCGGGTCTTGGCCGCCAGCGGCTGACCGCGGTACAGCGCTTGCAGATCTTCCAGCAACACGCGCCAGGACACGCCATCGACCACCAGGTGGTGGATGGCCAGCAACAGGCGTTGGCGACCCTCGCCGTCTTCGACCAGCAAGGCGCGCAGCAGCGGCCCCTGTGCCAGGTCGAGGCTGCGCTGCACATCGCTGTACAGCGCCTGGCAGGCGCCCAGATCGGCTACCGAAGCCTGCCAGAGCAACTCGCGATGGTCGGCCTGGACGTACTCGCCCTGCCATTGAGCGTTTGCCTGGGTGAAGCGCAAGCGCAAGGCATCATGGTGCTGCAGCAACTGCTGCAACGCCTGCTCCAGGGTCTTGCCATTCAAGCGTTCGACCGGCACCAGCAATACCGCCTGGTTCCAGTGCTGGGGTTGCGGCACGTCGCTGTCGAAGAACCAGTGCTGGATCGGCGTCAACGCTGCGCGTCCGCTCAGCGGGCCCTGATCGACCTGAGTGGTTTCACTGCGGCTGACCACCGTGGCCAGGGTCTGGATGGTCTGATGCTGGAACAGGTCGCGCGGGGTGAAATGCAGCCCGGCCTGACGCCCACGGCTGACCACCTGGATCGACAGGATCGAGTCGCCGCCCAGTTCGAAGAAGTTGTCCTGCAAACCGACCTGTTGCACGTTCAGTACCTCGCGCCAGATCGTCGCCAACTGCTGCTCCAGCTCGCTGCGCGGCGCTTCATAGTGCTGGCGGCCCTGCTCCAGGTCCGGCGCCGGCAAGGCGCGGCGGTCGAGCTTGCCATTGCCGGTGAGCGGCATTTGCTCAAGCAGCACCAGGTGGGTCGGCACCATATAGTCCGGCAGGTGCAGGCGCAGTTGCGCCTTCAGCGCTTCACGCAGGGCAACCTGCCCGGCGGCGTCCGCCCGCGCCTGATCGCAGACCAGATAACCGGCCAGCTGCTTGCCACCGGGCATGTCCAGGGCCAGGACCACGGCCTCGCGCACCGCGGGGTGTTCGAGCAGGCGGGTTTCGATTTCGCCCAGCTCGATACGGAAGCCGCGAATCTTCACCTGATGGTCGATTCGACCGACATACTCCACCAGACCGTCAGCGCGCTGGCGCACCAGGTCGCCGGTACGGTACAGGCGCCCGCCGTTGTCGCTGAACGGGTCGGCGACAAAGCGCTCGGCGCTCAAACCGGGGCGCTCGTGGTAACCCTGGGCCAGGCCGGCGCCACCGACATACAGCTCGCCAATGCCACCTTGCGGCACCAGGGCCAGGTCGGCATCGAGGATGTACGCCGTGCGGGCACCGACCACGCGGCCGATCGGCACGCTGCCGGCGCCGGCTTCAAGTTGCTCGGGAGCCAGGCACGCCAGGGGCATGACCACGGTTTCGGTCGGGCCATAGGCGTTGAAGAACTGCTGCGGCGTGAACGCCTGGCGAATGCGCTGCAGGTGCTCGCCGGTCAGTGCCTCACCGCCAGTGATGACCAGGCGCACCGGCAGGCTTGCGTTGTGGCTGGCCAACCACTGGGCGAGCTGGCTGCCGTAGCTTGGGGTAAAGCCGAGTATCGATACCTGCTGTTCGCGGATCAGCGTGCAGATTTCTTCCGCGCCCCACTGCCCTTGCCCACGCAGGACCACCCGCGCACCGCAAAGCAACGGCACCAGCAGGCGCTCGGTGGCCGCGTCGAAGTTGATTGAATAGAAGTGCAGCTCGCAGTCATCGCTGCGCATGCCGAAGCGCTCGATCACCGCCTGGCAGTGCATGGCGATTTCGCCATGGCTGACCACCACCCCCTTGGGCTTGCCGGTGGAACCGGAGGTGTAGATCAGGTAGGCCTGATGGCCCGGCAAGGTCAGCGACGGCAAGGCTTCGCGGCTGTAAGCCGCGAGGCCGTCACGGTCCTCATCCAGGCACCAGCGACCGACCTTGGCGGGCAACTCGCCGAGGGCCTCAAACAGCGCACGCTGGCCCAGCAGCAGTTCGATGCCGCTGTCTTCAATCATGTAGTGCAGGCGTTCCAGCGGGTATTCCGGATCCAGTGGCACATAGGCGCCACCGGCCTTGAGGATCGCCAGCAGGCCAACTACCAGCTCCAGCGAGCGCTCCAGGGCCAGGCCGACGCGCACCTGCGGGCCGACGCCATGCTCACGCAGCACACGGGCCAACTGGTTGGCGCGGGCGTCAAGCTCGGCGTAGCTCAGGTGCTGCCCGGCGAACGTCAGGGCCGGGGCATCAGGCTGATGCGCGGCTTGCTCGCTGAACAGCTGATGAATGTTGTGATCCAGCGCCAGGGTGTTGTCTCCCTTGAGCGAATCGCACAAAGCCTTTTGCTCGACCGCCGCCAGCAACGGCAATTCGCCCAGGCGTTGCTCGGGATCACCCAGCACTGCCACCAACAGGTTCTGCCAGTGGGCAGCCATTTGCGCGATACGCGGCGCATCGAACAGGTCGCGGCTGTAGGTCAGGCAGCAACCCAGGCGGCGGTCGAGGTCGGTGACTTCCAGGTTAAGGTCGAACTTGGTAGCGCGGGCATCGTTTACCAGATACTCGACCTGCATGCCGGCCAGCTCACGGCTTTGCTGGAACTCCCAGCGCTGGACGTTGCACATCACCTGGAACAGCGGGTTGTAGGCGCTGCTGCGTGGTGGCTGCAAGGCCTCGACCAGCTGATCGAAGGGCAGGTCCTGATGGGACTGGCCGTCGATCACGGTCTGGCGCACCTGCTCGATCAACTCGCCGATACGCATCTGCCCATCAAGCTGGCAACGCAGCACCTGGGTGTTGAGGAAGGCACCGATCAGGCCTTCGCTTTCCGGACGGATGCGGTTGGCCACCGGCGCGCCGATGCGCAAGTCAGTCTGGCCGCTGTAGCGGTAGAGCAGCACGGCCAGGGTTGCGGTCATGGTCATGAACAGGGTCAGGCCGCGCTCGGCATTAAAAGCACGTACTCGCGCTGCCAGCTCCGGGCTCAGGTCGAAGCGATAGAGCTCGCCACGGTGACTTTGCACCGCCGGACGCGGACGGTCGGCCGGCAGTTCGAGTACCGGATGCTCATCGCCCAGTTTGGCTTGCCAGTAGTCCAGCTGGCGCTGGCGCTCGCCGCTTTCCAGCCACTGGCGCTGCCACACGCTGTAGTCCAGGTACTGCACCGGCAAGGGTTGCAGCGGCGATTCGCGCTCGTCGACAAAAGCCTCGTAGAGCTCGCCCAGCTCGCGGGCGAAGATGTCCATGGCCCAGCCTTCGGTCACGATGTGGTGCAGGGTCAGGACGAAGTAATGCTCACGCTCGCCGGCCTTGACCAGACAGGCGCGCAGCAGCGGCCCGCGCTCCAGGTCAAACGGCTGGTGCGCCTGCTCGTCGGCGAAGGCCTGCAGGCGTTGCTCGCGTACCTGCGCTGCGGCACTGGAGAAATCCAGCCAGCTCATCTGCAGGTTGCTGTCTTCGGCCACGCACTGATAGGGCACGCCGTCGATGCTCGGGAAGGTAGTGCGCAGCGTCTCGTGCCGCACGATCAGCGCCTGCAGCGCTTGTTCGAAGCGGCTGACATCCAGCACCCCGCTCAGGCGGGCCATGCCGCCGACGTTATAGGCCGGGCTGTCCGGTTCCATCTGCCAGAGGAACCACATGCGTTGCTGGGAGTAGGACAGCGGCACGGCCTGACGACGGTCGATGCGCTGGATCTCGCCCTGCAGGTTGTGCGCGCCACTGTGCTGGATCGCCTCGACCGCAGAGGCAAAGGCGCCCAGTTCGCTGGCTTCGAACAGGGTGCGCAGCGGCAACTCGACGTTGCAAGCCTGGCGGGTGCGGGAAATGATCTGGGTGGCCAGCAACGAGTGGCCGCCAAGGGCGAAGAAGTCATCTTGCAAGCCGACCCGCTGGATACCCAGCACCTCGCGCCAGATCGCGGCGATCTGCTGTTGCAGGGTGGTGCCCGGGTCGATGTGTTCACGCGATTGCCATTGCGGCTCGGGCAAGGCCTTGCGCTCGATCTTGCCGCTCGGGCCCAGCGGCATTTGCGCCAGGTGAACCAACTGCGCCGGCACCATGTAGGCGGGCAGTTGCTCTGCCAGTGCCGCCAGCCACTGCGCGCTCGCGTCGATACCACTGTAGTAACCGACCAGTTGCGGGCCGGCGGCGGTGTCGCGAATCATCACCAGCGCCTGCTCGACACCCGCCTGCGCCAGCAGGCAGGCCTCGACCTCTTCCGGCTCGACCCGGAACCCCCGCAGCTTGACCTGCTGATCGAGCCGCCCGAGGTACTCCAGCGCACCCAGATCAGCCAGCCAGCGCGCCCGGTCGCCACTGCGGTACAGACGCTGGCCGTCGCCATCGGGCTGCGGCACGAAACGTTCGGCGGTGAGCCCCGCACGCCCCAGGTACCCCCGAGCCAGGCCGGCACCGCCCAGATACAGCTCACCCGCTACGCCGGGCGACGTCAGTTCGAGCTCATCATCCAGCACCCGGCACAACACGTTGGCCAGCGGCCGGCCGATCGGCGAGCGCGCACCGTCGGCATCGCTGCACTGCCAGTGGGTGACGTTGATGGCGGTTTCGGTCGGGCCGTAGCGGTTATGCAAGGCCACCTGCGGCAATACCTGCAGCACCCGCTCGCGCAGGTTCGCCGACAAGGCTTCGCCACCGGAGAACAACCGGCGCAGGCTGCTGCACTGCGCGGCCAGCGGTTCCTGGACAAACACCTGAAGCAAGGCCGGGACGAAATGCAGGGTGGTTACGCGATGTTCGCGGACCAGTTTGGCGATGCGTTGCGGGTCGCGGTGCTCGCCGGGGCCGGCCAGCACCAGTTGGCAGCCGTTGACCAGCGGCCAGAAGCATTCCCACACCGACACGTCGAAGCTGATCGGCGCCTTTTGCATCAGCACGTCGCTGTCATTGAGCTCATAGCGGTCCTGCATCCATTGCAGACGCTCGGCCAGTGCCGCATGCGTGTTGCCAACGCCTTTGGGCTGCCCGGTGGAGCCGGAGGTGTAGATCACATAGGCGAGGTTGTCGCCGTGCAGGTGCAGGCCCGGCGGCTGGCTTGGCCAGCTGTCGAGCTTGAGGCGGTCCATCGCGATGGCGCTGACATCCGTCGGCAGGCTCAGGCGTTCGAGCACATCGCTGTGGCTGAGCAGCAGGCTAGCACCGCTGTCGGCGAGCATGTAGGCCAGGCGCTCGGCCGGGTAATCGACGTCCAGCGGCACATAGGCACCACCGGCCTTGAGAATGGCCAGCAGGCCGACCAGCAGTTGCGGCGAACGTTCGGCGGCGATGGCCACGCAAACATCCGGACCGACGCCCTTGTCGCGCAGGTAATGGGCCAGGCGGTTGGCCTGTTGATGCAGGCTGGCGTAATCGAGGCTGCCGCCCTGCCATACCAGGGCAGTGCGCTCTGGAGCCAGGCGTGCTTGCTCGTTGAGCTGGTCGACCACCCACTGTTGCGCCGGTACCGTCGGCGCCTGCCCCCATGCGAGCAATTGCCCGCGGCCATCGGCGTCAAGCAGTTGCACAGCGCCGATGGCGACCTGCGGTTGAGCGCAGACTTGTTCCAGCAAACCGACCAGCTGTGCGCTGATTCGTGCGACGGTCGCCGCATCGAACAGCTCCACGGCGTAGTCGAACGACAGGATCAGGCGGCCCTGATGGTCTTCTTCACTGTGCAACTGCAGATCGAACTTGGCTTCGCGGCTGTGCCACGGCAGTTCTTCGGCAAGCAGCCCCGGGAGGCGACGCAGGGCGCTGAGGTCGCGTTGCTGGTGGTTGAACATGACCTGGAACAGGCCCTGCTCGCGAGCTTCGGGGAAGGCTTCGAGCAGTTGTTCGAACGGCAGGTCCTGGTGGGCTTGGGCCTCCAGCGTGGCTTGGCGCACCTGGGCCAGCAACTGGTTGAACGGCAAGCGCCCATCGAGCTGCGCACGCAGTACCTGGGTGTTGATGAAAAAGCCCACCAGGCACTGGGTTTCCAGGCGCGGACGGTTGGCGTTGGGCACGCCGACGCGGATGTCGGTCTGCCCGCTGTAGCGATGCAACAGGCTCTGGAAACCGGCCAGCAAGACCATGAACAGCGTGGCGTCATGGGCGCGGGCGATACTGCGCAAAGCTTCCGCCAGGGTGGGCTGCAGGCGCACGCTCAAGCGGGCGGCGGCGTTGCTGTGGCGGTTTGAACGCGGGTAATCGGTGGCAAGATCGAGCACCGCCTGCTGCTCACCCAGCCGATCCTTCCAGTACGCCAGTTGCCGGGCGCTTTCGCCCTGGGCCAGCCACTGGCGCTGCCAACTGCCGTAGTCGGCGTAGTCCAGCCCCAAGGCCGGCAGCTTGGCGTCCTGGCCTTGGCAGCGGGCCGCATACAGGCGCGAAAACTCGTCGATGAGAATGTTCATCGACCAGCCGTCGGCGATGATGTGGTGCAACGTCACCCACAGCTGATGCTCTTCGCTGTCCAGGCGCACCAGGGTCACGCGCAGCAGCGGGCCCTGCTGCAGGTCGAAAGGCTGCACCGCTTCGGCTTCGCGCTGCGCCAGTACTTCTTGCGCACGGGCAGCAGACAGATCCAGGCGCTGCAAGGTCAACGCCAGGCTCGGCAGGACGCGTTGCAAGGCCTGGCCATCCTGCTCGGCAAACACCGTACGCAGGGATTGGTGACGCTCGACCAGGGCCTGGAAGCTGGCTTGCAATGCCGCTTCGTCCAGCTCGCCACGCAGGCGCAGCGCGCCGGGAATGTTGTACGCCGCACTGTGCGGCTCAAGCTGCCAGGTCAGCCACAGGCGATTCTGTGCCAGCGACTGCGGCAAGGCCTGCGCGCGGCCGAGGCGGCTGATGGCGCCACGGGCGACACCGCCATCGCTCTGCAACGCCGTCACCGCGGCACTGAAGTCGGCCAGGGTCGGTGCCTCGAACAGCACCCGTACGCCCACCTCAAGATCCAGCTCGTCACTCAAGCGCGCGCAGACCTGGGTGGCGGCAATCGAGTTGCCACCGAGCAGGAAGAAGTGATCGTCCGCGGCCACCTGCTCCACGCCCAACTGCTCACGCCACAGACGACCGATCCGGGCCTGCATGCCGGTCGCCGACGCGGTTTGATCGGCTACGGCCGCTGCTTGCTGATCAGGGTAGCGCGCGTAGCAATCGAGGCTGCCGTCGTCCATGCGCAACCGGCAGGCGGCGCGTTGCAGCTTGCCGCTGGAGGTCTTCGGCAACGCGCCGGGGTTGAGCAGCAGCACCACCGCCGGCGCCTGCTGGCAGGCATCGGCGATCACCTGGCGCAGGGTCTTGATCAGGCTCGCAGGCGTGATGACTTTCTGCACGTTGCGGCTGATCTCGACGGCAACGCCGATGCCCTCCTCGCCCCGGTCATCGACCGCGAACACCGCCACCCGGCCTTTACGCAGAACGTCGACTTCACGCTCCAGGGTCTTTTCCAGATCCTGTGGGTAGAGGTTGTGCCCATGCACGATCAGCAAGTCCTTGAGGCGGCCGGTAACGAACAGCTCGCCGTCACGCAAAAAACCCAGGTCGCCGGTACGCAGCCAGGTGCGCCCGCCCTGCTCGACGAAGGTGCGGGCCGTGGCTTCGGGGTTGCGCCAGTAGCCTTTGGCGATGCTCGGGCCACTGGCCCAGATTTCGCCGACCCGGTTGTCGGCCAGCAGCGTCAGGTTGTGCGGCTCGACAATCTGCACGGCATGCCCGGGCTGGCTACGCCCGCAACTCATCTGCACCGTGCCCCTGCCCGCTTCTGTGTTGTTGCGCGCCAGCGCCAGGGCATCCAGCTCAAGCGCGCCAATCCCCTGGCCTCGGGTGCTGCCGCTGACGAACAACGTGGCCTCGGCCAGCCCGTAACTGGCAAAGAAACTCTCAGGCACAAAGCCACAGGCAGCGAACTTGTCGGCGAAGGCCTGCAGGCTGTCCTGGCGGATCGGCTCGGAACCGGAATAGGCCACGCGCCATTTGCTCAGGTCAAGGCTGGCCATTGCCGCGGCACTGACCCGCTCGCTGCACAGCCGATAGGCGAAGTCCGGTCCTCCGCTGATGGTGCCGCCGTGATCGCTGATCGCTTGCAGCCAGCGCTGCGGCCGGGCGAGGAAGTACGCCGGGGCCATCAACACACAGGGCACGCCACTGAAGATCGGTTGCAGCAAGCCGCCGATCAGGCCCATGTCGTGGTACAGCGGCAGCCAGCTGACGATCACGTCATCCGGGTTTACATCGATGCCGAAACCCTGGCGGATCAGCACTTCGTTGGCCACCAGGTTGCCATGGCTGACCTGCACGCCCTTGGGCAAGGCTGTGGAGCCGGAGGTGTACTGCAAAAATGCAATGTCGTCGGCCTGCAGGGTCGGCGCCTGCCAACTGCCGGCCTGCTCCTGAGCCAGGGTATCGACCGCCAGCAGCTGTGGCGCGCTTGGCTCTGCCAGCACCTCGAGGGCCTGCAGGTTGTCGTGCAAGGCACTGATGGTCAGTAGCAGGCGCGGTTCGGCATCGCCGATGATCGACAGCAAACGCTCCTGATGATGACGCCGCGATGATTCTGGCGGATAAGCCGGCACCGCGATGACGCCGGCGTAGAGGCAGCCGAAGAACGCCGCGACGTAATCCGGGCCACTGGGAAACAACAGGATCGCCCGATCCCCCACTTCGGTGCGCGCCTGCAAGGCGGCGGCGATGGTCCGCGCCCGCTGGTCGAGCTCGCGATAGGACAGCACGGCTTCATCGCACGGATCCTCGGCCAGAAAGCGCAAGGCAACGCGGTCGGGGGTAAGCGCCGCGCGTTGGGCCAATGCCTGGACCAGCGTAACCGGGAGTTCGAAGGCGTCCATCATGGGGGTTCCTGCCAGAGTCTGTACGTAAAATCAGGTCTCGGGTGGCGCGCAGGGCGGGCTTCCAGGCACCGAGGTGCGTCTTGCCAGAGCCGAGGATGTACAGAGAGGAACGGATGGGCCGGAGAAATAATTAAGGCCCGTGGCCAGCGCCAGGCAGGGAGAAAAAAGGTGGAATTTGAAGCCGGTCACAAAGCGCAAGCTTAGAACCAAAAAGCATAGAGACTTATTAACTTTCGCATTTGACAATAATTATCATTACGAATAGTTTGTCGCACGTCGTAGGAAGCCTCCGGATCTGGAGTGCTCCACTTCCCTCTTAGAGATAAGGTGATTTCCATGGCGGAACAACTATCCACAAGTAAGTGCGATTCACCGTTACTCCAGGCGTTTGTCGACAACCGTAGCATCCTCGTGAAGATTGCCGCACGCATCACCGGCTGCCACTCGCGGGCCGAAGATGTCGTTCAGGATGCTTTCTTCCGACTCAGCTCGGCGCCGCAGATCACTTCCTCGTTCAAGGCCCAGCTCAGCTACCTGTTCCAGATCGTGCGCAACCTGGCCATTGACCACTACCGCAAGCAGGCGATGGAGCTCAAGTATTCCGGCAGCGAAGAGGAGGGCCTGAATGTGGTCATCCAGGGCGCCTCGCCAGAAGCTACGCATACCAACTTCACCACCCTGGAACACATCGCCGAGGCCCTGAACGATCTGCCCCAACGCACCCGCTATGCCTTCGAGATGTACCGCCTGCATGGCGTACCGCAAAAGGACATCGCCAAGGAACTGGGCGTCTCGCCGACCCTGGTCAACTTCATGATTCGCGATGCCCTGGTGCATTGTCGCAAGGTCTCAAGCCAGAGGGCTTGAGAGCGGCAAGCTACAAGTTTCAAGCGGCAAGAGGGTGGTGATACCGCTTGCCGCTTGGGGTCAGAGCAACTTGCAACCTTCGAAAAACCGCTCCCTGCCCAGAATCATCAATGCCGCACGCTTGTGCGGAAAGTCGAACTCCTTCTCGCAATGAAAACACTGATCGTGCATGTAGCCGATCATCTTGCCGTTGTCCGCCCGCGGTTCAGCCACGACGCGCTGGGTGCGCGGGTCATCCAGGAACAGGTAATGCACCAGCGCTGACAACCAGCTGGCGACCTTGTGCGGCCCACGGTGCAGCTCTTCGCCCACCAGCATGTGAATGCCACGGTCGTAGTCATCCACCGCATAGAACGGCGCGATACGGTCTTCCTTGGCCCAGTAGGCTTCGAAGTAGGCGAAGGGCTGGTCATCGAAACAGCCGATCAGGGTCAGGCTGTGGGGATCGGCCTCAAGCTTGTTCAGGTACTCGCGGTGTTGCTCCAGGCTCCCGCCCTCCTGCCAGAAGTTCAGCACCCGCGGGTTGTTCTGCCAGCGATTGAAACGCTCCAGGTCCTGGTCGATTTCCAGGGTGCGCAGCGAGACCCAGGCACCCAAGCGCGCATCGAAGCGCCGATACACTTCGCCACGCGGCTTTGGCGCACGCCGAGGGTGTCGCTTGCCGTCGCTGATCTGCATCTGTTGCGGATAGACGCCCGCTAAGGGCTGGCCAAGCCAGGGCTGGGGCAGCTGCCAGAACAGGCTGCGCTCACACAAGTACTGGCCCTTCACCTGCGTGGCGATCAGCAAACCGCTGTTCAAGGCTTCCTGCGGCGGCTGATGCAGCTGCCAGGTCAGGCGCTGGCAGCCGGGATCACGGGCGAACAGCCAGTAGCAAACAGCCCACAGGGCCTGTTGCACACGGTCGCGGGCATGCTCTTCAAGCTGGACCTGCAAGGTTTCGCCGCGTTGCAGGCGCACACGCACCAACGGGCTGCCTTCGAGCACCAGGCTCAGGTGGCAATCACCTTCATCGGCGCTGAGGCTGCGCCAGCGAGGCAAGGACAAAGTCGGCGAAGCAGAATCGAATGGCATGATCTGGGCTCACAAGGGAATGATCGGCTCACCCTTGTGAACGTCGCCAGCCCAGGCAAATTTAGTCGGCCTTGGGGGTGCTGACGCTGATACGGTAAGGCTGGAATATTTTCAGCAACGCGCCCTTGTCACGCAGGGACTGCAACAGCCTGGCAAACTCCGCACCACTGATGGGCGCGTCGGGGCGCAACAGTGCGTAGTGATGGTAGACCTGATCGACGCGGTCGGACGCCAGCAACTGCTCGGCGCTTTGCGGGTTACGGACCAGAAAGTCACTGAAGTATGAACGGGTGACCAGGGCGATATCCGCGCGGCCGCGCTGGACCATCAGCAAATTGCTGTCATGGGAATAGGTCAGGGTCGCGTTGTAGGTATCGGCCAGGTACCTGGGGTCGGGATTGAAATCGGCAAAGGCGTAGTGGTAACCACTGTACAGCGCCAGGCGCTTGCCCTTGAGATCGGTGAAGTAGTTCTGGTCACGTCCAGGCTGGCGATGGGTGACGAAGACCTCGGCATCTTCCAGGCCCATGTCGACACTCACATGGGGGATCTGTTGCCAGCCCCATTCGGGATTCTCGAAGATCGCCATGTCGGTGCGGCCCTGCTGAAAGTCGCCGAAGCGCCGCGGGATGGACGTGGGTACCAGGATAAAGCGGTAACGCTGCTGGTTGTTGTTGAGCGCCTCGACCAGTTGCGGCAACAGGCCGGTATCGGCCCCCTGCTCCGGGCGCACGGTATAGGGAGGGAAATGCGCCGCCCCAACCTTGACCTCGATTTCTTCGGCCGCCCGGACCGACGGAAGCAGCCACATTGCGGCAAGCATTAACAGCAAGGACACCGTCTGTGGCATGGGCGTTGAACTCAAAGCAACACACTCTTTGCGGGTTTGAACCGGAATCTGCCTAAGCTAGGCGTTTTCAAGGCGTTGCACAACTGTCGGTTGTGCCAAGCACAGCAGGCAAAACGCCAGGGGATACCCGCCGCGCGCGAGTTTGGCTACGCTCTAACCAGTCTTGCATGGGAGCCTACTATGGGCCATTGGCTGGTGATCGACCTTGAAGCAACCACAGACGATGGCGGCTGGCCGGTCTCGGAGATGGAAATCATTGAAATCGGCGCGACCCTGGTCGACCGCCAGGGCAGGGAAGTTGGGCATTTCCAGCGTTTCGTGCGCCCGCGGCGGCGACCGCAACTGACCCCGTTCTGCCGCGAGCTGACCCACATCAGCCAGGCCAATGTCGACACGGCGGCAACCTTCGCCGAAGTCTGGGCGCAGTTCGAGCGCTGGCTCGGTCATCATGCCAAGCACCTGCAGGGCTGGGTCAGCTGGGGCGACTACGACCGTAAGCAACTGCTGCAGGAATGGCAGCAGTATCAGCTCGGCAGCCTGCTCGAGACCCTGCCGCACATCAACCTCAAGCAACGCTTCGCCAAAGCCCGCCAACTGCAGCGGCCGCTAGGCCTCAATGGCGCGCTGCAGCTGGCTGGCCTGCAGTTCAGTGGCCAGCAGCACCGGGCCCTGGAAGACGCACGCAACACCGCTCGCCTGCTGCCCCTGACCCTGCCGGCCAATGGCACCTGAAAGCGGATGACGGCGCTCCGGGCCTTGGGCATACTGGCCTGCCTTTTTAGCCCCTTTTTCAGGAGTCGCCCATGTTTAAAGTCAACGAGTACTTTGATGGCACGGTCAAGTCGATCGCTTTCGGCACCGCTGAAGGTCCGGCCACGGTTGGCGTGATGGCCCCGGGCGAATACGAGTTCGGCACTGCCCAGCGTGAAATCATGCATGTGGTGTCGGGTGCCCTGACCGTCAAACTGCCCGACAGCGACAACTGGGAAACCTTCAGCGCCGGCAGCCAGTTCAATGTGCCGGCCAACAGCAAGTTCCAGCTGAAGGTGGCGGTTGATACTGCTTACCTGTGCGAGTATCGCGGCTAAGCCTGAATCAGGCGCCGACCCCATCGCTGGCAAGCCAGCTCCCACAAGGATTGCGGTGAACAACTTGTGGGAACTGGCTTGCCAGCGATGGGCTGCGCAGCAGCCCCCTCACTTCAGAAACGCGACAATCCTGTCCGCCGCCGTCGCCAGATGATCGGCATGGCTGAACCCCGAAGCCTTCAGCGGCTTCAGGTCATGATCCCCCGCCTGCAGCCAGCACAGTTCGATCGCTGACGACAGCTCGTACCCCTCCACCGTCTGCCGATTGCCCAGGGCATCGCGTTCACCCTGAATGATCAACGTCGGTGTCTTCAGTTCAGCCAGGTGCGCCACCCGCGGCTTTTCCGGTTTCCCCGCTGCATAAAACGGATAGCCCAGGCACACCAGCGCATCAGCCTCCAACTCGTCAGCCAGGATGCTGGCCATGCGTCCGCCCATGGACTTGCCGCCAATGGCCAATGGCCCAGTGACCAATGGTCGCACCTGCGCGTACACCTCACGCCAGCAGTCCAGCAACTTTGCCTGCGGATTTGGCGGCCTTTTGCCACCATCCGTGCGCCGCTGGGCCATGTAGGGAAACTCGAAGCGCAGCACCCCCAGCCCTTGCTCCGCCAGCCTTTGCGCCATTTCCTGCATGAACCCGCTATCCATCGGCGCACCGGCGCCATGGGCCAGGATCAGGCACCCCGAATGCTGGCCATCCCCCTGATTTTGCGGGGCATTCCACAGCCAGCCGCGGCTTTCGACCAGCCGCGCCCATTGATCCCCGTCAATACCGGCCAGTTGCCCATTACTCATGCTTGCCTCGCTGTTTAGTCTGCCTATAACCGTGGATGGGAACCCATACATGAACACAACCAGCAGTACCGCCTACAACTACAAGGTGGTCCGCCAATTCGCCATTATGACGGTGGTGTGGGGAATCGTCGGGATGGGGCTCGGCGTTTTTCTCGCCGCGCAACTCGTCTGGCCTTCGCTCAACTTCGACCTCCCCTGGACCAGCTTCGGCCGCCTGCGACCGCTGCACACCAACGCGGTGATCTTCGCCTTCGGTGGTTGCGCACTGTTCGCCGCTTCCTATTATTCGGTCCAGCGCACCTGCCAGACCACCCTGTTCTCGCCACGCCTGGCAGCTTTCACTTTCTGGGCCTGGCAACTGGTGATCCTGCTGGCTGCCATCAGCCTGCCGCTGGGTTATACCAGCTCCAAGGAATACGCCGAACTGGAATGGCCGATCGACATCCTGATCACCATTGTCTGGGTGGCCTACGCCGTGGTGTTCTTCGGCACGCTGATGAAGCGCACCACCAAGCACATTTATGTCGGTAACTGGTTCTTCGGTGCGTTCATCATCACCGTGGCGATCCTGCACATCGTCAACAACCTGGAAATCCCGGTCAGCCTGACCAAGTCCTACTCGCTGTACGGTGGCGCCACCGACGCCATGGTCCAGTGGTGGTACGGCCACAACGCCGTAGGCTTCTTCCTGACCGCCGGCTTCCTCGGCATGATGTACTACTTCGTGCCGAAACAGGCCGAGCGTCCGGTGTATTCCTATCGCCTGTCGATCGTGCACTTCTGGGCGCTGATCACCCTGTACATCTGGGCAGGTCCCCACCACCTGCACTACACCGCCCTGCCCGACTGGGCGCAATCGCTGGGCATGATCATGTCGCTGATCCTCCTGGCGCCAAGCTGGGGCGGCATGATCAACGGCATGATGACCCTCTCGGGCGCCTGGCATAAGCTGCGCAGCGACCCGATCCTGCGTTTCCTCGTGGTGTCCCTGGCGTTCTACGGCATGTCGACCTTCGAAGGCCCGATGATGGCGATCAAGACCGTCAACGCCCTGTCGCACTACACCGACTGGACCATCGGCCACGTCCACGCCGGCGCCCTCGGTTGGGTCGCGATGATCTCGATCGGCGCCCTGTATCACATGATCCCGAAAGTCTTCGGCCGCGAGCAGATGTACAGCCTCGGCCTGATCAACGCGCACTTCTGGCTGGCGACCATCGGCACCGTGCTCTACATCGCCTCGATGTGGGTCAACGGCATCGCCCAGGGCCTGATGTGGCGCGCAGTCAACGAAGACGGCACGCTGACCTACTCCTTCGTCGAAACCCTGGTGGCCAGCCACCCTGGCTTCATCGTGCGCTTCGTCGGCGGGGCGATCTTCCTCACCGGCATGCTGCTGATGGCGTACAACACCTGGCGCACCGTGCGTGCCCCGGTGGCCGCGACCGCCCCTGCCGCCGCGCAGCTGGCCTGAGGAGACCCTGATGAAACACGAAGTAATCGAGAAGAACGTCTTCCTGCTGGTGCTGTTGATGGTGTTTGCCGTCAGCATCGGCGGCCTGACCCAGATCGTCCCGCTGTTCTTCCAGGACGTCACCAACAAGCCGGTCGAGGGCATGAAGCCCTACACCGCGCTGCAACTGGAAGGCCGCGACGTCTACATCCGTGAAGGCTGCGTGCAGTGCCACTCGCAGATGATCCGGCCGTTCCGTGCCGAGACCGAGCGTTATGGCCACTACTCGGTAGCCGGTGAAAGCGTCTGGGACCACCCGTTCCTCTGGGGTTCCAAGCGTACCGGCCCGGACCTGGCCCGCGTTGGCGGCCGCTACTCCGATGACTGGCACCGTGCGCACCTGTACAACCCGCGCAACGTCGTGCCCGAGTCGAAGATGCCGGCCTACCCATGGCTGGTCGCCAACCCGGTCGACAGCAGCCACACCGAGACCAAGCTGCGCACCATGCGCACCCTCGGCGTGCCGTACACCGACGCCGACATCAGCGGCGCGGTGGAGTCGCTCAAGGGCAAGACCGAAATGGACGCGCTGGTCGCCTACCTGCAGGTGCTCGGCACCGCGATCAAGAACAAGAGGTAAGCGCCATGGACTTCACACTGGATATCGGCCAGCTACGAGGCCTGGGCACCCTGCTGGTGGCCATCGCCTTCATCGGCCTGTCGCTGTGGGTGTTCAACGGCCGGCGTGACCGTGAATTCGCCGAAGCCAGCCTGCTGCCATTCGCCGACGAGCGCCTGGCACCTGCCGCCAACGAACCCGAACCGAGGAGTAACGGGCAATGACCACCTTCTGGAGTACGTACATCTGCGTACTGACCATCGGTAGCCTGATCGGCCTGACCTGGCTGCTGCTGGGCACCCGCAAGGGCGAAACCAAAGGCACCACCGACCAGACCATGGGCCACAGCTTCGACGGCATCGAGGAGTACGACAACCCGCTGCCCAAGTGGTGGTTCTGGCTGTTCGTCGGCACCCTGGTGTTTTCGGTCGGCTACCTGATCCTCTATCCGGGCCTGGGCAACTGGAAAGGCATCCTGCCCGGTTATGAGGACGGCTGGACCCAGACCAACGAATGGCAAAAGGAAATGAACAAGGCCGACGCCAAGTTCGGACCGATCTTCGCCAAGTTCGCCGCCATGCCGGTGGAGGAAGTGGCCAAGGATCCCCAGGCGCTGAAAATGGGCGGCCGTCTGTTCGCCTCCAACTGCGCGGTCTGCCACGGCTCGGACGCCAAGGGTGCCTACGGCTTCCCTAACCTCACCGACAAGGACTGGCGCTGGGGCGGCGATCCGGAAACCATCAAGGCCTCGATCATGGGTGGTCGTCACGGGGTGATGCCAGCCTGGGCCGAAGTGATTGGCGAGCAAGGCGTTGCCGACGTGGCCGCGTTCGTCCTGACCAACCTCGATGGCCGCACTCTGCCGAAGGAAGCCAAGGCCGACCCTGCCAACGGCGAGAAGCTGTTCGCGACCAACTGCGTGGCCTGCCACGGCCCGCAAGGCAAGGGCACCCCGGCCATGGGCGCACCGGACCTGACCCACCCGACCGCGTTCATCTACGGTTCGAGCTTCGCCCAACTGCAGCAGACCATCCGTTACGGCCGCCAGGGCCAGATGCCTGCCCAGGAAGCGATCCAGGGTAACGACAAGGTCCACCTGCTGGCCGCCTATGTCTACAGCCTGTCCCAGGAGGAACCTGCCCAAGGCGAAACCCTGTCTGCCAAGTAAAACGATTGAGTAACTGAGCCTTGACTCAAACCGCCGCATCGGCACCCGATGCGGCGGTTCCCTTCGCCCCTTGCGACCAAGTGTCGCACCCCGCCCTGCCCACGCCTTGCACCCCCCTCGATCACAACTAAGCTTGTTGCCACAGCGACTGAAACAGCCGGCGCGCTTGCACCTTTTTGGGGCATTTTTCGTCAGCGGTTCTGCGCAAAGGCTGATGGGGCCGACTCAAGCGCCGATGTGCGAGTGATCAACGGCACTGAGCAAGCGTTCGGCAGAAGCCTTTGCCTTAGACGAAAAATCAAATTTTGGTACACATATCAACTAATTAATTGTGTACAATTTGCCCGCCGAAAAGGCTCGAAACCGCTGTGGAGCAGGCGTTGGCAAGGATCGGCGCGGGCGCCATCGCGTTGCAATAACCACACGGTTTATACATACTTGCGCCGATTTTTACCCTATAAAAACACCCAAACCGTGGAACCTTAGAATGAGCACAGCAATCAGTCCGACTGCTTATAACTATAAGGTCGTCCGCCAGTTCGCCATCATGACGGTGGTCTGGGGGATCCTTGGCATGGGGCTTGGTGTCTTCATCGCCTCGCAACTGGTCTGGCCCCAGCTTAACCTGGACCTGCCGTGGACGAGCTTCGGACGCCTTCGCCCGCTGCACACCAACCTGGTGATCTTCGCCTTCGGTGGTTGTGCACTGTTTGCCACTTCCTACTATGTCGTGCAGCGAACCTGCCAGACGCGACTGATTTCCGACAGCCTCGCGGCCTTCACCTTCTGGGGTTGGCAAGCGGTGATCGTCGGCGCGCTCGTGACCTTGCCGCTGGGCTACACCACGACCAAGGAATACGCAGAGCTGGAATGGCCGATCGCCATTTTGCTGGCCATTGTCTGGGTCACCTACGGTGTGGTGTTCTTCGGCACCATCGTCAAGCGCAAGACCAAACACATCTATGTGGGCAACTGGTTCTACGGCGCCTTCATCGTGGTCACCGCGATGCTGCACATCGTCAACCACGCCTCCTTGCCGGTCAGCCTGTTCAAGTCCTACTCGGCTTATTCGGGTGCCACCGATGCGATGATCCAGTGGTGGTATGGCCACAACGCCGTGGGCTTCTTCCTGACCACCGGCTTCCTGGGCATGATGTACTACTTCGTGCCGAAACAGGCCGAGCGCCCGATCTACTCCTATCGCCTGTCGATCGTGCACTTCTGGGCACTGATCACCCTGTACATCTGGGCAGGTCCCCACCACCTGCACTACACCGCCCTGCCGGACTGGGCGCAGTCGCTGGGCATGGCCATGTCGATCATCCTTCTGGCGCCAAGCTGGGGCGGCATGATCAACGGCATGATGACCCTCTCGGGCGCCTGGCATAAGCTGCGCACCGACCCGATCCTGCGCTTCCTGGTGGTATCGCTGGCGTTCTACGGCATGTCGACCTTCGAAGGGCCGATGATGGCGATCAAGACCGTCAACTCGCTGTCGCACTACACCGACTGGACCGTTGGCCACGTACACGCCGGCGCCCTCGGCTGGGTCGCGATGATCTCGATCGGCGCCCTGTACCACATGATTCCGAAGGTCTACGGCCGCGAGCAGATGCACAGCACCGGCCTGATCAACGCACACTTCTGGCTGGCGACCATCGGTACCGTGCTGTACATCTCCTCGATGTGGGTCAACGGCATCACCCAGGGCCTGATGTGGCGTGCAATCAACGACGACGGCACCCTCACCTACTCCTTCGTCGAAGCCCTGCAAGCCAGCCACCCGGGCTTTATCGTCCGCGCCCTGGGCGGTGCGTTCTTCGCCTCCGGCATGCTGCTGATGGCTTACAACGTCTTCCGTACCGTACGCGCCTCGAAGCCGGCCGAAGCTGAAGCCGCCGCTCAGATCGCTGTAGTTGGAGCTCACTGATGAAGCATGAAGTAGTCGAGAAGAATATCGGCCTGCTGGCCTTCTTCATGGTCATCGCCGTGAGCATCGGCGGCCTGACCCAGATCGTCCCGCTGTTCTTCCAGGACGTCACCAACAAGCCGGTCGAGGGCATGAAGCCACGTACCGCGCTGGAACTCGAAGGCCGCGACATCTACATCCGCGAAGGCTGCGTGCAGTGCCACTCGCAGATGATCCGGCCGTTCCGCGCCGAAACCGAACGCTACGGCCACTATTCGGTCGCGGGCGAAAGCGTCTGGGATCACCCGTTCCTGTGGGGTTCCAAGCGTACCGGCCCGGACCTGGCCCGCGTCGGCGGTCGTTACTCCGACGACTGGCACCGTGCTCACCTGTACAACCCGCGCAACGTCGTGCCCGAGTCGAAGATGCCGGCCTACCCGTGGCTGGTAGAGAACAAGCTCGACGACAAGGACACGGTGAAGAAGATGGAAGTCCTGCGCACCCTCGGCACGCCGTACACCGATGAAGACATCGCCGGTGCCCGCGACGCGGTCAAGGGCAAGACTGAAATGGACGCCCTGGTTGCCTACCTGCAAGGCCTGGGCACCATCATCAAAAGCAAACGGTGACATTGATGGATATCGGGATGATTCGTGGCTTGGGCACCGTCGTAGTGATGGTGGCCTTTATCGGCCTGGCGTTGTGGGTGTTCAGTTCTCGGCGCAAGTCCGAGTTCGACGAAGCGACCATGCTGCCCTTCGCGGATGATCCCGAAGCCAGCAAGCACGTCGAGCAAGCGCAAGCGAAAGCGTCTAGGAGTAACAACGAATGACTACCTTCTGGAGTCTGTACGTCACCGTTTTGAGTCTGGGCACCATCTTCGCCCTGACCTGGCTGCTGCTGTCCACCCGCAAGGGCCAGCGCAGCGAAACCACCGAAGAAACCGTGGGCCACGCCTACGACGGCATCGAGGAGTACGACAACCCGCTGCCAAAATGGTGGTTCATGCTGTTCGTCGGTACCATCGTTTTTGCCCTGGGCTACCTGGTGCTGTACCCGGGCCTGGGTAACTGGAAAGGCCTGCTGCCGGGCTACCAGTACCTGGACAACGACAAGAAAACCGAGTTCGCCAACGGCCAGGCCGGCTGGACCGGCGTGCACGAGTGGGAGAAGGAAATGGCCCGCTCGGACGCCAAGTTCGGGCCGATCTTCGCCAAATTCGCCTCGATGCCCATTGAAGAAGTGGCCAAAGACCCGCAAGCGCTGAAGATGGGTGGCCGTCTGTTCGCCTCCAACTGCTCGGTGTGCCACGGCTCCGACGCCAAGGGCTCCTACGGCTTCCCCAACCTCACCGACAACGACTGGCGTTGGGGTGGCGAGCCGGAAACCATCAAGGCCACCATCATGGGCGGTCGTCACGGCGTGATGCCGGCCTGGGCCGAAGTGATCGGCGAGCAAGGCGTTGCCGACGTGGCCGCTTACGTGCTGACCAACCTCGATGGCCGCACCCTGCCCAAGGACGCCAAAGCCGATCCGGCCAACGGCCAGAAGCTGTTTGCCACCAACTGCGTGGCCTGCCACGGCCCTGAAGGCAAGGGCACCCCGGCCATGGGTGCGCCTGACCTGACCCACCCGACCGCGTTCATCTACGGGTCGAGCTTCGCCCAACTGCAGCAGACCATCCGTTACGGCCGCCAGGGCCAGATGCCTGCCCAGGAAGCGATCCAGGGCAACGACAAGGTCCACTTGCTGGCGGCCTATGTCTACAGTCTGTCGCACCAGCCTGAGAAAACCGCTGAAGCGAAGTAATTCGCCCAGCTGGCAAAAGCCCCGGCAGTAAAACTGCCGGGGCTTTTTTATAGACCCCCGCCCCTAGCCATGATCTGCGTCAATTGACACGGGCCAATACACTATTACCTGCGATTCCCCAACGCGGCCAAAGGTCGCACCCCTCCCCCCTACCGGCAACACAGGCGTATCATGCGCCCTAGAGCAGCAAGCTTCCGACTGCGGCCGGCATGTACTGGCCGCGGCACTTCACCACTGCCGTGGGACTCAATGATGAGCAAGCAGATTCCGGTACATGACGTCACCCCGCCTGCCAGTAAAGACAACAGCAGCGTCGATCTCTACGCCTCCCGAGAAAAGATCTACACCCGCGCCTTCACCGGCGTGTTCCGCAACCTGCGCATGGTCGGCGGCGCCGTCCTGTTCCTGCTGTACTTCGGCACGGTATGGCTGAACTGGGGCGGTCACCAGGCCGTCTGGTGGAACCTGCCGGAGCGCAAGTTCTACATTTTCGGCACCACCATCTGGCCCCAGGATTTCATCCTGCTCTCGGGGCTGTTGATCGTCGCCGCCTTCGGCCTGTTCTTCATCACCGTCTACGCTGGCCGCGTCTGGTGCGGCTACACCTGCCCGCAAAGCGTGTGGACCTGGATCTTCATGTGGTGCGAGAAAGTCACTGAAGGTGACCGCAACCAGCGCATGAAGCTCGACAAGGCCCCGATGAGCGGCAACAAGTTCCTGCGCAAGCTGGCCAAGCACAGCCTGTGGCTGAGCATCGGCTTTGTCACCGGCATGACCTTCGTCGGCTACTTCTCGCCGATCCGTGAGCTGGTGATTGAGTTCTTCACCGGCCAGGCCGACGGCTGGGCCTACTTCTGGGTCGGTTTCTTCACCCTGGCCACCTACGGCAATGCCGGCTGGCTGCGCGAGCAGGTGTGTGTGTACATGTGCCCGTATGCGCGCTTCCAGAGCGTGATGTTCGACAAGGACACCCTGATCGTTTCCTACGATCCGCGCCGTGGCGAAACCCGCGGCCCGCGCAAGAAAGACCTCGACTACAAGGCCAAGGGCCTGGGTGACTGCATCGACTGCACCATGTGCGTACAGGTGTGCCCGACCGGCATCGACATCCGTGACGGCCTGCAGATCGAGTGCATCGGCTGCGCCGCCTGCATCGATGCCTGCGACACCATCATGGACAAGATGAACTACCCCAAAGGCTTGATCAGCTACACCACCGAGCACAACCTGTCGGGGCAGAAAACCCACATGGTGCGTCCGCGCCTGATCGGCTATGCCGTAGTCCTGCTGGCGATGATCGGCCTGCTGGCCAGCGCCTTTGTCATGCGTTCGCTGGTCGGATTCGACGTCAGCAAGGACCGCGTGCTGTACCGTGAGAACGCCCAGGGGCGGATCGAGAACGTCTACAGCCTGAAGGTCATGAACAAGGACCAGCGCGATCACGTCTACGTGCTCGAGGCCGGTGGCCTGCCTGACCTCAAACTTGAAGGCGCACGGGAAATCCGCGTCGCCGCCGGCGACATCGTCAGCCTGCCGGTACAACTGTCGATGGCCCCGGAACAACTGCCGTCGACCACCAACGAAGTCATCTTCACCCTCAAGGACGCTGACGACAGCGCCACCCAGGTTGAAGCCAAGAGCCGCTTCATCGGCCCGCAAATTCGATAAGAGACTGAGCCCATGCCTTCTGCAACTGCCGCTAGCCCCTGGTACAAGCACCTCTGGCCGTGGATCATCATCGGGGTGCTGGCCACCTCGGTGACCCTCAGCCTGACCATGGTGACCATTGCGGTGAACAACCCGGACAACCTGGTCAACGACAACTACTACGAGGCCGGCAAAGGCATCAACCGCTCGCTGGACCGTGAACTGCTGGCCCAGACCCTCAACCTCAAGGCCAGCGTGCACCTGGACGAGCTGACCGGCGAAGTCGACCTGCGCCTGACCGGCAACAGCCAGCCGCAGACCCTGGAACTGAACCTGATCTCGCCGACCCAGCCGGAGAAAGACCGCAAGATCGTCCTGACCCGCAGCGACAGCGAAGCCGGTCGCTACCTCGGCCAGCTCAGCGACAAGGTCGAAGGCCGGCGCTTCGTCGAGCTGCTGGGCAGCCAGGATGAGCATGTCTGGCGTCTGTTCGAGGAAGAAGAAGTCGCCCACGACAAGACCCTGGTTCTCGGTGACGAGGCTCTGCAAGGGGCTGAACACCTGGAAAAATGAGTCGCCCCTATCGCTGGCAAGCCAGCTCCCACAGGTTGCACTATCCCTGTGGGAGCTGGCTTGCCAGCGATGCGGCCACCCTAAAAATCTGCGACGACTACCATGACCAGCCCCACGCCCTGCTACCACTGCGCCCTGCCCGTGCCTGCCGGCAGCCACTTCACCGCCGTGGTGCTTGGCCAGCCGCGGGCGTTCTGCTGCCCGGGCTGCCAGGCGGTGGCCGAAGCCATCGTCGCCGGCAACCTGGAAAGCTATTACCAGCACCGCAGTGAAGCCAGCGCCAACCCTGACGCCCTGCCTCAGCAACTGGTCGACGAACTGGCTCTTTACGACCGCGCCGACGTGCAAAAACCCTTTGTCCGTCACAGCGGCGAGCTGGCCGAAACCACTCTGCTGATCGAAGGCATCAGTTGTGCCGCCTGCGGCTGGCTGATCGAGAAACACCTGCGCAACCTTCCCGCCGTGGCCGAGGCGCGGCTGAACCTGTCCAATCACCGCCTGCAGGTGAGCTGGGCCGACAGCCAGTTGCCGCTCTCGAAACTGCTCGCCGAGCTGCGCCATATCGGCTACGCCGCTCACCCCTACCAGGCCGATCGCGCCGCCGAACAGTTGGCCAGCGAAAACCGCACAGCCCTGCGCCAGTTGGGCGTCGCCGGGCTGTTATGGTTCCAGGCAATGATGGCAACCATGGCCACCTGGCCGGAATTCAACATCGACCTGAGCCCTGAGTTGCACACCATCCTGCGCTGGGTGGCGATGTTCCTCACCACGCCGATCGTGTTCTACAGCTGCGCGCCGTTCTTTCGCGGCGCCGCCCGCGACCTGCGCACCCGCCACCTGACCATGGACGTTTCGGTGTCACTGGCCATCGGCCTGGCCTACGGCGCCGGGATCTGGACCGCGATCACCGGCAGCGGCGAGTTGTACTTCGACGCGGTGGGCATGTTTGCCCTGTTCCTGCTGGCCGGGCGCTATCTTGAACGCCGCGCCCGCGAACGCACTGCCGCCGCCACCGCGCAACTGGTCAACCTGCTGCCGGCCTCGTGCCTGCGCCTGGGCGCGGCCGGGCAGAGCGAGCGGATCCTGCTCAGCGAGCTGCGCCTGAAGGACTGCGTGCTGATCCAGCCAGGTCATGTGATCCCCGCCGACGGGCGTATTGTCAGCGGCCAGTCGAGCATCGACGAATCGCTGCTGACCGGCGAATACCTGCCGCAACCACGCAGTGCCGGCGACGCAGTCACCGCTGGCACCCTGAACGTCGAAAGCGCGCTGACCGTCGAGGTCCAGGCCCTGGGCCAGGACACCCGCCTCTCGGCCATCGTGCGCCTGCTGGAACGGGCACAGTCGGAAAAGCCGCGCCTGGCGGAAATCGCCGACCGTGCCTCGCAATGGTTCTTGCTGTTCACCCTGATCGCCTCCGCCGCCATCGGCCTGCTCTGGTGGCAGATCGACCCGGCGCGGGCGTTCTGGATCGTCCTGGCCATGCTGGTTGCCACCTGCCCCTGCGCCCTGTCGCTGGCCACCCCAACCGCGCTGACCGCCGCCACCGGCACCCTGCACAAGCTCGGCCTGCTGCTGACCCGCGGCCATGTACTGGAAGGCCTGAACCAGATCGACACGGTGATCTTCGACAAGACCGGCACCCTCACCGAAGGCCGCCTGACCCTGCGGGCGATTCGCCCCTTGAGCGATACCGATGCCGACCGCTGCCTGATGCTCGCCGCGGCACTCGAGAACCGCTCCGAGCACCCCATCGCCCGCGCGTTTGGCCGCGCCAGCCAGGCCGCTGAAGAGGTCCAGGCAGTGCCCGGCCTGGGCTTGGAAGGCCAAGTCGGCGGGCAGCGCCTACGCATCGGCGAAGCGGGCTTCGCCTGCGCCCTCAGTGGCACCACCGCACCGGCAATGCCGGACGAAGCCGGGCAATGGTTGCTGCTCGGTGACCAGCGAGGCCCGCTGGCCTGGTTCGTCCTCGACGACCGCCTGCGCAGCGACGCTGCCGACCTGTTGGCTGCCTGCCGTGCCCGTGGCTGGCAAACCCTGCTGTTGTCCGGCGACAGCTCGCCGATGGTCCAGAGCGTGGCTGCCGAACTGCAGATCGACCAGGCCATCGGTGGCCTGCGCCCGGACGACAAACTGGAAAAACTCAAGGCCCTGCAACAGCAAGGGCGCAAGGTGCTGATGCTGGGCGACGGGGTCAATGATGTGCCGATACTCGCGGCTGCCGATATCAGCATCGCCATGGGCTCGGCCACCGATCTCGCCAAGACCAGTGCCGACGCGGTGCTGTTGTCCAACCGCCTGGACGCCCTGGTCCAGGCCTTCAGCCTGGCCCGCCGCACCCGGCGGATCATTATCGAGAACCTGCTGTGGGCCACGGCGTATAATGGCGTCATGCTGCCGTTTGCCGCGCTGGGCTGGATCACGCCAATCTGGGCGGCGGTCGGCATGTCGGTCAGTTCGCTGATCGTGGTCCTCAATGCCCTGCGCCTGACCCGCGCCAGCGGCTTGCCGGCCAGCCATGCGCCAGCCACTGCCACGCATCCCGCGACGGCCTGACCAGGAGCCTCCATGCCCGCGCTTTACATCATGATCCCGGCCGCCCTGCTGATCGTCGCCATCGCCATCTACATCTTCTTCTGGGCAGTGGACAGCGGCCAGTACGATGACCTCGACGGCCCGGCCCACAGCATCCTGTTCGACGACCAGGACCCGCAGCACCAGGCTGCCATGGACGAGGCCGACGGCAAGAAACCCGACGACGGTACGCCGCCTCGTGACTGAACTTCTACCCCTGCTCAGCTCCGCCTTGATCCTCGGCCTGCTCGGTGGCGGCCACTGCCTGGGCATGTGCGGCGGCCTGATGGGCGCGCTGACCCTGGCCATCCCCAAGGAACAACGCAGCCGCCGCTTTCGCCTGCTGCTGGCCTACAACCTGGGGCGCATCCTCAGTTACGCCCTGGCCGGCCTGTTGCTCGGCCTGGCCGGCTGGGCGGTGGCCAACAGCCCGGTGGCGACCGCCATGCGCGTATTGGCAGCGCTGCTGCTGATCAGCATGGGCCTGTACCTGGCCGGCTGGTGGAGCGGCCTGACCCGCATCGAAGGCCTGGGTCGAGGCCTGTGGCGGCATATCCAACCCGTGGCCAACCGCCTGCTGCCGGTTTCCAGCCTGCCGCGCGCGCTGCTGCTTGGCGCCCTGTGGGGCTGGCTGCCGTGCGGGCTGGTGTACAGCACCCTGCTCTGGGCGGCGAGCCAGGGCAATGCCGCCGACAGCGCACTGCTGATGCTGGCCTTCGGCCTTGGCACCTGGCCGGTGCTGCTCGCCACCGGCCTCGCCGCCGAACGCACCAGCGCCCTGCTGCGCCAGCGTGGCGTGCGCATTGCCGGCGGTGTGCTGGTGATGCTCTTCGGCCTGTGGACCCTGCCGGGCCCGCACCAACACTGGCTGATGGGCCACTGAAGCGGCGTTGATACAAATCAACACGGGTTTGCCCCGCGCTCCCTAGACTCCGGACACTGCTGCTCTTTCTGGGGACTGCCCGCATGCTCGACGTTCTTCGTTGGGACTCCGACCTGATTCGCCGCTACGACCTGGCCGGCCCACGCTACACCTCCTACCCGACCGCGGTGCAACTGCACAGCGAAGTCGGCTCCTTCGACCTGCTGCACGCCCTGCGTGACAGCCGTCGCGCCGTACGCCCACTGTCGATCTATGTGCATGTGCCGTTCTGCGCCAACATCTGCTACTACTGCGCCTGCAACAAGGTCATCACCAAGGACCGTGGCCGCGCCGCGCCCTACCTGCAGCGCCTGGAGCAGGAAATCCAGCTGATCGCCTGTCACCTGGACCCCAAGCAGACCGTCGAGCAACTGCACTTTGGCGGCGGCACCCCGACCTTTCTCAGCCACGTCGAACTGCGCCAGCTGATGGCCCACCTGCGCCAGCATTTCAACCTGCTGGACGACGACTCCGGCGACTACGGCATCGAGATCGACCCGCGCGAGGCCGACTGGTCGACCATGGGCCTGCTCCGTGAACTGGGCTTCAACCGCGTCAGCCTCGGCGTGCAGGACCTCGACCCGCTGGTGCAACGGGCGATCAACCGCCTGCAGAGCCTGGAGCAGACCCGGGCGATCATCGAAGCCGCGCGCACCCTGCAGTTTCGCTCGATCAACCTCGACCTGATCTACGGCCTGCCCAAGCAAACACCGGAAGGCTTCGCCCGCACCGTCGAAGAAGTCATCAAGCTGCAACCGGACCGCCTCTCGGTGTTCAACTACGCCCACCTGCCGGAGCGCTTCATGCCCCAGCGGCGTATCGACAGCGCTGACTTGCCGGCCCCGGCGGCAAAACTGGAAATGCTCCACAACACCATCGAGCAACTGACGGCCGCCGGCTACGTGTACATCGGCATGGACCACTTCGCCCTGCCGGACGACGAATTGGCGATTGCCCAGGAAGAGTCGACCCTGCAGCGCAATTTCCAGGGCTACACTACTCATGGCCATTGCGACCTGATCGGCCTCGGGGTCTCGGCAATCAGCCAGATCGGCGACCTCTACTGCCAGAACAGCAGCGACCTCACCACCTACCAGGACACCTTGTCCACGGCCCAGCTGGCCACCAGCCGCGGGCTGATCTGCACCGAGGATGATCGCTTGCGCCGGGCGGTGATCCAGCAGTTGATCTGCCATTTCGAACTGGATTTCGAGACCATCGAACGGGCCTTCACCATCGATTTTCGCGGCTACTTCAAGGACCAGTGGCCCGCCCTGCAGGCCATGCACAAGGACGGGCTGATCGAGCTGAGTAACGTGGGCATCAAAGTACTGCCGGCCGGGCGGCTGCTGGTGCGTTCGGTGTGCATGGTGTTCGACGCCTACCTGGACCTGCACAACCGTCAGCGCTTTTCCCGCGTGATCTGATACTGAGGTTTTTTGTCGCAGTTTTCTCTGGCTTCGCCCAATAAAACCGGGGCCAAGCAGCGCTCAGAGGCTCTACAGCGCACAGGCTGTAAGCCTCACCGTCTATAGATGGCATCCTTGCGCCTGCCGACGACACAATCGTCCAAGCTGGCCGAAACACCCTGCCCTGGGTTACCCTTACGGCTTATGTGTGCATTCCCACAAGGATTGAAGAAATGTCCGAGCCAGTCAAACTGCGCCCCCACAACCAGGCCCATTGCAAGGATTGCAGCCTGGCGCCTCTGTGCCTGCCCTTGTCGCTGAACTTGGAAGACATGGATGCACTGGATGAAATCGTCAAACGCGGGCGTCCGCTGAAAAAAGGCGAGTTTCTGTTCCGCCAGGGCGACAATTTCGGCTCGGTCTATGCCGTGCGCTCCGGCGCCCTGAAAACCTTCAGCCTGAGCGACAGTGGCGAAGAACAGATCACCGGCTTCCACCTGCCCAGCGAACTGGTCGGCCTGTCGGGCATGGACACCGAGGCCTACCCGGTGTCGGCCCAGGCCCAGGAAACCACGTCGGTCTGCGAAATCCCCTTTGAACGCCTGGATGAGCTGTCGGTGCAACTGCCACAGCTGCGCCGCCAGTTGATGCGGGTGATGAGCCGCGAAATCCGCGACGATCAGCAGATGATGCTGCTACTGTCGAAAAAGACCGCCGATGAGCGCATCGCCACCTTCCTGGTCAACCTCTCGGCGCGCTTCCGTGCCCGTGGCTACTCGGCCAACCAGTTCCGCCTGAGCATGTCGCGCAACGAGATCGGCAACTACCTGGGCCTGGCAGTGGAAACTGTCTCGCGGGTGTTCACGCGCTTCCAGCAGAACGGCCTGATCCAGGCCGAAGGCAAGGAAATCCATATCCTTGACCCGATCCAGCTGTGCGCCCTGGCCGGTGGTTCGCTGGAAAGCTGACCCCTCGGATAACAGGTATACTGGCGGGCATTCGTTTTTCAGGATACCCGCCTCATGCCCAGCGCCACTTTCGACCTTAAAGCCCTCATCCGCCCGGTACCGGACTTCCCCAAGCCTGGCGTGATCTTTCGCGACATCACCCCGCTGTTCCAGTCACCGCGGGGCTTGCGCCATGTCGCCGATGCCTTTATCGAACGCTACGTCGAAACCGAATTCAGCCATATCGGGGCCATGGATGCGCGCGGCTTTCTGATCGGCTCGATCATCGCCCACCAGTTGAACAAACCGCTGATCCTGTTTCGCAAGCAAGGCAAGCTGCCGGCCGATGTACTCGCCGAAGGCTACCAGACCGAATACGGCGAAGCCTTCCTCGAAGTGCACGCCGACAGCCTCTGCGAAGGCGACTCTGTGCTGATTTTCGATGACCTGATCGCCACCGGCGGCACCTTGCTGGCCGCCACCAAGCTGGTGCGGCGCATGGGTGCGCAGGTGTTCGAGGCAGCGGCGATCATCGATCTGCCGGAGCTGGGCGGCTCGCAGCGCCTGAATGAGGCGGGTGTACCGACCTTTTGCCTGACCGAGTTCTCGCTGAGCGAGTATTGACAGCATCGCGGGGCAAGCCCGCCCCCACAGGCTGAGGTTCTGTGGGAGCGGGCTTGCCCCGCGAATAAAGAGCCTGGATTACAGCGAGATCGGTTTGCGCCCGGCGAACGAATGCGCCAGGGTCCCGCCATCGACCAGCTCCAGCTCACCGCCCAAGGGCACGCCGTGGGCGATACGTGAAGCGACCAGGCCCTTGTCGGCCAGCAACTGGGCGATGTAATGGGCGGTCGCTTCACCTTCCACCGTCGGGTTGGTAGCCAGGATCACTTCGGTAAAGCTGCCCTGCTCTTCGATTCGCGCCATCAGTTGCGGAATGCCAATGGCTTCCGGGCCCAGGCCATCCAGCGGCGACAGATGCCCCTTGAGCACGAAGTAGCGGCCGCGATAACCGGTTTGCTCAACGGCATAGACGTCCATCGGACCTTCCACCACGCACAACAGTGTGTCGTCACGCCGCAGGTCGGAGCATTGCGGGCACAGTTCCTGCTCGGTCAGGGTCCGGCATTGGCGGCAGTGCCCGACGCCCTCCATGGCCTGGTTCAAGGCCTGGGCCAAACGAGTCCCCCCACTGCGATCACGCTCAAGTAGCTGCAAGGCCATGCGCTGGGCGGTTTTCTGGCCGACACCAGGCAAGATGCGCAATGCGTCGATCAGCTGTCGGATAAGCGGGCTGAAACTCATGGGAAAAGGCCTTGATGCAAGTGAAGGCGGTTTATACCTGCCAGACTGGCCAACGTCAAATCTTACAGACATTTAGATTAGCATCGTAAGAAGATAATATTTCTATTTCTTAAGCAGGAACATTACCTACATAACATACAGCAATTGGCACACCTTCAAACACCTGCAGAAGCACACCCCATCTAAAGACTCCCAATCGTACAGCATCCGGCTAAATCCTCCCGTTGCCACCACCCTCTTTCCTACATCCAGCTAATCAAATAAACCGCATAATTTCCCGGCGTTAAAAAACAAGTAAATATGCCTCCACAACAACTCACTTACTTATTAACGCACAACCTTTATCAATCTAGCTGGAAAACAAATGAACAAACGTACTTTGGGCTTTGCACTGTCTTTACCGCTGCTGGCCGGTATCAGCCTCCATGCCCAGGCAACTGATGGACAGATCGAATTCACCGGCAGTATCTCGGGCACCACCTGCACCATCAACGGCGGCCCTGGCGGCCAGAACTTCACCGTCCCCATGAGCCCGGCGCACACCAGCGAGTTCTCAGGGGCCGGCAGCATTGCCCAGCCTCGCACCTTCGAGATCTCCCTGACCAACTGTGCCGCCGGTAGCGGCGGACAGGTAGACATCGAGTTCCTGGGAGGCGCCCTGGTGCAAAACGGCCGCCTGAACATGGATGCCGGCCCTGCCAGCGCAACCAACGTGCAGTACCAACTGCTCAACCAACAAGGCGGACAGATCATTATCGGCGGGCCAACCGGTTCGCAGAACACCATTCCGGTTGACCTTGAAGACGGCGCGGCAACCCTGCGCTACACCAGCCAGTACTACGCCACTGCCGCAACGGTCACCCCGGGTGCCGCCAACTCCCGTGTTCAGTACCTGATCAATCTCCCGTAATGAACCGGCAGGCGCGCTCAGCGCGCCTGCTACCCCTAATCAGGTCGGATTTCGCATTCATGACTCGCTTTTTCCCCTCCCTGCTGACGGCCCTCGCGCTACTGGCGGCCAGTGTGCCCGTGCATGCCAGCGTTGTAATTACCGGTACCCGCATCATCTTTGCGGCTCAAGAGCGCGAAGCCACCGTCAACCTTGTCAACAATGGCAAAGACCCCAGCCTGGTCCAGGTCTGGGTAGACGATGGCGATACTCGTGCCGCGCCCGAGACCATCCAGGTGCCGTTTACCGTGACGCCAGTGCTGGCCCGTGTCGAACCTGCACAAGGGCAAAGTATTCGCCTGCTGCATACCGGCAGTCCAATGGCCAGTGATCGAGAGTCGCTGTTCTGGTTCAACATGCTTGAGGTTCCGCCAAAAACCAAGGACAGCAATGTCCTGCAACTGGCCTTCCGTACCCGTATCAAGCTGCTGTACCGCCCGCAGGGCCTGCCGGGCAAGGCCGAGGACGCACCGGCCCTGGTGACCTGGCACCGAGCGCCTGGACAAGACGGCAAGCCTGAAACGCTGGTTGGCCGTAACCCGTCGGCCTACTACGTCAATCTCGGTGAAATAAAAATTGAATATAACGGCAAGTCGACTTCACTGGGCACGGGCTACATTGCGCCTTATTCACTGGGACACTTCATATCCTCGTCACCTGTCAACCCGCGCTCAACGGTCAACTTCACCAGTATCAACGACTACGGCGCCGGGAATAACCATAACCAACTATTGAGCTCTACGCCTGCCAGTACTCCATCCCCTTAGCCCACTCTCCCTCCTCGACACTCCGGGCGTTCTCGAAGTTTTCGTGCGTGCCCAAGTTTAATATTGGCACCCCTGAAAATGACTTTAATATCATTACACTTTCGCTCGCCCCGAAAAAAATCAGTCTCAACAATAAGCCGATTATCTGTTGGTCTGTCCGGTTTGTTGTCATGGCACGTTTCGGTCATGGCCGACACCGCCTTATCCGCGCAGGTTGAATTTGAACCGGCATTCCTGGGCAACGGCAGTAACCTGCCCGTGGACCTGTCGCGCTTCGAGCGGCGCAACGTCGCAAGCCCTGGAATCTACAATGTGGACGTTGTGGTCAACGACGAGTGGCACGGGCGCTTCAACCTCAGTTTCAAGGCCCGGCCTGGTAACGAAGAAGCCCTGGCCTGTTTCGACAATGCCCTGCTAGAGCGTCTCGGCCTGGATAGCAGCAAGTTTTACCCGCACGCGCAACAGCAACTTTCTGCCGCCGAGGCCTGCATACCCATCGACGGAGCACTGGACGATGCCAGCAGCCGCCTGGACTTTGCCAACCAGCGCCTGTACTTGTCGGTGCCGCAAATCGCGGTCAAACGCAGCGCCCGCGAAACGGTGGACCCGTCACAATGGGACAGCGGCATAACAGCGGGTTTTCTCGATTACAACCTCAACACCTACGGCACCCAGCATCGCAGCCAGGGCAATTTTCGCCAGACCTACCTGGGGCTCGGTGCCGGGCTCAATATCGGGCCGTGGCGCCTGCGCCATGATGGTTCGCTGAACTGGAGCGACCAAGGCCAGCAGCGCTACCAGAGCATTGCCAGCTATGCCCAACGTGATATCACCCCCTGGCGCTCGCAACTGACACTGGGTGAAAGCTACACCTCGGGCGGGCTGTTCGATTCGTTGAGCTACACCGGCATACGCCTGGCCAGCGACGATCGCATGCTGCCCGCCTCGCTGCGCGGCTATGCACCAGTGGTGCGCGGTATCGCCAGCAGTAACGCACGAGTGCTGATCCGACAACGCGGTGTAACCCTGCACGAAACCACCGTCGCACCGGGCGCATTCGAAATCGATGACTTGTATGCAACCGGCTACGGCGGCGACCTGGAGGTCACAGTGACCGAGGCGGACGGCCGCGAACATAGTTTCTCCGTGCCTTACGCCGCCGTTCCGTTGTCCTTGCGCGCCGGTGCCAGCCGCTACAGTGCAACGCTGGGCACCTTGCGCAACCAGCAACTGAACAGCGACCCGGTGTTCGTCGAAGGCACCTGGCAATATGGCCTGAACAACCTGGTCAGCACCTACAGCGGTATGACCCTGGCATCCGGGTATGGCTCAGCCTTGCTCGGTGGTAGCCTGAACACTGAGCTGGGTGCGTTCGGCGCCGACCTTACCCAGGCCCGTACCCACCTGCCCGGGCTTGGCAGTCAGCAAGGCCAGAGCCTGCGCCTGAGCTACGCAAAGACCCTGAGCGAAACCGACACGCAGATCGCCCTGGCCACCTATCGCTACTCCACCCGCGGCTTCTATGGCCTGGAGGACGCCCAGCTCAGCCGCCAGTTCCTGCGCGATGCCGGCGATCAGCGCTACCAGCGCCATCGCAGCCGCACCACCCTGTCACTAGCCCAACCGTTGGCACTAAATTACGGCCAACTGCACCTGAGCGCCTCGGCGTCGAGCTACTGGGACCATGCCGGCAGTGATCTGAGCTACTCGATCGGCTATAGCAATCACTACAAGACCCTGGGCTACACCCTCAGCAGTACTCGGGAACGTGACCGCTTCGGGCGCGCCGGCAACACCCTCTATCTGAGCCTGTCCCTACCACTGGGCAGCGAGCGTGTGCGCAGCCTCAGCAGCAGTATTTCCAGGGACAGCAACGGCAACAGCCGGGCCCAGGCCACCCTTACGGGCGCCACCAGTGACGATCAGCACCTGAGCTACGGCATCACCGCCAGCCAGGACCGCCATCATGGCCAGAACAACCATACACTCAGCAGCAACCTACTCTATCGCGGCTCGGCCGCCGAGCTCAGCGGTTCACTCAGCCAGGGACGGCACACTTCGCAAGCCTCGCTTGGCCTGCGCGGCGCCATCGTCGCCCATGCCGACGGTTTAACCTTGTCGCAACCCTTGAGTGAAACCTTCGGCCTGATTCACGCCAAAGACGCCGATGGCGCACGAGTCACCTCCGGCACCGCGCTGAAAGTCGACAGCAGTGGCTATGCCGTAGTACCAAACCTTACGCCTTACCGGCGCAACACGGTTGCCATCGACCCCAAGGGGCTGTCGACCGACGTCGAGTTGCAATCGAGCAGCCAGCAGACCGTGCCGCGGGCCGGCGCCATTCCACTGCTGGTATTCCAGACCCGCTCCGGGCGTTCGGCCGTTATCCACGCCCGCCAGGTCGATGGCCAGCCATTGCCGTTTGGCGCAGCGGTGGTGGATACCGACGGCAATGAATTGGGTGCCGTCGGACAAGGCAGCCAACTGTTCGCCCGCGGCCTTCAGGATGAAGGTGAAATCATCGTGCGCTGGGACAACGGCTCGACAGGCAATTGCCGGATTACCTATGCCCTGCCCGCCGCCGCGAAAAAAACTGCGGGCGCCGCGCCGCAAAACATTCAGTCCGTTTGCCTTGCAACGCCAGCCCACCCTTGAACCGTCGAGACCTGCCCATGCTTTGTTCTTTACCCGCGCGCATCGCCGGCGCGACAGGATTGCTGCTGCTGGCCCATAGCGGCATCAGTACCGCCAGTTGTGTACATATCGGCTCCAGCCCTTCCCAAGCCTACATCACCATAAACTCGCAGCTGACGGTGTCTGCAATAGATCCGGTAGGCAAGGTGATTTATGACAGCGGCACCCGGTACGCGACACGCATGGCCTACCGCTGCTCTGCCGCCCATGGGCAGCGAGCCGGTTTTACCGCGGTCTTCACCCACATCGGCGAAGGCATTCATCAAACCAATCTGGAGGGTATCGGTATCAAGATCACGGGCTCCGAAGCCGGCGCCAGTCGTTTTTATAGCTGGCCGGTCCCCACTATCACGCATCCGGCCGGCACTACCGACGTCACCCCTTGGTACAGACTGCAGTTGATCAAGACCGGACCGGTGAACAGCGGGGTCCTGTTTTTCCCGCAGACAATCATTAGCCAAACCTTTGAGCCGCATACCCCGGCCAACACCGCCAGGCTGACGATGGTGCAAACCAGAGTCGAGGTTGTCTCAGCCGAGCCTACCTGCGCCGTCGACCCAGGTTCGAGAACTATCCCCGTCAATCTGCTGGATCATCCGGCAAGATTCTTCGACGCCGTGGGCAAGGTCACCGCGCCCCAGCCACTTGAGATCCGTCTCAACTGTGTCGGCGGCAGCAGTGGCAGCCGCCTCAACGTCAGCTATACCATCACCGACGCCAGCAACCCGGGCAACCAGTCCTCAACCATCAGCCTGGCCAGTCACGCCACTGCGCGTGGTATCGGTATTCGTCTGCTGCGTAACGACAACACCCCAATCGTGCTGGGCACCCGGCAACCAGGCGGTACCGTGGGATCTGGCCCGGTGACGCACCGGATCCCCTTGCGCGCACAGTACGTACAGACCACCGCCCAGGTAACCCCCGGCTCTGCTCCAGGCCGGGCGACGTTCCTGATGAGTTACGACTGAGCACAAAAAAGCCAGGCAATAGCCTGGCTTTTTTAACCGTGCAACGACTTCAGAACGGCATCTTGAAACCCGGCGGCAACTGCATGCCGGCGGTCATGCCGCCCATTTTTTCCTGGCTGTTGGCTTCGACCTTGCGCACGGCGTCGTTGACGGCGGCGGCGATCAGGTCTTCAAGCACTTCCTTGTCTTCCTGCATCAGGCTGTCGTCCAGGCTGATGCGCTTGACGTCGTGACGACCGGTCATCACCACGCTGACCAGACCGGCACCGGATTGGCCGGTCACTTCGGCGTTGGCCAGCTCTTCCTGCATCTTGGCCATTTTTTCCTGCATCTGCTGAGCCTGCTTCATCAGGCCGGCCATGCCACCTTTCATCATGGGGATCACCTCAAATATTAGGTTACGGGGTGCGGCGCGGGTCAGGCCCGGGCCGCTGCTGTTTATCCGTTACTCGCCCTGGGCAACCGGGGCGTCGACAGGTTCAATCGTATCGTGGCGGACCATGGCGCCGAACTGCTGGATCATCTGCCGGATCAGCGGATCATCCTCGATCGAGGCCTCGGCCTGACCCTGACGCTCGGCCCGTTTGCGGGCTGCGGCCTGGGCGGGGGTTTCCTGCTCAGGGCGAATCAGCTCGATGGTCAGTTTGAGCGTGCGGCCCAGGTGCTGGTTCAACGCGTCGTTCAGGCGCCGCTGTTGCGTGCTGTTGAACAGGGCGCTGTGAGCCGGGTCCAGGTGCAGCAGCCAGTCGTCGCCTTCGGCGCTGATCAGCGTACAGTTGGCGGCGATATTGCCGGTCATCCCGGAAATCGGCAACTGCGGGAACAATTCCAGCCATTTCAGCGCCAGGCCCGTGGCCGGTTGCGCGGCGGGCAATGGCTCGGCAGGCGGCGCGTCAACTTCGTTGGCATGCTCGATGGCCAGCTCATCCAGATAACTGTAGCTGGCCGGGTCCATTTCTGGCTCGTAATAGTCTTCGTCCAGCGGCGGCTCGTCGTCGCGATCCATGCCGGCCGGGCTGTAACCAATACCGTCGTCGTGCGCGGGCAGGTCCTGTGGCGCAACTTGCTGAACCGGCGCAGGCGCAGGCGGCTCTACAGCAACCGGCGTGGCCTCGACTTCAGGTTCGCAGGCGACAGGATCGTTCCAGGGCAGGTCGACAACCGGCTCAGGCGCCGGGGCCTCGACCGGCTCGGGTACACGTTCAGGCGCTGGCTCTGGTTCGGCAACAGGTTCAGGCTCGGCAACCACTGGCGCTGGCGCCGCAACCGGTGCAACAGCCATGACCGGCGCAGCCTGGGTGGCGGCTGCCACCGTGCTTGCAGAATCAGCTGTGGCCTGGCTGATCCCCACCGGCTTTAGCACCGGTTTCGGCGCATCGTCGGTATCGGCGGGGCGGAACGCCAGCATCCGCAGCAGGACCATCTCGAAGCCACCACGCGGATCCGGCGCCAATGGCAGGTCGCGTCGACCGATCAGCCCCATCTGGTAGTAGAACTGCACATCCTCGGACGGCAATGCCTGAGCCAGGGCCAGGACCCGATCGCGATCACCCTGACCGTTATCGACCGCCTCCGGCAGTGCCTGGGCAATGGCCACGCGATGCAGCACATTGAGCATCTCGGCCAGCACGCCATTCCAGTCCGGCCCCTGTTCCGCCAGGTGCCGAACGGCTTCGAGCAAGGCCCGGGCGTCCCCTTCGAGCAGGGCCTGCAGCACACCATACACCTGGCCATGATCCAGGGTGCCGAGCATCGCCCGCACATCCGCTGCCAGTACCTTGCCTTCACCAAAGGCGATGGCCTGGTCGGTCAGGCTCATGGCATCGCGCATGGAGCCGTCGGCTGCACGGCCGAGCAGCCACAGGGCATCGTCTTCAAAGGGTACGTTTTCGGCGCCGAGCACATGGCTCAGGTGCTCGACCACCCGCTCGGGGGTCATGTTCTTCAGCGAGAACTGCAGGCAACGGGACAGAATGGTCGCTGGCAGTTTCTGCGGATCGGTGGTGGCAAGGATGAACTTGACGTAGGGCGGCGGCTCTTCCAGCGTTTTCAACAAGGCGTTGAACGAGTGGCTGGAGAGCATGTGCACTTCGTCGATCAGGTAGACCTTGAAACGCCCACGGCTCGGTGCGTACTGCACGTTGTCGAGCAACTCGCGGGTGTCTTCGACCTTGGTGCGGCTGGCGGCGTCGATCTCGATCAGGTCGACAAAACGCCCCTCGTCGATTTCCCGGCACACCGAACAGGTGCCGCAGGGCGTCGAGGTGATACCGGTTTCGCAGTTAAGGCACTTGGCGATGATCCGCGCGATGGTGGTCTTGCCCACGCCGCGGGTACCGGTGAACAGGTAGGCATGGTGCAGGCGTTGGTTGTCCAGCGCGTTGATCAAGGCCTTGAGCACATGGGTCTGGCCGACCATTTCGCGGAACGAGCGCGGACGCCATTTACGTGCAAGAACCTGATAACTCATCGAAAACCGTCGCGACTGCAAGCTGAAGACCGCTAATCGTAGCGGAGCGGGGGCAAAATTGCACCCTGCCGATATCAACCGCGGATGAAGACATCTGGGGGAGCCCGCACCACACGGTTGGACTCGCAGGCACGCAGGCAACTAAACCGGCTGCGGAGAAATACTGGCTGCGGAGGAATCCGCGGGCGGGTGTTCGAACTGGGGGGGGAATACAGAGTGCCAACAGGCATGATGGGTGGCAACCCCACCAGCCACACCCCGGCACACAATGTCACCGCTGCGGCTGCTCCCTTCCAGGCCTGACCGGGTTCACGGTTGATCGTTGCGGGGGGACCGATGGGGTCACCATAACGCAGCTCATCTGGCGACGAGCCGCGCCATTGTAACGGCATCAAGCCAAGTTACAACCTTTAATTGCTAAAAACTCATCATTACTCAATGACTTGGCGTTCGGGCAAAGCCGGCAGCGCCTGCAACGTGCTCAGTAACGCCTGCACCCAGGCACGCTGCAGGCGGCTTCTACTGCATGTTTACCCTTGCAGGTGACGCAGGCTTGCAACATCCGCCAGGTCCCGTCCCACCGCCTCTTCGCTCAGGCTCTGGATCAGTTCGGCGGTTTTTTCCTGAAACACCTGGAAGAGGCTCGAGTAGCCGGCGTAGTACTCGACATCGCTGATCGAGGCCCGACGCTCTTCCAACGCCTGCTCCTGTTGCTCCAGCGAGTTACGCAGGGCAAGGAATGCCGGGGTGTCGCGCTGGCGCAACCAGTCGCACCAGAAGTCCTGCATGCCAAGGTACTCGGCCAGCGCCGCGGGCGTTTCGGCAGCCTGTATCGCCTGCCTGGCCGCCTCGATCTGCTCGGGGCTGATCATCTCCAGGTCCGGGAACAACATGGCCGATGGCTGCCCCGGCAGGTCCAGCGCTTCGGCCAGCCTGACCCGATAACCCAGGCTGACTTCCACTTCCTCGACATCGCGCCAGCGCCCCTGGGCGCTTTCCCGCCGCAGCCTGATATCGTCCAGCACCACCTTGTCGAGCTTGTCCAGGCGGAACAGGCCCTTGCCCAGACGCAGCAGCCGGGCGGTCACCTGGGAGTTCTCGCTCGTCGCCAGGGCCTGAAAGACCTGGACCTGGATTTCCAGGTAGCTGAAGTTCAGCGCAATACTGTTACCGCAGGTACGCGGATGGCCCGCCAGCCTGAACAACTTGGCACGCAACTGACTGTCGGCGCTGGCAGCATCGATCATGCGCCAGACCCTGTCGAACAACTCGGTGCGCGCCACGTCGTACTCGGCGGTCATGCTCAGCTCGCCCAGGATGCGGAAGAACTCCTGGCTACCCGCCTCCTTGCGCAAGCTGAACCACTTCACCTCACGCTGGCGTGTCAACGCTTCGTTGTCGCCCCGGGTCCAGAACAGCTCCGGCCCGATCTCGTTCGACTCGACCAGGCCACCCAGGTTGATTCCGGTCTGCTGACGATAGGCCTCGATTTGCGTAGTTGTCGACGCCGACAGCGGGTTGTCCTGCAAATACAGGGCACGCGCCGGGCGCGACTGTGACTGGTACAGCGTTTCAGGCAGCTCACTCAACTGGTTGTCACGCAGATCGGCCAGTTCCAGCCGCGTCAGTTCGACGTAGCCTTGCGGAAACGCATCGATTGAGGTGAAACGCAGGTTCAGGCTTCGCAGGCCGGTGAGGCCGGTCAGATGCGGAGGCGTGCCCAAGGGGTTGTTACTCAGGTCAAGCACCTCCAGCCGGCGCAGATTGCCCAGGATACCCGCCGTTCGTTCGGTCAACTGTATGTCGTTATCGGCGCAACGCAGCTCTTCGAGGCGGGTCATGTCGATAATGATGGCGGGCAGTTCCGTGAGCCGGTTACGCCCAAGCTCGAGCACGCGCAGCTTGCTGAATGCATCGAGAAAACCGTTGGGGATGGCCGTCAGGCCAGTATTTTTCAGCGACAGGCGCTGAACATGGCTGAAGTCCACGCCAAGCGGGAACAGCGGCGGCGAACCCAGGTCGGCGCCTTCAAGGTCCAGGCGGTAGCCGCGCAGCTCGCCGGTATCGCCGAATTCCCGAGGTGTCTGCCGGCGCCAGGCCATGATGAGCGTGTCAGCCACACGCTGACGCCGCCGCTGCATGCCACTGGAGTGCGGCCCAGGACGATCCTGCACCCACTCACTCAAAGACTCGCGCAAACTGGCCAGTTCCTCGGCTTTCTCCCTGAGCAGCCTGGGCACATCGACACTGGCCATCGACAGGCCTTGCAGGTAATCGGTGAGTTCAGCATCCGTGAGCCGCGGAAACAACTGCTTGGCCTGGTCGCGATAAAACTGCCATTGCTCGTCCGCTGCACCGCGGCCACTCAAGGGATAGCCGACCCGCCCATCGGCCAGGCGCACCGGAGGCCTGAACCGGTCCTCCAACAATACCTGGCCACTCAGGCGTCGGGCGCGATTACGGTCGGTATCGGCCAACTCCGCCAGTGCCTGAGCCAGTGATTGGCCATCCTCCTGGCGCACGCCCTCTGGCAATAACGGGTTCAACATTGTAAACAGGTCGGTATCGCTCCCCTCCTGCCCCTCGATGCTGAAATGCCCCTCGGCACTTTTGACCACGGTGCGCACCTGGCCCGGAAGGTTTGTTCCGGCACTTGCCAGCAGCACGCCGGCACTGTCCTGGCCGTGCAGTTCGATGCGCAAGCCGGAAGGCCAGCCAGGCAGATGTTCGAGCAAACCGAAGACCAGTTGGTCGAACCGGTGATCGCGCCGCCAGGGCCATTCGAAGCCCTGGCGGACACACAGGAATCGGTACTGACTCAGTTGCCTTCTGGCGCCTTGGGCTATTGCCAGGGGCACCCGTGCCTGACGATGCATGCGGGCGACCAGATCCTCGCGGGCCTGGCCCAGAAGCTCTTCGGCCATTCTTACCGGCAAACCAGGAAAATCCCGCCTTAGCAAGCTGCTTTCCTGCACAGCCGGTTCAGCCCGCCTCTGACAGAAATCGAACAGGGCCTGACGTTGCCCCTGCGCTTCGGTCGCCAGTAACTCACAGAATTTCTGCTGCGCCAGCGTGTCGAGCGCCTCGGCTTCGATGCCCAGTTGCTCAAGCTGCTGCTCGCCCAGCGCATCCCGCAACACCGTCAACAGCAGCGAATCCTGTGCGGCCTGGATGCGCGGCGTCAGTTGCGGGTCCCAACCCGGGAGATGCGGCAAGAGGAAAATCGCCATGGCGTTATCGCTGACAGTCGTCGTCCCAAGCGCCGCGATGAATCCGCTGATGTCCCTGTCCAGACGCCAGTGCACGCAGGCCTGGCGCAATAGAGCCGGTACCGGTGCGTTGTCCATGTGCAATTGGCAGAGCTGCGCCGCATCGACGTCGGCCCAGCGCAATACGCGGGCAATGTCCGCATCGTCCATGCCCTGGGCCAGCGGCCCCAGTCGGCGAAAGGCATAGCGGGCCGAAGACCACTCCCAGGGGCGCTCCCATTGATGCCGCCAGGCCCCTTCGCCATTGTGTTCAAGCCTGGGCTTGAAGGCTTGGGGACGTTCAGGGTGGACAATCTGCCAGGAACCACCGGCGCCATCTTGCTCGACGCGGTAGGCATGACCTTCGATAACCACATGATCATTGCCATGGGCCAGCAAGCGCCCGCGCTGATCGATGGCTGCAGGCGTCACTTCAAGGCGCTGGCGATAGGGCTCGAGTTCCGGACTCCAGAGTTGCAGGGAGCGGTCGAAGCGTTGCACCGGCCGCAAACTCTGAAAAAAGCCGTGCTCGTTCACCCATCGCCCGACCTTGTGCGCCGCAAGCCCGAGCACCGCGCCTACGGCGATGGTTTCAACCACGCCAAGCAAGTGCTCCATGGCCTCATCGGTCCTGTCCTCGCTCCAGTCCTCGATACCGTGGTACACCTCGGACATCAGGTCATAGGCGGTATAGGCCAGCATCGCGGCATTGAGCACCGGGACGAACAGCGATACCAGATTGAGCACCTGCAAGCCGACGCTTTCCAGGGTTTCCAGCAGTTGCTGGCGTTGCTGATGATCGACCTGCGCCGTCGGTACTGCCAGCACCAGGCTGTCCTGGCGCCGCTGCAGGCATTGGCGCCGGACCAGTTGCTCGCACAGCTTGCCACTGAGCGGTTGTTCCCGGACATGCCCGTCGATGCCGCTTTCAAGCTTGTTGTTCAGCACTGCCTGCTCGGTCAGCGGCGCGTGGCGCAACAGGGCCTGCCTGAATGTGGTGTAGATCAGCTGGCGGGAAAGCGCGGTAACCATGAAGGGTAAATCAGCGTACTCACGCAACTCGCCCGCAGCCCCTTGCGGTACATAGAGCACCCGCTTGCGAGACACCGGGTAAGGGTAAAGCGACTGCGCCTGGCGAAACACCAGCACGCCCTCCAGCACATGACCATGCAGCACCAGCTGGCAGCATTCGAGCGGTTGCAGGTCGTAGGGCACAGACTGCTCGCCATTGCTGACCGCCAGCAGCATCTGGTAAGCCGACCAACTGATATACCCACGCATGAATGCAACCTGTGCCGAGAGTTCCAGATTGGCCGCTTTGGTGCTGGCCAGGGTCGACAACACCGATGCGCTGGGCTCTCCGGTCCAGGTACTGCCCGGCTGCCCTGGCGCCAGCACCGAGGCGAGATGTTCCTGGTAACGGCGGCCGATATCGACTTCCCGGCACAGGGCGATAAAGTCAGAAGCCGCGATGGCGCTGATCTGCACCTGGGCAAGGTGCACTTTCGACCCTGGTGCCGACTCGACGGCGTCCGCTTGCGCAGCGGTAAAATTCTGCAGGGCCATGTGCAAAAGGCTGCCCTGCTGCCACAGTCTGGAGACCCGCTGAAGGTTCGAAGGCGACCCGATCTGCGCCGATAAATACCAGGTGTAATGATCGAGCTGCACCTGCGTCACATCGACAGACACGCGAAAACGCTGGATCAGTTTCTCGCTCAGCAGCGAGATCGCAAACCGCTCCAGCGGCTCGATCCGTTGCATGACCTGCCTGGCCGCGCGCCCGGCCTTGTGCGCCTTGCTCAGGCTGCGACTGTAGGATTGACGGGTGGAGAGATCAGCCTTCAACAACCATTCGGGGCAGGCGCGTGCCAGGGTATCGAGATTGTTCTGCCGATGACTGTGTTCGGCATCCGGGTCGGTTTTCTGGCGGGCGCGGGTCATGCTGTCCTCCTGTCAGTGATGGCTTCACAAAAGACACGAGGCTATTGAATTGTCCTGCAGCAGCTGCACTACATAGCTATGCCACCGGCGCCAGTTGACAGTCGGCAATGCGCAGATGAATGAAGTGCAATTTGGCCACCACCGCCGACGGCAGCACAAACGGATAGAAATCCACCTGGCCCATGCTGCGCGACAACTCATTGAGCATCGCTGACAGCTCGACCCAGGCATTGATAAAGGCGAGAAAGTCTTTTGCCCCGGGGTCATCCGGGCGGTACAGGTCTTCACGGGTGAAAGGCGGGAAGTCCAGCTCCAGGCTGCTGGCATTCATGCCCAATGCCAGCGCGGTGTCGACGGCATCGGTCATGTGCAGGTAATGCGCCCAGGTTTCGGCCCAGTCTTCCCACGGGTGCATGATCGCGTAGGCACTGACATGAGCTGCGGCCCAGTCGCTCGGCGCACCTTGCTGGTAGTGGCGCTCCAATGCCTCGCTGTAGCTTTCGCGCTCGTCACCGAACAGGTCGCGAAAGCCGTCGAGCCAATGGCTGTCGGCAATCAAACGGTCCCAATAGTAGTGACCGACTTCGTGACGCAGGTGACCCAGCAAGGTGCGATAGGGTTCGTGCAGCTGCACCCGCACCCGCTCGCGCCAGTCATCATCGGCCTCGCGCACATCGAGGGTGATCAGGCCATTGGCATGACCGGTCACTGGTGCGTTGCCCTCAAGATCGACGCCGATGAAATCGAACGCAAGGCCCGGGCCACCCTCCTCGCCTTTCGGCTCCACCGGCAAGCCCAGGTGCAACAGCTGCGCGGTCAGCCGGCGCTTGGCGGTTTCCAGCTTGCGCCAGCGTAGGTGGTTGTCAGCGATGGAAAGGTCCGGAATGGTCCGGTTCAGGCGACAGGCCAGGCACAGGCTATCCGGCTCGCGGTCGGCCAACAGCCAGTTGCAGGCAGCCGGGGTATCGAGGTTGGCGCAACGCCGCAGCGGCCCGGCCTCAGGCTCGCCATCGAGCAGCCAGAGCCGCGCAGCAGGCCCGGGCAAGAGGCTCGCCACCCGGTTGCTCGGCGGCCAGTAGCCCAGCGCCGATTGGCAGGCCAGGCACTGGCTGTTGCGAAAGAACACCGACTGCCCGCATTGGCACTGCCAGACCCGATCCGGGCGCTGCTGCTGGCTGACAAAGGGCGCCGCGATCCTGGCGCCCAGCTGTTCGAAAAAACGGTACATGGCGATCCCTCCTGGCTGCTTGCCAAGACTAGACCATGGCGACCGCCGCGAGTGCCGTGTTTACACCTCGATGCCGTGACCGGCCAGGAAGCCGACGAAGGCATCTTCATCCAGCACCTTCAGGCCCAGGTCATTGGCCTTGGCCAGCTTGGAACCGGCACCGGGGCCGGCGACCACGCAGTGGGTTTTAGCCGACACGGAACCGGCCACCTTGGCCCCGAGGCTTTCCAGCTTGTCCTTGGCTACATCGCGGCTCATGCGTTCCAGCGAGCCGGTCAGCACCCAGGTCTGGCCGGCCAGGGGCAAGCCTTCGGCGACTTTCTTCTCGCTCGACCAGTGCATGCCGAAGTCGCGCAGCTGCGCTTCGATGGCCAGGGCCAGGGCAGCGTTCTCCGTCACTTGGAAGTACGCACGCACCGCCTCGGCCGGCTTGGCTGCCAGGGCCTGGCGCAGGTCGATGCCGTCGGCAGCGATGATCTTCTCCAGGCTGTCGAGCTTGGCCACCAGTTTCTCGGCGCCGGTCGGCCCGACCGAAGGAATATCCAGCTTGGCAATCAAACCGGCCAGCGTGGTGCTGGCAGCGAATTCGGCGCTCAGCTCACCTTCGTCCTGCAACTGCAGGCCGCGCTCGAGCAGTTGGGCGATCACCGTCCGGTTGTGTTCGTCTTCAAAAAAGCTATGGATCTCGTGAGCGACTTCCAGGCCGATATCCGGCAGGTAGGTCAGCACCTGCGGCAAGGCTGCCATGACCCGCTGCAACGAGCCCAGGGAACGGGCCAGGACCTTGGCCGTCTCCTCGCCCACATCAGGAATGCCGAGCGCATAGATGAAGCGCGCCAGGCCGGGCTTCTTGCTGGCTTCGATCGCTGCCAGCAGGTTGTTGCTCGACAGCTCGGCAAACCCTTCAAGGTCGACGATCTGCTCGAAGGTCAGCTGGTACAGGTCGGCCGGTGAACGGATCAGGCCTTCATCCACCAGTTGCTCGACGCTCTTCTCGCCCAGCCCTTCAATGTCCATGGCCCGGCGCGAAACATAGTGGATAATCGCCTGCTTGAGCTGGGCGGCGCAGGCCAGGCGGCCGACGCAGCGGTACACGGCGCCTTCGCTGACGGTCTCCTTGCCTTTGCTGCGCTTGACCAGCTGGGTGCGCTCGACCTGCGAGCCGCATACCGGGCACTCGGTGGGGATGTGCACAGGGCGGGCATCCTCGGGACGGCGCTCGGTGACCACCTGCATCACCTGCGGAATTACATCACCGGCGCGGCGGATGATGACCGTGTCGCCGATCATCAAGCCCAGGCGCGCCACTTCGTCCATGTTGTGCAAAGTGGCGTTGGACACGGTCACACCGGCGACCTTGACCGGCTTGAGCCGGGCCACGGGGGTTACCGCACCGGTACGACCGACCTGGAACTCGACATCCAGCACTTCGGTCAGCTCTTCCATGGCGGGGAACTTGTGGGCAATCGCCCAGCGCGGCTCACGGGCCCGGAAGCCCAACTCGCGCTGGGAGGCGAGGCTGTTGACCTTGAACACCACGCCATCGATCTCGTAAGGCAGGTCGTTGCGCCGTGCGCCGATGTCGCGATAGTACTCCAGGCATTCAGCCACGCCGGCGGCATGGCGCAACTCGCGGCTGATCGGCATGCCCCAGGCCTTGAGCTGCTCCAGGGTGCCGATATGGCTGTCCGCAATCGGCGCCGAGACCTGGCCGACGCCGTAGCAGCAGAATTCCAGCGGGCGGCTGGCGGTGATCTTCGAGTCCAGCTGGCGCAGGCTGCCGGCAGCGGCGTTGCGCGGGTTGGCGAAGGTCTTGCCGCCGGCCTCGATCTGCGACCGGTTCAGGCGCTCGAATCCGGCCTTGGACATGTACACCTCGCCACGCACCTCCAGCACCGCCGGCCAACCCTCGCCCTGCAACTTGAGCGGGATGTTGCGCACGGTGCGCACGTTGACGCTGATGTCTTCACCCGTGGTGCCGTCGCCACGGGTTGCGCCCTGCACCAGTTGGCCGTCGCGGTACAGCAGGCTGACCGCGAGGCCGTCGAGCTTGGGTTCGCAGCTGTAATCGACTGCCGCGCCGTTGCCGAACAGATCGCCGGCCGGCAGGTCCAGGCCTTCAACCACACGGCGGTCGAATTCACGCAGGTCGTTTTCCTCGAAGGCATTCCCGAGGCTGAGCATCGGCACTTCGTGGCGTACCTGGCTGAACGCCGACAGCGCCGAGCCACCGACGCGCTGGGTCGGCGAGTCAGCGGTCACCAGCTCCGGGTGTTCGGCTTCCAGGGCCTTGAGTTCGTTGAACAGGCGATCGTATTCGGCGTCAGGCACGCTCGGCTCATCGAGCACGTAGTAGCGGTAGTTGTGCTGATCGAGCTCGGCACGCAGTTCAAGAATTCGGGATTCGGCGGTCATGGTGTGTAATCTCTTGCAAAGCAAAAGAGCAGCCGTGGCTGCTCTTGCGTGTTTCTTATCGCGGGGCAAGCCCGCTCCTACTAGCGCTTCTGGGTCAACGCCCGGCGCTCGAACTCGACGATGCGCTGGCGGTAGTGCTCGATGGTTTGCGCGGTCATCACACTGCGCTGGTCATCCTTGAGCTCGCCGTTGAGTTCGTGGGCCAGCTTGCGCGCTGCCGCCACCATCACGTCGAAGGCCTGCTTGGGATGACGCGGGCCTGGCAGACCGAGGAAGAAGCTCACCGCACGGGTGCTGAAGTGGTCGATGTCATCGAGGTCGAACACGCCCGGCTTGACCGCGTTAGCCATCGAGAACAGTACTTCGCCGTTACCGGCCATGCTTTCGTGACGGTGGAAGATGTCCATTTCACCGAAACGCAGGCCGCTTTCAAGGATGTTCTGCAGCAATGCCGGGCCCTTGAAGCCGCCTTCATCGCGGGAAATCACACTGATCACCAGTACTTCTTCAACCGGTGGCAGGTCTTTGTCCGGCGCAGAACCGTAGCCGCTGGTTTTCGGGCTTTCGTCCGGAAAGTCATCGTCGGCATTGCCGAACAGATCAGGCTCACGCGGCTCGGCGGCCAGGTTCAGGTCGCCCTGCTGGGGCTCGTTGCCGCGCTTGTTACGCTTGTTCTTGCCGACCTTGGGTTCACGCTCACGGTCACGCCCGGCACTCATCGACGGCAGATCGTGCTCGTCCAGCGCAGGCTCTTTGTGGTTATCGAGCACGCGGGGCTCGCCGATCACTTCGGTGCCACCACTGCTGCTGTCATCGTCCGGCAGGTTGGAAAAGCTGCGGTCCAGACGGAATTTCAACTTGCCCTTGCCGCCGCGCATGCGGCGCCAGCCGTCAAAAAGAATACCGGCAATGACAATAATGCCGATGACGATCAGCCACTCGCGCAGACCGATTTCCATGTAATCCCGTGCCTCTGTAAAAAATGCTGAAAAATAAAGGGTTTAAACCCCTTTAAAACGTGGCGCCAACTCTATGTTCTGACAGGCGTTTTACCCACGCAAAAAAATAAGTGACATTAAGCTAGCACGACCAAAGATAACTTTACACCGTCTGTCGCAACTGACAGGGCCATTTACCGCAGGTTCACGCCTTATTGCCTCGAATCAGGCGTCGACCATGGCCATCGCCTCCTCCACATCCACCGCCACCAGCCGTGAACAACCCGGTTCATGCATGGTCACGCCCATGAGTTGATCAGCCATTTCCATGGCGATCTTGTTGTGGGTGATATAGATGAACTGCACCGTCTGGCTCATCTCCTTCACCAGCCGGGCGTAACGCCCGACGTTGGCATCGTCCAACGGTGCATCGACTTCATCGAGCATGCAGAACGGTGCCGGGTTCAACTTGAAAATGGCAAATACCAGGGCCAGGGCGGTCAGCGCTTTCTCACCGCCCGAGAGCAGGTGAATGGTGCTGTTCTTCTTGCCCGGTGGCCGCGCCATGATTGTCACCCCTGTATCGAGTAGATCTTCGCCCGTCAGTTCCAGGTAAGCGCTGCCGCCACCGAAAACTTTTGGGAAAAGTGCCTGTAATCCGGCATTTATCTGATCAAAGGTATCCTTGAAGCGGTTGCGGGTTTCCTTGTCGATCTTGCGAATGACGTTCTCGAGGGTGTCCAGGGCTTCGACCAGGTCGGCGTCCTGGGCATCCAGGTAGCGCTTGCGCTCGGACTGCTGCTGATACTCGTCGATGGCCGCCAGGTTGATCGCCCCCAGGCGCTGGATACGCGCGTCGATGCGCTCGAGCTCCTGTTCGGCTTCCTCCTCGCTGGCCTGTTCGCCCAGGGTCGCCAGTACCCCGTCGAGGTCGTAGCCATCGGCGTGCAGCTGCTCCTGCAGGGTTTTGCGCCGCACGCTCAACCCTTGCCATTCCAGGCGGTGTTGCTCCAATTGGCCACGCAGCAGCTGCGACTGCTGTTCGGCCTGGGTGCGGCGCTTCTCGGCGTCGCGCAGCTCGCGGTCGGCTTCGTCCATGTGCAGGCGCGCCTGACGCATCTCGTCATCGACGCGCATGCGTTTTTCCAGTAGCTCTTCGAGCTTGAGGCGCAGCTCTTCCAGCGGCGCCTCGCCCTCCTCCAGGTTCAGGGTCAGCTGTTCGCGCTTCTCGCTCAGGCGCTCGGACTGCAGCTCCAGGCGCTCCAGGGCCTGGCGGGTAGAATCGTGCTGGGCCTTTAACGAGCCCAGGCGCACAGCCAACTGGTGGGCGTGATCCTTGTGCTGACGGGCCTCCTGGCGCACCCGGTCGAGGCGCTCGCGCAGGCTGTCGCGCTGGGCCAGGAGCAACTCGCGCTGCTCGGTGTCCTGGGCCATCAGGTCGAGGGCTTCCTGCAGTTGCAGGCGCGACTCGCCGAGGTTTTCGTGTTCGATGCTGCGTTGTTCAAGCAGCTCGGCAAGCTCTTCTTCCAGACGCTGGCGGCGCAGGCTCAACTGCTCGGCGCGGGCCTTGCCGGCCGAGAGCCTGGCGTTGAGTTCGCTTTGCTGGCGGGCTTCGTCCTGGGCGCGGCGGCGCAGTTGCTCGCGGCGCTCTTCGAGTTGCTGCTGCTGTTCGCGCTGCTCCTGCAGCCTGGCTTCCAGCAGCTCCAATGCGGCTTCATGTTCTTGCTGCTCTTGGCCCAGGCGCTCCAGCTCCTGGCCACGGGCCAGTACGCCACCCTGGGCATCGCTGGCACGGCTGACGCGCAAAAAGTGCCGGCCAACCCAGTAACCGTCCCGGCTGATCAGGCTTTGCCCGTCTGCCAACTGAGCGCGCAGGGCCAGGGCCTGTTCGAGGCTGTCTACCGGTTTGACCTGGCCGAGCCAGGGCGCCAGATCGATGCGCCCTTCGACCTTGTCGAGCAGGCTGCCGGGAATGCGCACGCCTTCGCCACGGCTGTCGAGCAGGCGCAGTTCGCCCTGATCGAAGGCGCCCAGGTCCAGCCCGTTGAAATCGTCGACCACTACTGCCTGCAGATCGGCGCCAAGCACGGTTTCCACCGCCAGCTCCCAACCCGGCTCAACGCGCAAGCCTTCGGCCAGGCGCGGACGCTGTGCCAGACCTTGCTCACGCAGCCATTGCGCAGTGCCGGTGCCGGGGTCGAGCGCCGCTTGCTGCAGGGCTTCGAGCGAAGCCAGGCGACCGCCCAGGCGCTGCAACTCGCCCTGGGCTTGTTGCTGGGCCTGAACGGCCTGCTGCAATTGATCGCGCAGGGCTTCGAGCTGCTCGACCACCTGCAGCTCGTCTGTCTGTAGCGCTTCGAGCAGCATTTCGCTGGTCGCCAGTTGCTCGCCCAGTTCAAGGATTGCTGCGTCTTCCGGGTCGGCACTGAGCTGATCGCGCTCTTCGCCGAGCTTGCGCTGGCGCTCGGCCAGGCGCTCGAGGCTGGTTTCCAGCTGCTGGATACGCGCCTGCTGCACTTCGGCCTGGCGCCGCGGCTCGGCCGAGCGGGTGTTGAAACTGTCCCACTGCTCCTGCCAGCCGTGCATGGTGGTTTCGGCATCTTCCAGGGTGGCGGCGGCCTCTTCGGCGGCGGCCAGGGTCATCTCCTGCTCGGGCTCGAGCATTTCAAGCTCTTCACCCAGGGTGGCGAGCATCGTACGGTCGTGGCCCAGGTGCGATTCGGTTTCGAGCCGCGCGCGCTCGGACTCTTTCAGGTCATCCTGCAACTGGCGCAGCCGTTGCTGACCGTGCTGGATACTTTGCTCGACCCGGGCGATATCGCCGCCGACCGAATAGAAGCGCCCCTGCACCAGGTTGAAACGCTCGGACAGCTCATGGTGGCCATCACGCAGGCGCTCGATGCTGGCATCGGCATTGCGCTGTTCGGCCACCAGCGCCTCGAAGGCGACTTCCTGGTCGCCGATCACCGCTTCGCGCTGGCCCACCTGATCGTTCAGGGCCTGCCAGCGCAGGGCCGCCAGTTGCGCCTTGAGCTGACGCTCTTCGGCTTTGTATTCCTTGTACTTCTCGGCGGCCTGGGCCTGGCGGTGCAGGCGTTCGAGCTGGCGCTCCAGCTCTTCGCGCAGGTCGGTCAGGCGCTCGAGGTTCTCATGGGTGCGGCGGATGCGGTTCTCGGTCTCGCGCCGGCGCTCCTTGTACTTGGAGATACCCGCCGCCTCTTCGATGAAGTTGCGCAGGTCTTCGGGCTTGGCTTCGATCAGCTTGGAGATCATCCCCTGCTCGATGATCGAGTAGCTGCGCGGGCCCAGGCCGGTGCCGAGGAAGATATCGGTAATGTCCCGGCGCCGGCATTTGGCGCCGTTGAGGTAATAGGTGTTCTGCCCGTCGCGGGTCACCTTGCGGCGAATGGAAATTTCCGCATAAGCCGCGTATTCACCGACCAGGGTACTGTCGGAGTTATCGAACACCAGCTCGATGCTGGCCTGGCTCACCGGCTTGCGGCTGGTCGAGCCGTTGAAGATGACGTCGGTCATCGACTCGCCACGCAGGTTTTTGGCCGAGCTTTCGCCCATCACCCAGCGCACCGCATCGATGATGTTGGACTTGCCGCAGCCGTTGGGCCCGACCACGGCCGCCATGTTGCTGGGGAAGTTGACCGTGGTTGGGTCGACGAACGACTTGAACCCGGCCAGGCGAATGCACTTTAAGCGCATGCTCAGGCAGTCGCCAGCGCCGCCAGCACCAGCTCGCAGCTGCGCTGGCAGTACTCGGCCAGCACCGTGCGGATGCGCAGCTGGTCACGGGCCACCACGGCCTCGAGCAGGTTGGCAAACAGCACCAGGAAGTCGTTCATATTGGCCTTGCGCTGGTCCAGTGCCAGGTAATAGGCACGACTCATGGCCGGCTGCAGGTTCTCGACGGTTTCCTGCAAGTAGGGGTTGTCGGCGAACGGATAGGCAGCGCGCATCACCGCGAAGCTGTCTTCGACGAAGGTACGGATGTCCTGACGCTCAAAAGCGCTGGTCAGTCGCTGCTGGATCTTGAGGAACGGCAGCAGGTCAGCGTCATTGCGCCAGTGCTGTGCCACGGCGTTGCCGAGCAAGGTGTACAGCTCGCCCATCAACGTGCACAGGCTGCGCACGTTGTGCTCGTCGAGCTCGGTCACGTGGGCACCACGACGCGGCAGGATGGTCACCAGATGGCGGCGTTCGAGGATCAGCAGCGCCTCGCGCACCGAACCACGGCTGACATTCAACGCCTGGGTAACCTTCTGCTCCTGGATACGTTCGGCAGGCTTGAGCTCGCCGCGGATGATCCGCTCGGCCAGGTAATGGGCAATTTGCTCGGAGAGGCTGTCCGGCGCCTTGAACGTCATGGTTTTCCTTCAAAATCATTGAACTGTGCACAAGCGCCGAATTGTAGCGCACTTGCCCCCGCGCCGCGCAGTGGCCATATAGCAGAAGTTGGCACGATTGGCGCAAAAGATTCGGATCCCACAGAGCCAACTATGCTCATAACAGAGCACCTGTGAAAGGGCGGAAGCGCCACGAGAAATTTCCTGACCCAAAGGTCAGAAAATTGTTGACCTGAAAATCAAGTCTGCTTACAGTCCGCTCAACAACAATAAGTCGCTTGTGAGGCCTTCCCGTGATCCAGTTTCTACTTAACCAGGAGCTGCGCAGTGAGCATGCCCTGGACCCCAACCTGACCGTGCTCGAGTATCTTCGTGAACACCTGGGCAAGTCCGGTACCAAGGAAGGCTGCGCCAGCGGCGATTGTGGCGCCTGCACCGTGGTGGTCGGCGAGCTGGCCCAGGGCGAGGACGGCCGCGAGCACATCCGCTACCGCAGCCTCAACTCGTGCCTGACGTTCGTCTCCTCGCTGCACGGCAAACAACTGATCAGCGTCGAAGGCCTCAAGCACCAGGGCAAGCTGCACAGCGTGCAGCAAGCCATGGCCGACTGCCATGGTTCGCAATGCGGCTTCTGCACCCCGGGCTTCGTCATGTCGCTGTTTGCCCTGCAAAAGAACAGCGACGCACCCGATCTGCACAAGGCCCAGGAAGCCCTGGCCGGCAACCTCTGCCGCTGCACCGGCTACCGGCCGATCCTGGCCGCCGCCGAGCAGTCCTGCTGCCAGGCCAAGCCTGATCAGTTCGATGCCAGCGAAGCCCAGACCATCGCCCGCCTCAAGGCCATCGCCCCGGGTGAAACCGGTGAGCTCAACAGCGGCGACAAGCGCTGCCTGGTGCCGCTGACCGTGGCCGATCTGGCCGAACTCTACGGCTCGCACCCCGAAGCCCGGTTGCTGGCCGGCGGCACCGACCTGGCGCTGGAAGTCACCCAGTTCCACAAGACCCTGCCAGTGATGATCTATGTCGGCAACGTCGCTGAACTCAAGCGCATCGAGACTCAAGGCCAGTACCTGGAAATCGGCGCCGCAACGCCGCTGACCGATTGCTACGACGCCCTGAGCGCCGAGTACCCGGATTTCGGCGAGCTGCTGCACCGTTTCGCCTCGCTGCAGATCCGTAACCAGGGCACCCTTGGCGGCAACATCGGCAACGCCTCGCCGATCGGTGACTCGCCACCCCTGCTGATTGCCCTGGATGCGCAGATCGTTCTGCGCAAAGGTGAAAGCACCCGCACCCTGGCGCTGGAAGACTACTTCATCGACTACCGCATCACCGCGCGCCAGGAAAGCGAGTTCATCGAGAAGATCATCGTGCCACGGGCCCGTGCCGACTGGGCGTTCCGCGCCTACAAGGTGTCCAAGCGCCTGGACGACGATATCTCGGCGGTGTGCGCGGCATTCAACCTGCGCATCAGCAACGGCGTGGTCGAGGCTGCGCGCATTGCCTTCGGCGGCATGGCGGCGATCCCGAAACGGGCCCGCGCCTGCGAAGCGGCACTGGTTGGCAAGGCCTGGAACCAGGCCAGCATCGAGCGCGCCTGCCAGGCCCTGGCCGAGGACTTCACGCCACTCTCGGATTTTCGCGCGAGCAAGGAATACCGCCTGCTCAGCGCGCAGAACCTGCTGCGCAAATACTTCATTGAACTGCAAACGCCGCACATCGAGACTCGGGTGACCGCTTATGTCTAACCATCACGTCGCCAAAAGCCAGGCAGAGCTGGCCGAACTGTTCAGCCAGGACCTGACCACCGGGGTCGGTCGCAGCCTCAAGCACGACAGCGCCGACAAGCATGTGTCAGGCGAAGCGGTGTACATCGATGACCGCCTGGAATTTCCCAACCAGCTGCACGTGTATGCGCGCCTGTCCGACCGCGCCCACGCCCGGGTATTGAGCATCGACACCAGCCCCTGCTACGCCTTCGAGGGCGTGCGCATCGCCATCACCCATGAAGACGTGCCGGGCCTCAAGGACATCGGCCCGCTGCTGCCCGGCGACCCGCTGCTGGCCATCGACACCGTCGAGTTCGTCGGCCAGCCGGTGGTTGCCGTCGCCGCCCGCGACCTCGATACCGCGCGCCGCGCAGCCATGGCCGCGATCATCGAATATGAAGACCTGGAACCGGTGCTGGATGTGGTCGAGGCGCTGCGCAAGAAACACTTCGTGCTCGACAGCCACACCCACCAGCGTGGCGACTCGGTCAGCGCCCTGGCCAGCGCCCCGCATCGCCTGCAGGGCACCCTGCACATCGGCGGCCAGGAGCACTTCTACCTGGAAACCCAGATCTCCTCGGTGATGCCCACCGAAGACGGCGGAATGATCGTCTACTGCTCGACCCAGAACCCCACCGAAGTGCAGAAGCTGGTGGCCGAAGTCCTCGACGTGCCAATGAACAAGATCGTCGTTGACATGCGCCGCATGGGCGGTGGTTTCGGCGGCAAGGAAACCCAGGCGGCCAGCCCCGCCTGCCTGTGTGCAGTGATCGCGCACCTCACCGGCCAGCCGACCAAGATGCGCCTGCCGCGGGTCGAAGACATGCTGATGACCGGCAAACGTCACCCGTTCTACATCGAGTACGACGTCGGCTTCGATGACAACGGCCGCCTGCACGGAATCAACTTCGACCTGGCCGGCAACTGCGGTTGCTCGCCGGACCTCTCGGCCTCGATCGTCGACCGCGCCATGTTCCACGCCGACAACGCCTACTACCTGGGCGACGCCACCATCCATGGCCACCGTTGCAAGACCAATACCGCCTCGAACACCGCCTACCGCGGCTTTGGCGGCCCGCAGGGCATGGTCGCCATCGAGGAGGTGATGGACCATATTGCCCGCCACCTGGCCCTCGATCCACTGGCGGTGCGCAAGGTCAACTACTACGGCAAGACCGAGCGCAACGTCACCCACTACTACCAGACCGTCGAGCACAACATGCTCGAAGAGATCACCACCGAGCTTGAAGCCAGCAGTGATTACGCCGAGCGTCGCGAATCGATCCGCCGCTTCAACGCCAACAGCCCGATCCTGAAAAAAGGCCTGGCGCTGACCCCGGTGAAATTCGGCATCTCGTTCACCGCCAGCTTCCTCAACCAGGCCGGCGCCCTCGTGCACATCTACACCGACGGCAGCATTCACCTGAACCACGGTGGCACCGAGATGGGCCAGGGCCTGAACACCAAGGTGGCCCAGGTGGTGGCTGAAGTGTTCCAGGTTGATTTCCAGCGCATCCAGATCACTGCGACCAACACCGACAAGGTACCCAACACTTCGCCGACTGCCGCCTCCAGCGGCGCCGACCTGAACGGCAAGGCGGCGCAGAATGCGGCCGAGATCCTTAAGAAACGCCTGACCGAGTTCGCCGCACGGCAATACAAAGTCAGCGAGGAAGACGTCGAGTTTCGCAACGGCCACGTGCGCGTGCGCGATGAGATCCTCAGTTTCGAAGCGCTGGTGCAGCAGGCCTATTTCGCCCAGGTCTCGCTGTCGAGCACCGGCTTCTACAAGACCCCGAAGATCTACTACGACCGCAGCCAGGCGCGTGGCCGGCCGTTCTACTACTTCGCCTTCGGTGCAGCCTGTGCCGAGGTCATCGTCGACACCCTGACCGGCGAATACAAGATGCTGCGCACCGACATCCTGCACGACGTCGGTGCCTCGCTGAACCCGGCCATCGACATCGGCCAGGTCGAGGGCGGCTTCATCCAGGGCATGGGCTGGCTGACCACCGAAGAGCTGGTGTGGAACGCCAAGGGCAAGCTGATGACCAACGGCCCGGCCAGCTACAAGATCCCGGCGGTAGCCGACATGCCGGTGGATTTGCGCGTCAAGCTGGTGGAAAACCGCAAGAACCCGGAAGACACCGTGTTCCATTCCAAGGCCGTGGGCGAACCGCCGTTCATGCTCGGCATCGCTGCCTGGTGTGCGATCAAGGATGCCGTGGCGAGCCTGGGCGATTACCGCGTGCATCCGCTCATCGATGCGCCGGCGACGCCGGAGCGGGTGCTCTGGGGTTGCGAGCAGATGCGCAAGGCAGTGGCGGCGCAGCAGCCTGCTACCGAGGTTGAGACAGTCGTTCCGTAGGGCGCCTATCGCGGGTCAAGCCCGCTCCTACAGGGGGACTACTGTGGGAGCTGGCTTGCCAGCGATGAGGCCAGAACAGGCACCGTAGAGGTAACTGAATAATGCACACCTGGATCAACGCCCTGTCCGACCTGCAATCTCGCGGCGAGCCCTGCGTATTGGTGACCATCATCGAAGAACGCGGCTCGACGCCACGCAATGCCGGCTCGAAAATGGTCGTCAGCGCCGAGCAGCTGTTCGACACCATCGGCGGCGGCCACCTGGAATACAAGGCCATGCACATCGCCCGGCAGATGCTCGCCGAGCGCCGTGAAGCGCCGCACCTGGAACGCTTCAGCCTCGGCGCCAGCCTCGGCCAGTGCTGCGGTGGCGCCACCGTGCTGCTGTTCGAGCCGATGGGTCAGGTGCAGGCGCAGATCGCCGTATTCGGCGCAGGCCATGTCGGCCGCGCTCTGGTACCCTTGCTCGCCGCCCTGCCCTGCAAGGTGCGCTGGATCGATTCGCGCGAGCAGGAATTCCCCGAGAGCCTTCCCGCCGGGGTCAGCAAGATCGTCAGCGAAGAGCCGGTGGATGAAGTCGATGAGCTGCCCGCCGGCAGCTACTGCATCGTCATGACCCATAACCATCAGCTGGATCTGGAACTGACCGCGGCGATCCTCAAACGCAATGACTTCACCTGGTTCGGCCTGATCGGCTCGAAGACCAAACGCGTCAAGTTCGAGCATCGCCTGCGTGAGCGCGGCTTTGCCGAGGAGCGCCTGCAACGCATGCGTTGCCCGATGGGCATCGCCGAGGTCAAGGGCAAGCTGCCGATCGAGATCGCCGTGTCGATCGCCGCGGAAATCATTGCCACCTACAACGCCAGCTTTGGCCAGCACAACAACGCTGTCAACGCCGGCCCCATTGCCCAATTGCTGCCGCCGTCACGGCGCAGCCAAGCCATATGACGAGAGCCCTATGAGCGCAACCCGCAAAGCCTACCGTGCCGCCATCCTGCACAGCATCGCCGACCCTGCCGAAGTAGGCGTCGAAGCCTCCTATCAGTATTTCGAAGACGGCCTGCTGCTGATCGACAACGGCAAGATCAGCGCCCTGGGCGATGCCCGCGACCTGCTGCCGACCCTGGCGGCTGACATCGAGGTTGAGCATTACCAGGATGCCCTGATCACCCCGGGCTTTATCGACACCCATATCCACTTCCCGCAGACCGGCATGATCGGTTCCTACGGCGAGCAGTTGCTGGACTGGCTCAACACCTACACCTTCCCCTGCGAGAAGCAGTTTGCCGACAAGGCGCATGCCGACAAGGTCGCGAAGATCTTCGTTGAAGAACTGCTGCGCAACGGCACCACTACCGCCCTGGTATTCGGCAGCGTGCACCCGGAATCGGTCAATGCCTTCTTCGAAGAAGCCGAGCGCCTGGACCTGCGAATGATTGCCGGCAAGGTGATGATGGACCGCAATGCCCCGGACTACCTGACCGACACCGCCGAGTCCGGCTACATCGAGAGCAAGGCGCTGATCGAGCGCTGGCACGGCAAGGGCCGCCTGCACTACGCAGTGACCCCGCGTTTTGCACCGACCAGCACCCCGGAGCAACTGACCCTGGCCGGCCAGCTGCTGGGCGAATACCCCGACCTGTACATGCACACCCACCTGAGCGAAAACCTCAAGGAAATCGACTGGGTCAAGGAACTGTTCCCGGAGCGCAAGGGCTACCTGGACGTCTACGATCACTTCAAGTTGCTCGGTCAGCGCTCGGTGTTCGCCCACGGCGTGCACCTGTGCGACGACGAATGCCAGCGCCTGGCCGAAACCGGTTCGGCCGTGGCCTTCTGCCCGACTTCCAACCTGTTCCTCGGCAGCGGCCTGTTCAACCTGCCGCAGGCCGAGAAGTTCAAGGTCAAGGTCGGATTGGGCACCGACGTGGGCGCCGGTACCAGCTTCTCGCTGCTCAACACCCTGAATGAAGCCTACAAGGTCATGCAACTGCAGGGCGCGCGCCTGAGCCCGTTCAAGTCACTGTACCTGGCGACCCTGGGCGGCGCCCGGGCGCTGAGCCTGGATGACCGCATCGGCAGCCTGCAGCCGGGCAACGATGCCGACTTCCTGGTGCTCGACTACAAGGCCACGGCGCTGATGGACTACCGCATCCAGCAGTCGAGCAGCATCGACGAGACGCTGTTCGTGCTGATGACCCTGGGCGATGACCGCACCGTCAGGCAGACCTTCGCCGCCGGCCGCTGCGTGCATCAGCGCTAAGGCTCGCGGAACAGCCCCTTGTACAGCGCGCCGCCGATCACTGCCCCGATCAGCGGCGCCACCCAGAACAGCCACAACTGCTGCAGTGCCCAGCCACCGACGAAAATCGCCGGGCCCGTGCTGCGCGCAGGGTTCACCGAGGTATTGGTGACCGGAATCGAAATCAGGTGGATCAGGGTCAGCGCAAGGCCGATGGCAATCGGTGCAAAGCCTGCCGGGGCACGGCTGTCGGTGGCGCCCATGATGATCAGGATGAACATCGCGGTCATCACCACTTCACTGGCAAAGCCTGCCGCCAATGAATAACCGCCGGGGGAATGCTCGGCATAGCCGTTGGACGCCAGCCCTGCCGACAACTCGAAACCGGCCTTGCCGCTGGCAATGAAGTAGATCACCGCCGCACCGAGAATTGCCCCGACCACCTGGGCGATGACGTAGGGCAGCAGGTCCTTGAGCGGAAACCGCCCACCCACCACCAGCCCGACCGACACCGCGGGGTTGAGGTGGCATCCGGAAACATGGCCGATGGCGAAAGCCATGGTCAGCACGGTCAGGCCGAAGGCCATGGCCACCCCGACCAGGCCGATGCCGATGGGGAACGACGCGGCGATCACCGCACTGCCGCAGCCACCCAACACCAGCCAGAACGTCCCGATCAGTTCAGCACCCATGCGTTTGCTCAGGGGCATCGACATATACCTGTCCTCAAGTAGTTGAAGTTCTACGCATAGCGCGCAAGCCCAACTGCTTGATGAAGGTTTGCGGTGGATCAGGTGAGAATCTAGCAGAGGCTGGATAACCTGCCAGTGGCCGGACATTGGGTGCTACTGGCCTTCAACCCTTGAGCGGCGCAATCCCACCACGCTTCTTGGTCTGCAGCAGGTGCGAGAACACCGCATGCAGGTCATCCGAGGCGCTGTCTTCATCGAGGTTGAGCTTGCTGTCGATGTGGTCCATGTGGTGCATCATCAGGCTCACTGCCTGGTTGACGTCACGGGCCTCGATGGCGTCGATCAGCTGCATGTGCTCGTCGTAGGAGCAATGCGAGCGGTTGCCGCTTTCATACTGGGCGATGATCAGCGAGGTTTGCGACACCAGGCTGCGCTGGAAGCTGATCAATGGGGCATTGCCCGCCGCTTCCGCCAGTTTCAGGTGGAACTCGCCGGACAAACGAATACCGGCACCGCGATCGCCACGGGAGAAGCTGTCGCGCTCCTCGCGGACCATCTGGCGCAGTTCGTTGAGTTGCTCGGCAGTGGCGTGCTCGACCGCAAGCTCGGTGATGGCGCGCTCGACCATGCGTCGCGAGAAGAACACCTGGCGGGCTTCCTCGACCGTCGGGCTGGCCACTACCGCGCCGCGGTTGGGCCGCAGCAGGACCACGCTTTCGTGGGCCAGGCGCGACAGGGCGCGACGGATGATGGTGCGGCTGACGCCGAAGATCTCGCCCAGGGCTTCCTCGCTCAACTTGGTACCCGGCGCCAGACGCTGCTCGAGGATGGCCTCGAAAATGTGCGCGTAGACGATATCGTCCTGGGTTCCGCTACGACCGGCCTTGCCGGTACGCACTGGTTTCTTGAGAGGTTGCAGCTGTTCGTTCATGGGCACTCGAGCACGGAGATCCGCCAGTCGGACCCTGACTGTAATACCAGCCAGTGGGGCGATGGCAAGTCCTGGTAAGAAAATTAAACGATTAAGGTATTGGCACATTGTACACAGCCGCAGGGATTTCTGCAGGTGGCGATGGCCTTTATAGCTGCACTGGCAAATTATCTGAGCACAACAAAGAAAACATTATTTGCATTCTTTGTATACAAACGCATAATCCATCCGTGCAACTTCCTGACCCAGAAGTCAACAAACGGTCCGGTGGCCTGCCATCCCATCCGCCTCACAGAGCCCCCCAGTGCGTGCGCAGGATTGGTTCTGGAAAACAAGAAAAGACTTGAGGAGTACACGCTGTGGAAAGCCGCAAATCCGACGCCCCTACGCTGGATCTTGCCCCACCGCTCGAAACGAGCTGGCTGGAGCGGATTTTCAAACTCAAGCTACATGGCACCACCGTCAAAACCGAGATGATCGCCGGGTTGACCACCTTCATCACCATGGCCTACATCATTTTCGTCAACCCCAACATCATGGCCGATGCCGGCATCGATCACGGCGCGGCGTTCGTCGCCACCTGCATCGCCGCCGCCCTTGGCTGCCTGTTGATGGGCCTGTACGCCAACTGGCCAGTAGGCCTGGCGCCGGGCATGGGGCTCAACGCCTTCTTTACCTACACCGTGGTCGGGACCATGGGCTACACCTGGGAAGCCGCGCTGGGCGCGGTGTTCGTCTCCGGGGTGCTGTTCATGCTGCTGACCTTGTCGCGGGTGCGCGAATGGCTGCTCAACAGCATTCCGGTCAGCCTGCGGCATGCCATGGGTGCCGGCGTCGGATTGTTCCTCGGACTGATCGGTCTTAAAACCGCCGGGATTGTCGTCGACAGCCCGGCGACCCTGATCAAGCTCGGCTCGCTGCATGAGCCTGGCCCGCTGCTGGCGGCCATCTGCTTTTTGATGATCGCGGTGCTCAGCTACCACCGGGTGTTCGGCGCGATCCTGATCAGCATCATCAGCGTCACCCTCGCCGGCTGGGGCCTGGGCCTGGTGGAGTACGGCGGACTGTTCTCGCTGCCGCCGAGCCTGGCGCCGACCTGGATGGCCATGGATGTCGCCGGCGTGTTCAACGTCAGCATGATTGCCGTGGTGTTCGCTTTCCTTTTCGTGCACATGTTCGACACCGCCGGCACCCTGATGGGCGTGGCCCAGCGGGCCAACCTGGTGAATGCCGACGGGCGCATCGAAAACCTGTCGCGAGCGCTTAAAGCCGACAGTGCATCGAGCGTGTTTGGCGCCGTGGTCGGCGTGCCACCGGTGACCAGCTATGTGGAGAGTGCCGCGGGGGTCGCCGCCGGTGGCCGTACCGGGCTTACCGCGGTGGTGGTGGGCCTGTTCTTCATCGCCGCGATGTTCTTCGCCCCGCTGGCCGGGATGATTCCTGCCTATGCCACAGCCGGCGCGCTGATCTACGTGGCGATGCTGATGATGGGCAGCATGGCCCACATCAACTGGGATGAAGCCACCGACAGCATCCCGGCGATTGTCACCGCGATCATGATGCCGCTGACCTTCTCGGTCGCCGACGGCATCGCCCTGGGCTTTATCACCTATGTGGTGCTCAAGGCCGGGACCGGACGCTACAAGGAGATCTCGGCAAGCCTGTGGGTGCTGACGGCGATCTTCATTGCCAAGTTTGTATTCCTGTAAACACAACTGCAGGTAAACAGGGCCTCACCTTCGGGTGGGGCTTTTTGTTGTCGGCTAAACAGTGCTGATGCCTGAGTGGTCCCTGTGGGAGCTGGCTTGCCAGCGATCGACCGCGAAGCGGTCGTAATCCGGGCAACAACTTTGGTGCGAACCGCACTGGCCTCATCGCTGGCAAGCCAGCTCCCACAGGGATAGGCGGGATCTCGAATCACAGGCAAAAAAAAGCCCGCAGTGTGAGCGGGCAAGGACCTACGAAGATTCTTCTAGCGACCAACTAGCTTCCACGATAGGTCGAGTAACTGTACGGCGAGATCAACAGCGGTACGTGGTAGTGATCCTGCTCGGCACTGATGCCGAAACGCAGCACCACCACATCAAGGAAAGCAGGCTCGGGCAGTTGTACGCCGCGGGCACGGTAGTAATCGCCGGCGCTGAACTGCAGCTGGTAGACACCGCTGCGGTAATCATCGCCTTGCAACAGCGGCGCGTCGCAACGGCCATCGCTGTTGGTCAGGGTAGTGTTCACCAGCTCCAGCTGCTGGCCTTCGACCCGGTACAGCTCGACCTTGATCGAGCTGCCAGGGCAGCCATGAGCGGCATCCAGTACATGCGTGGTCAAACGTCCCATTGCTTGCTCGCCTCTGTTCTATCTGTGGGCAAAAAATACCCGCACGCCAGCGTCAGGAAGCCCGACAACGTGCGGCTGTCGGATTATTAAGACATTTCTCTGTAAAATTGTACACAATAATTCGGTATTCTTTCCTGACATGCCGCTCATCCCCTGTAAATAAGCCATCAGTCGCAAAACCACGCCATTGGCCGACGCGACCGTCATTAGCTGACCGATCAGGCAGGTTTCTTGCAGGGCTCCTTATAGAGGCAGGAGTGGGTAAAAAGGCAAAGAAAAGCGAAAAAACAGGCTTACAAATCGCAAACAAAGTTGTATACAATCATTCCATCGTCGTGGCCGATACCCTACCCGGGTGCCCACGCCCTCCGCATTAACGTACAAGAAGGAAGACTGCAGTGAGCGCTGATTACCCTCGCGACCTGATCGGTTACGGCAACACCCCACCCCATCCGCGCTGGCCGGGGAACGCCCGCATTGCTTTGTCTTTCGTGCTCAATTACGAAGAAGGTGGCGAACGCAACATCCTTCATGGCGATAAAGAGTCCGAAGCCTTCCTCTCGGAAATGGTCTCCGCCCAGCCGCTGCAGGGCGCGCGCAACATGAGCATGGAGTCGCTGTACGAGTATGGCAGCCGCGCTGGCGTGTGGCGCCTGCTCAAGCTGTTCAAGGACACCGGTGTACCGCTGACCATCTTCGCCGTGGCCATGGCCGCCCAGCGCCACCCGGACGTGATCCGCGCCATGGTCGAAGCCGGCCACGAGATCTGCAGCCACGGCTACCGCTGGATCGATTACCAATACATGGATGAGGCCCAGGAGCGCGAGCACATGCTCGAAGCCATCCGCATCCTCACCGAACTCACCGGCGAGCGTCCGCTGGGCTGGTACACCGGCCGCACCGGGCCGAACACCCGCCGCCTGGTGATGGAGGAAGGTGGCTTCCTCTACGACAGCGACACCTACGACGACGACCTGCCCTACTGGGAACAGAACAATCCGACCGGCAAGCCGCACCTGGTGATCCCCTACACCCTGGACACCAACGACATGCGCTTCACCCAGGTGCAGGGCTTCAACTGCGGCGAGCAGTTCTTCCAGTACCTCAAGGACGCTTTCGATGTGCTCTACGAAGAAGGCGCCGAGGCACCGAAGATGCTCTCGATCGGCCTGCACTGCCGCCTGATCGGCCGCCCGGCGCGCCTGGCCGCGCTCAAGCGTTTCGTCGAGTACGCCAAGAGCCATGACCAGGTCTGGTTCGCCCGGCGCGTGGACATCGCCCGTCACTGGCATGCCACCCACCCTTTCCAAGCCGAGAAAGCATGATGACCGCATTCAAGACCCTGAAGCCTTCGACCCTGGATCGCGCAGCGTTCGTTGCAGCCTTCGCCGACATCTACGAACACTCGCCGTGGGTCGCCGAAAAGGCCTACGACCTGGGCCAGCTGCAGGAAATCGAGCAGATCGAAGCCCTGCACCAGCGCATGAGCGACATCCTCCTGAGCGCCGACCACGCCGCCCAGCTGGCGCTGATCAACGCGCACCCGGACCTCGCCGGCAAGGCCGCGATCCAGGGTGAACTGACCGAATCGAGCACCCATGAACAAGCCGGCGCCGGTATCCACCAGTGCACCGCCGAAGAGTTCGAGCGCTTCACCGAACTCAACGATGCCTACAAAGAGAAGTTCAAGTTCCCGTTCATCATGGCGGTCAAAGGCAGTAACCGGCACCAGATCCTGGCCGCCTTTGAAAAGCGCATCCACAACTCGGTCGAAGCCGAGTTCAAGGAAGCGCTGGCGCAGATCAACCTGATCGCCCTGTTCCGCCTGCTGCAGCTTTAAGGGCGTCGACCGCCGGGCTGGCCCGAGTGCGCGACGCGAGCGTACCCAGGGCCTGACCGGCGCAACAACGGCTCCCTCCACAACACAGAATAAAGAGAATCCGCATGCGCACTTTAGTGATTGAGCCCCTGAGCAAAGAAGCCTTCGCCCCTTTCGGTGACGTGATCGAAACCGACGGCAGCGACCACTTCATGATCAACAACGGCTCGACCATGCGCTTCCATCGTCTGGCCACGGTCGAAACCGCACAACCCGACGACAAGGCGATCATCAGCATCTTCCGCGCCGACGCGCAGGACATGCCGCTGACCGTCCGCATGCTGGAGCGCCATCCGCAGGGCAGCCAGGCTTTCATTCCGCTGCTCGGCAACCCCTTTCTGATCGTGGTCGCGCCCGTTGGCGATGCACCTGTATCAGGCCTGGTCCGTGCCTTCATCAGTAATGGAAGGCAGGGCATCAATTACCATCGCGGCGTCTGGCACCACCCGGTGCTGACGATCGAAAAGCGGGATGACTTCCTGGTGGTTGATCGCAGTGGCACTGGCAACAACTGCGATGAGCATTTTTTCAATGAGGATGAGCAATTGATCCTCGCCCCCCACCAATAAGAGAAGACCTGAGCGCCCGGCTACAGGGCGCCAGGGTAGAGGTAAAGACTGTGGAAGCACATCTGTTGGAATGGCTGAACCTGAGCGTGCGTTGGGTTCACATGATCACTGGCGTGGCATGGATTGGCGCGTCGTTCTACTTTGTCTGGCTGGAAAACAACCTCAACCGGGCCAACCCGCGCGACGGTCTGTCCGGCGATCTCTGGGCGATTCACGGTGGCGGGATCTACCACCTGGAGAAATACAAGCTGGCTCCGCCAAAAATGCCGGAGAACCTGCACTGGTTCAAATGGGAAGCCTATTTCACCTGGATGTCGGGTATCGCCCTGCTGTGCCTGGTGTTCTACTGGAACCCGACCCTGTACCTGCTGGCCCCCGGCAGCACCCTGAGCGGTGGTGAAGGCATCGCCATCGGTATCGGTTCGCTGATCGCCGGCTGGTTCATCTACGACTTCCTCTGTGACTCGCCGCTGGGCAAACGCCCTGCCCTGCTCGGCCTGGTGCTGTTCGTGCTGGTCATCGCCGCCTGCTACGGCTTCAGCCAGGTGTTCAGCGGCCGTGGCGCGTACCTGCACACCGGCGCGATCATCGGCACCATCATGGTCGGCAACGTGTTCCGCACCATCATGCCGGCCCAGCGTCAGCTGGTCGCCGCCATCGAAGCCAACCAGACGCCCGACCCGGTACTGCCGGCCAAGGGCCTGCTGCGCTCGCGGCACAACAACTACTTCACCCTGCCGGTGCTGTTCATCATGATCAGCAACCACTTCCCGAGCACCTACGGCAGCCAGTACAACTGGTTGATCCTGGCAGGTATCGCGGTGGCTGCGGTGTTGGTACGTCACTACTTCAACACCCGTCATGACAGCAACAAGTACGCCTGGACCCTGCCGGTCGGTGCCCTGTCGATGATCTGCCTGGCGTACGTCACCGGCCCTGCGCCGATGCCGAGCGCCCCTGAGCAGGCCGCCGCCAAGGTCGAGTACCAGCCGTTGCCGGAAACCGCCCTGGGTGGCAAGACCGCTGCCGAGAAAGCTGCTGAACAGGCTGCCGCTCCAGCACAGCCTGCCGCACCGACCGAGGCGCCAGCCAACGCCACCGCCAAGCTCGACGACGCCGGCTTCGACAAGATCCACAGCGTCATCCAGGAGCGTTGCACCGTGTGCCACTCGGCCAAGCCGACCAGCCCGCTGTTCAGCGCCGCTCCTGCCGGGGTGATGCTCGATACCCCGCAACAGATCCAGCAACAGGCCGCACGCATCCAGGCACAAGCCGTGGCTACGCAGATCATGCCGCTGGGCAACATCACCCAGATGACCCAGCAGGAACGTGAACTGATTGGCGCCTGGGTCGCCAAGGGAGCACCGACCCACTAAGGCAGCCGCAAGCTGCCAGCTGTAAGCGACAAGCAAAAAAAAGCTGCAAGCCAAGCGCGACCTCCTGCTTCTTCTTGAAGCTTGGCGCTTGAAGCTTGCAGCTCCAAGAATAAAAACAAAACCGAGGTGTTGCATGTCCGAGTCACGCAAGGCGTACATCCCTGTTGCGCCCCCACGACAGCCACTGCCCCTGTTCCAACTGTTCCTGGTGGGTCTGCAGCATGTGTTGCTGATGTACGGAGGCGCGATTGCCGTGCCGCTGATCATCGGACAAGCCGCCGGACTTTCTCGTGAAGAAGTCGCTTTCCTGATCAATGCCGACCTGCTGGTCGCTGGTGTCGCCACCATCGTCCAGTCGTTCGGCATTGGCGCAGTCGGCATCCGCATGCCGGTGATGATGGGCGCAAGCTTTGCCGCGGTCGGCAGCATGGTGGCCATGGCCGGCATGCCCGGCGTCGGCCTGCAGGGGATTTTCGGCGCGACCATCGCCGCCGGTTTCTTCGGCATGATCATCGCGCCGTTCATGTCCAAGGTCGTGCGCTTCTTCCCGCCCCTGGTGACCGGCACGGTCATCACCTCGATCGGCCTGTCGCTGTTCCCGGTTGCCGTCAACTGGGCCGGCGGTGGCGCCGATGCCGCGCCCTTCGGCTCCCCCGTCTACCTGATCGTCGCCGGCCTGGTGCTCGCCACCATCCTGCTGATCAACCGCTTCATGCGTGGTTTCTGGGTCAATGTCTCGGTACTGATCGGCATGGGCCTGGGCTACATCATCGCCGGCTCCATCGGCATGGTCGACCTCTCTGGCCTGAGTGAAGCGCCATGGGTACAGGTCGTGACGCCGCTGCATTTCGGCATGCCGACCTTCAGCCTGGCGCCGATCCTGTCGATGTGCCTGGTGGTGGTGATCATCTTCGTCGAGTCCACCGGCATGTTCCTCGCCCTGGGCAAGGTCACCGACCGTGAAGTTACCCCGGGCATGCTGCGCCGCGGCCTGATGTGCGATGCCGGTGCGTCGTTCGTGGCCGGCTTTTTCAACACCTTCACCCACTCCTCGTTCGCCCAGAACATCGGCCTGGTGCAGATGACCGGCGTGCGTTGCCGCTACGTCACCGTGGTCGCCGGCGGCTTCCTGATCCTGCTCAGCCTGCTGCCAAAAGCGGCGTTCCTGATTGCCTCGATTCCGCCTGCGGTACTCGGCGGGGCGTCGATTGCCATGTTCGGCATGGTCGCCGCCACTGGCATCAAGATCCTTCAGGAAGCCGACATCGCCGACCGCCGCAACCAGTTGCTGGTGGCCGTCAGCGTCGGCATGGGCCTGATCCCGGTAGTGCGTCCGGAGTTCTTCGCGCAGATGCCGCAGTGGATGGAACCGATCACCCACAGCGGGATTGCCATGGCCACGGTCAGCGCGTTGATCCTCAACCTGCTGTTCAACATTCTCGGTGGCGCCGAGCGCGCCGCCCACAACGATACCGCCCACCAGCACTGAGCCTTTGGGCGGCGCTTGCCGCCCGGCATCACCCAAGCAATACGCAAGGCCGTCGACCCGTGGGAGCGGGTCGGCCGGGGCGCTTCGCGCCAAAAAAACCGAAAACTAACAATAACAAAGCCGGGAATCACAACATGAAAGGCATCACCACTTCCCTCCTGCTGGGTAGCAGTCTGCTGGCCACCTTGCCAGCCGCCGCAGGGGACTTGCTGCTCTGGCACACCAACAGCCTCACCTACCTCTACGGCAAGGACTTCCAGGTCAACCCTGCAATCCAGCAGACGGTGACCTTCGAACATGCCAACAAGTGGAAGTACGGCGACACCTTCCTGTTCATCGACAAGATCTTCTACAACGGCGGCACCGACCGCAACAAAGGCAACAACACCTACTACGGTGAATTCAGCCCGCGCCTGTCGTTCGGCAAGATCTTCGATCGCAAATTCGAGTTCGGTCCGATCAAGGACGTGTTGCTGGCCATGACCTACGAGTCTGGCGAAGGCGACAACGAGGCCTACCTGATCGGCCCCGGCTTTGACCTGGCGATCCCCGGTTTCAACTACTTCACCCTCAACATCATGCAGCGCAACACCGAAGGCAGCCGCCCCGGTGATCGCGTCTGGCAGATTACCCCGACCTTTTCCTACACCATCCCCGTGGGCAAGTCCGATGTGCTGATCGACGGCTACATGGACTGGGTGGTGGACAACGACCAGAGCCGGCGCGGCACCTACCACGCCAACCTGCAGTTCAACCCACAGGTCAAATACGACCTGGGCAAGGCCCTGAACCTGGGCGCCAAGCAGTTGTACGTGGGTATCGAGTACAGCTACTGGAAAGACAAATACGGTATCGAGAACAGTGGAAAGCTCGACACCAACCAGAGCGTTACCAGCGCCCTGGTTAAGGTTCACTTCTAAAAGCTGACCAAATGCACAGTTTTTGCCTCACCCGCTCCAGGACGGGGCACTTGAGGACCGGCGCGCAAGTCAGTAATCTGCGCGCCCCCTCGATCAGGGCAGGACGGATCCTGCCTGCGTTTGCTGACCGCTCAGTCAATGAATTCGGGCGGTTGGCAGGCGTCACGCCAACCTGAAATACCCATTTTCAACTGTTCAGAAAGACGTCGAGCAGGATTGCTTGCGCCACCCCGGAAGGTTGGCCCAGCTCTTGCCAAACAGCTGTGGCCAATCGAAAAAAACTGACCCAAAAGACAAGTATTTACCCAAAAGGTGCCGCACCAGAGCACCGACACAGAATCAATCAAGGGAGCAACTACGCGATGCGTATTACCAACAGCCTGATCCTCGCCAGCGGCCTGCTGGCGGCCAGCACCGCCGCCAGCGCCGGTGATCTGCTGCAATGGCAGAACAACAGCCTGACCTACCTGTGGGGCAAGAACTTTGCCGTCAACCCGTCGATCCAGCAGACCGTGACCTTCGAGCACGCCGATGCCTGGAAGTACGGCGACAACTTCATCTTCGTCGACAAGATCTTCTACAACGGTGACAAGGACTTCAACAACGGCCCCAATACCTACTACGGCGAGATCAGCCCGCGCCTGTCGTTCGGCAAGATCTTCGACCAGAAGCTGGCCTTCGGTCCGGTCAAGGACGTGCTGCTGGCGATGACCTACGAGTTTGGCGAGGGCGACACCGAGTCCTACCTGATCGGCCCGGGTTTCGACCTGGACATCCCAGGCTTCGACTACTTCCAGCTGAACTTCTACCAGCGCAACACCGAGGGCAGCCGTGCCGGTGACAACGTCTGGCAGATCACCCCGGTCTGGTCCTACACCATTCCTGTGGGCAAGTCCGACATTCTCATCGATGGTTTCATGGACTGGGTCGTCGACAACGATGCCACCAGCCGCCGTGGCACCTACCACGCCAACCTGCACTTCAACCCGCAGGTCAAATATGACCTGGGCAAGGCGCTGAACTGGGGCGAGAAGCAGCTGTATGTCGGTTTCGAATACGACTACTGGAAGAACAAGTACGGCATCAAGGACAGCGATGCCTTCGATACCGATCAGAACACTGCCAGCTTCCTGGTCAAAGCGCACTTCTGATCCGCACGGATACAAAGTTGCGCCCTGCACGGGCGCAACTTTTGATAAGAAAATCAAACTTTGGAAAGATCTTACATTAATTAAGGCGTTTTCCTGCAAATAAATTCAGCCGATACTCTCGCGCCGCAGATTCAGACGCAAATACAAACCAACGGCCGCAAGCCCCGGTGCAATAACCCCAAACGCCAACAAACTGAACACCACCGCCCGGTGATCGATCAGGCGCAGCACATCTGCCAACAGAATACCCAGGCAGACCAGCACGCCCAGCCCAGCCACACCCAGGCAGCTGCCCGGCACAGAAGCAAAGCGACGCCTGCGCGCGCAAAGCAAAACCATGACGCAGAGGCTGGTCCAGGCCAATGCAGTGGCCATGTACAAGCCCAGGTGAAAGACATCGTAGGTCAATGATCTGAAGGGCATTCATGGGTTCCTTATTAATTATCAGGGGCGATTATCATTAGCGCCTCGTGCGCATCCTTGCGGCATGAAAGATCTATCACTATAAACCACCGAGCAACTTCTTCACTGCATTTATTTGACAATTCTTTCTCATTTCAAGCGTTAGTTTGCCGCCCCACTTCCCCTGCAATAACAAGGCAAACGCCATGCACGCTACACGTTCAGCGCCAGTGCGCTATCTACTGCTTTTGACGTCGTTGTGGTTGGTTATTTTCTTACTGACAAGAAGCGCCCTGTACTTCACTCACCTGAGCGATGCCGGGGGGCATTTTTTCTCGATCTTTGCCACCGGTCTGGTCTATGACCTGGGCTTTGTGCTCTATGCCGCCTTGCCCCTGGCCGTCTACCTGCTGCTGTGCCCGGCGCCGCTATGGCGGTTGCGGGCACATCGCGGGTTGCTGCGGGTGGTGATGTTCGCCAGCGTGTTCGTCATGTTGTTCGTCGCCGTTGCCGAATGGCTGTTCTGGGACGAATTCGGCGTGCGCTTTAACTTTATCGCCGTGGACTACCTGGTGTACTCCGATGAGGTACTGAACAACATCCTCGAGTCCTACCCCATCGGCCTGATCCTCGGCGTGCTGGCACTGGCCGCGCTGGTAGTGACCCTGGCAATTGCCAAACCGTTACGCCAGGCCCTGGATGCACCTTTGCCCAGTTGGCGTAAACGCCTTGCCAGCCTTGCTGGCCTGGCACTGCTGGCCGGCAGTTGGGCGCTGCTGATCAACCAGGACATGCCTCGCGGCCAGGGTGGCAATGCCTACGCCCGCGAACTGGCAAGCAACGGGCCGTACCAGTTCTTTGCCGCGTTTCGCAACAACGAACTGGACTATTCACAGTTCTACGGCAGCCTCAGCGAAAGCGAATCCACCCAGTTGATCCGCGCTGAACTGCAAGAACCCAATGCACGCTTCGTCGATCAGGAACCCATGGGCATTCGCCGGGAAATCACTGCCTCGGGCAGCCCGCGCACGCCGAATATCGTCCTGGTCACCATCGAGAGCCTGAGCGCCAAGTACCTGGGCAGCAATGGCGATACCCGCAACCTCACCCCCAACCTCGACGCATTGCGCAAGCAGAGCCTGTACTTCAACAACTTCTATGCCACCGGCACCCGCACCGACCGTGGCCTGGAGGCGATCACCCTGTCGATGCCGCCAACGCCCGGGCGTTCGATCGTCAAGCGCATCGGCCGTGAAAGCGGCTTCGCCAGCCTTGGCCAGCAACTGGCCGAAGTCGGCTACGACAGCGTGTTCGTCTACGGCGGGCGCGGCTATTTCGACAACATGAACGCGTTCTTCAGCGGCAACGGCTACCGGGTCGTCGACCAGAGCAGCGTTGCCGAGGCCGACATCAGCTTCAAGAATGCCTGGGGCATGTCCGATGAGGACCTGTACACCCAAGCGCTAAAACTGGCGGACGCCGACCACGACAACCAGTTGCCGTTCTTTCTGCAACTGATGACCACCTCCAACCATCGCCCCTACACTTACCCCGATGGCCGTATCGATATTCCATCAGGCAACGGCCGCGACGGCGCGGTGAAGTACACCGACCATGCCATCGGGCGCTTTTTGCAACAGGCCCGCAGCAAACCCTGGTTCGACAACACCCTGTTCATCTTTGTTGCCGATCACACGGCCGGGAGTGCCGGCAAGGAGGACCTGCCGGTCAGCAACTATCAGATCCCGCTGTTCATCTACGCCCCGAAACTGATCGAAGCGCGCGAGGAGTCGAAGCTGGCCAGCCAGATCGACCTCGCACCGACCCTGCTGGGCCTGTTGAACATGAGCTACACCTCAACCTTCTTCGGTCGCGACCTGATGCTTGAAGACCGCCTGCCACCGCGGGTGCTGATCGGCAACTACCAGCACCTGGGCCTGTTCAACGGCCAGGACCTGGCGATCCTCAGCCCGCGTGACGGCTTGCGCCGCCACCAACAGGCGCTGGGTGAAAGCCAGGAAGTGAACAGCAGCACCGGTGACACGTTGATCCAGCGCGCAATTGCCTACTACCAGGTCGCCAGCTACGGCTTCACCCACCACCTGCTCGACTGGCTGCCCGCAGCCAACGAGCGCACAGCACTGAAGAACTGATCAAACCCCTCGGAATCAGGCTCTGGCAGCACCCCAGAGCTTGCCGATGACCGCCACCACCGCCAGTACCGCGGCACCGGCAACGATACCGACGCCGGCGTTGAGCAAGGCACCGGTCAAGGCGCCGCCGCGCCCTGCGCTGAAGGCTTCAATGGCGTGATGCAGCGGCGCCACGCCGTGCACCAGGATCCCGCCACCGACCAGAAACATCGCCGCCGTACCGATCACCGACAGGCTCTTCATCATGTACGGCGCCGCCCGCAGGATGCCGTTGCCGATCGCCTTGGCCGCGCTCGAGGCCTTCTGGGTCAGCCACAGGCCCAGGTCATCGAGCTTGACGATGCCGGCCACCAGGCCATAGACACCGATGGTCATGACAATGGCGATGCCCGAAAGGACGATGATCTGCTGGGTCAGCGGCGCATGGGCGACCGCGCCCAGGGTGATGGCGATGATCTCGGCCGAAAGGATGAAGTCGGTGCGCACCGCGCCCTTAATCTTGCCCTGCTCGAAGGCCACCAGGTCGACTGCTGGGTCCGCCACCGCCTCAACCAGCGCCGCATGCTCGGCCTGGTCTTGTTCCTTGCTGTGGAGGAACTTGTGCGCGAGCTTTTCGAATCCTTCAAAGCACAGGAACGCACCGCCGACCATCAGCAGCGGCGTCACCGCCCAGGGGATGAAGGCGCTGATCAACAGCGCCGCCGGCACCAGGATCAGCTTGTTGAGGAACGAGCCCTTGGCCACCGCCCAGACCACCGGGATTTCCCGCTCGGCACGCACGCCAGTGACCTGCTGGGCATTGAGCGCCAGGTCATCGCCCAGCACCCCTGCGGTCTTTTTTGCCGCGACCTTGGTCATTACCGAGACATCGTCGAGTACCGTGGCGATATCGTCGATCAATACCAGAAGACTGCTTCCTGCCATGTTTGCCTGATTCCAGCGGGTTGAGAGGGCCACAGTCTAGCTCAAAGTCGCCACCTTGAGCCGCTTGCGAACGCGGTGCTACCATGCGCAACCGCCCTCCCAGGCCCGGTGCCGCCAGCGGCCAGACACGAGGAACAGCGTCAACCATGAGCAGCATTCGCGAGCGCAACAAAGAACTGATCCTGCGCGCGGCCAGTGAAGAGTTTGCCGACAAGGGCTTCGCTGCCACCAAGACCAGCGACATCGCGGCCAAGGCCGGCCTGCCCAAGCCCAACGTCTACTACTACTTCAAATCCAAGGAAAACCTCTACCGCGAGGTCCTGGAAAGCATCATCGAGCCGATCATGCAGGCATCGACGCCGTTCAATGCCGACGGCGATCCCAAAGAGGTATTGAGCGCCTACATCCGCTCCAAGGTGCGAATCTCCCGCGACCTGCCGTTTGCTTCCAAAGTCTTCGCCAGCGAGATCATGCACGGCGCGCCGCACCTGAGCCCGAGCCAGGTCGAGCAGCTCAACGAGCAGGCCCGGCACAACATCGAGTGTATCCAGGCCTGGATCGACCGCGGCCAGATCGCCCCGCTCGACCCGCACCACCTGATGTTCAGCATCTGGGCGGCGACCCAGACCTACGCCGACTTCGACTGGCAGATCTCGGTGGTCACCGGCAAGGCCAAGCTCGATGACAGCGATTATGAGGCGGCGGCGCAGACCATCATCCGCCTGGTGCTCAAGGGGTGTGAGCCGGACGCTTAGTCCGCGGTGTCAGCATCGCCGGCAATGCCGGCTCCCACAGTAACCCCTGTGGGAGCTGGCCTTGCCAGCGATGGGCTGCAAAGCAGCCCAAGAGGCCTCAGGCCGCTACACCCGCATCCGCCGTCAACCCCGCCTCCTCGATCGCACTGATCGCGCATTGCTCGTCGATATCCGAAGTATCGCCACTGATGCCGATCGCCCCCAGCACCACGCCCTGCTGATTACGAATCAGCACCCCGCCCGGCGCCGGCACCACCGGGCTCTGGCCCAGGCCGTTGAGCGCGGCGAAGAACGCCGGGCGCTGCTGCGCATCCAGCGCCAGCAGGCGCGAGCCCTTGCCCAGGGCAATTGCACCCCAGGCCTTGCCCATCGCTACTTGCGGTCGTAGCAGGCTGGCGCCGTCTTCACGTTGCAGGGCCAGCAGATGCCCGCCGTTATCCAGCACCGCCACGGTCAACGGCGCGGAGGAAATCTTGCGCCCGGCAACCAGCGCAGCGTTCACCAGGCTGACAGCGACTTTCAAGGTCAAAGCGTTCATGGAAAGGTCCTCTTGTTGTTAGAAGCCCGAGGGCAGGTGTAAAAATCAATAGAACAAATAGAACACAATGGCGAATATTTTTGTATACAATAATTTCGACGCGATGAACCAATTCTGACGAAATGCCATTTTTAAAGGCTTCCCGACGAAAGCGCCGATCGCCGATGAAAATGGATTGACCAGAGTCGCCTGGCGTGAATACACTCTGGTGAAAAGCCATTTGTATACAATTACAAAATCAAAGAGGCACAAAACCATGAGCAAAATGAGAGCAATTGATGCAGCCGTTCTGGTGATGCGCCGCGAAGGTGTGGAAACCGCGTTTGGCATTCCGGGTGCAGCCATCAACCCCCTGTACTCGGCCCTGAAGAAAGTCGGCGGTATCGATCACGTCCTCGCTCGTCACGTTGAAGGCGCCTCGCACATGGCCGAGGGTTACACCCGCACCAAGGCCGGCAACATCGGCGTGTGCATCGGCACCTCCGGCCCTGCCGGCACCGACATGGTCACCGGCCTGTACAGTGCCTCGGCCGACTCCATCCCGATTCTGTGCATCACAGGGCAAGCGCCGCGTGCCCGCATGCACAAGGAAGATTTCCAGGCCGTCGACATCACCAGCATCGTCAAGCCGGTGACCAAGTGGGCGACCACCGTGCTGGAACCCGGCCAGGTGCCGTATGCGTTCCAGAAGGCGTTCTATGAAATGCGCTCCGGCCGTCCAGGCCCGGTGCTGATCGACCTGCCGTTCGACGTGCAGATGGCCGAGATCGAATTCGACATCGACGCCTACCAGCCGCTGCCGGTGCAAAAGCCTGCGGCCAACCGCGTCCAGGTCGAGAAAGCCCTGGCCATGCTCGATACTGCCGAGCGTCCATTGCTGGTCGCCGGTGGCGGCATCATCAACGCCGATGCCTGCGACAAGCTGGTGGAGTTCGCCGAGTTGACCGGTATCCCGGTGATCCCGACTCTGATGGGCTGGGGCATCATCCCCGACGATCACCCGCTGATGGTGGGCATGGTCGGCCTGCAGACTTCGCACCGCTACGGCAACGCCACCATGCTCAAGTCCGACGTGGTGCTGGGTATCGGCAACCGTTGGGCCAACCGTCACACTGGCTCCGTTGACGTCTACACCGAAGGCCGTCGCTTCATTCACGTCGACATCGAGCCGACCCAGATTGGCCGGGTATTCACCCCGGATCTGGGTATCGTTTCCGACGCTGGCGCCGCCCTGGACGTGTTCCTCGAAGTGGCCCGCGAGTGGAAAGCCGCCGGCAAGCTCAAGGACCGCAGCGCCTGGCTGGAAGATTGCCAACAGCGCAAATCGAGCCTGCAACGCAAGACCCATTTCGACAACGTGCCGGTCAAGCCACAGCGCGTTTACCAGGAAATGAACCAGGTCTTCGGCAAGGACACCTGCTACGTCAGCACCATCGGTCTGTCGCAGATCGCCGGCGCGCAGTTCCTTCACGTCTACAAGCCGCGTCACTGGATCAACTGCGGCCAGGCCGGCCCGCTGGGCTGGACCATCCCTGCCGCCCTCGGCGTGGTCAAGGCTGATCCGACCCGCAAGGTCGTGGCGCTGTCGGGCGACTATGACTTCCAGTTCATGATCGAAGAACTGGCAGTGGGCGCGCAGTTCAACCTGCCGTACATCCACGTGCTGGTGAACAACTCCTACCTGGGGCTGATCCGCCAGGCTCAGCGCGGCTTCGAGATGGATTACTGTGTGCAGCTGGCGTTCGAGAACGTCAACGCGCCGGAGCTCAACGGTTATGGCGTCGATCACGTCGCGGTGGTCGAAGGCCTGGGCTGCAAGGCTCTGCGCGTGACCGAACCTGGCGAGATCGCCCCGGCCCTGCTCAAGGCGCAGAAACTGGCCGAAGAGTTCCGGGTACCGGTGGTGGTCGAGGTTATCCTCGAGCGCGTGACCAACATTTCCATGGGCACCGAGATCAACGCGGTCAACGAATTCGAAGACCTGGCGCTGGTCGGCAACGACGCGCCAACCGCGATTTCCCTGCTCGACTGATCGCTGCGAAGGCCCTGCTGCCGGGTGCACAGGGCCCCTTTTTGCAAGGAGACAACCATGCCACGTTTCGCCGCCAACCTGTCCATGCTGTTCACCGAGCAGGACTTCCTCGCCCGTTTCAAGGCTGCTGCCGACGCTGGTTTCAGCGGTGTCGAGTACCTGTTCCCGTACGATTTCAGCTCGGCTGAAATCAAGCAGCAGCTCGATGCCCACGGCCTGACCCAGGTGCTGTTCAACCTGCCGGCCGGCGACTGGGCCAAGGGTGACCGCGGGATCGCCTGCGACCCGGCCCGAGTCGAGGAATTCCGTGCCGGTGTCGATCTGGCCATCGCCTATGCCCAGGTGCTGGGCAACACCCAGGTCAACTGCCTGGCCGGCATCCGCCCACAAGGCCCGGACTGCGCCACGGTGCGCAAGACCTTCGTCGACAACCTCAAGTTTGCCGCCGACAAGCTGCAGGCGGCCGGGATCAAGCTGGTCATGGAAATGATCAACACCCGCGACATCCCCGGCTTCTACCTGAACACCACCAAGCAGGCGCTGGACATCCAGGCGGAAGTGGCCAGCAGCAACCTGTACCTGCAATACGACATCTACCACATGCAGATCATGGAGGGCGACCTGGCCCGCACCGTGGAAAGCAACCTGGCCAAGATCAACCACATCCAGCTGGCCGACAACCCGGGCCGCAATGAGCCGGGTACTGGCGAGATCAACTATCGCTTCCTCTTCGAACACCTGGACCGCATCGGTTACCAGGGCTGGGTGGGCTGTGAATACAAGCCGCTGACCACCACCGAAGCGGGCCTTGGCTGGCTGAAGAGCCACAACGCGATCTGACGCACTGACGGGCCTCGACCATCCCTGTGGGAGCTGGCTTACCAGCGATGAGGCCCTCACAGCTACACCGCATTGTTCCCATCGCTGGCAAGCCAGCTCCCACAGGGGCCCGGCCCGCCAGCCGAGATTGAATAATTACAAGAGGCATTTCTCATGGCTAAAATCGGATTTATCGGCACCGGCATCATGGGCCGTCCAATGGCGCAGAACCTGCAAAAAGCCGGTCACAGCCTGTTCATCTCAACCCACCACGATGCCGCGCCTGCCGACCTGGTCGCCGCTGGCGCCGTGGCCCTGGCCAACCCGAAAGAAGTGGCCCAGGAAGCTGAATTCATCATCGTCATGGTCCCCGATACCCCGCAGGTTGAAGCGGTGCTGTTCGGCGACAACGGCGTGGCCCAGGGCGTTGGCCCGAACAAGGTGGTGATCGACATGAGCTCGATCTCGCCGACCGCCACCAAAGCCTTCGCCGAGAAGATCAAAGCCACCGGCGCCACCTACCTCGACGCGCCGGTTTCCGGTGGCGAAGTCGGTGCCAAGGCCGCGACCCTGAGCATCATGGTCGGCGGTTGCCCGAACGCTTTCGAACGCGCCCTGCCGCTGTTCCAGGTCATGGGCAAGAACATCACCCGCGTCGGCGGCAGCGGCGACGGCCAGACCGCCAAGGTCGCCAACCAGATCATCGTTGCCCTGAACATCCAGGCCGTGGCCGAAGCCCTGCTGTTCGCCGCCAAGAACGGTGCAGACCCGGCCAAGGTGCGTGAAGCACTGATGGGCGGCTTCGCCTCCTCGAAGATCCTCGAAGTGCACGGCGAGCGCATGATCAAGGGCACCTTCGATCCAGGCTTCCGCATCAGCCTGCACCAGAAGGACCTGAACCTGGCCCTGCAAGGCGCCAAGGAGCTGAACATCAACCTGCCCAACACCGCCAACGCCCAGCAAGTGTTCAGCACCTGCGCCGCGATCGGCGGCGCCAACTGGGACCACTCGGCATTGATCAAGGGCCTGGAACACATGGCCAACTTCTCGATCCGCGACGACAAATAAGACCCCGGGCAACACCGCCCCTGGGTCAGCCTGCACGGAGGCGGGCCCAGGGGCGTTTTTGATTCCGAAGAACAATAAGATTGGAGCCTGCCATGTCGGTCGATCCGCAACACTTTCTGCGCGAGCTGTTCGCCACGGCCATCGATGCCGCGCATCCCCGCCAGGTCCTTGAAGCCCACCTGCCCAGCGACCGCAGCGGTCGCGTTATTGTCATCGGCGCCGGCAAGGCCGCTGCGGCCATGGCCGAAGTCGTCGAACGCGCCTGGAAGGGCCCGGTCTCCGGCCTGGTGGTCACCCGCTACGGCCACGGCGCCAGCTGCTCGAAAATCGAAGTGGTCGAAGCCGCCCACCCGGTCCCGGACGCCGCCGGCCTGGCCGTGGCCAAACGGGTGCTGGAAATGGTCAGCAACCTCACGGCTGACGACCGGGTGATCTTCCTGCTCTCCGGTGGCGGTTCGGCGCTGCTGGCGCTGCCTGCCGAAGGCCTGACCCTGGCCGACAAGCAACAGATCAACAAGGCCCTGCTCAAATCCGGCGCGACCATCGGCGAGATGAACTGCGTACGCAAGCACCTCTCGGCGATCAAGGGCGGGCGCCTGGCCAAGGCCTGCTGGCCGGCCACCGTCTACACCTATGCGATTTCCGATGTACCGGGGGATCTGGCCACGGTGATCGCCTCCGGCCCGACCGTGGCCGACCCGAGCACTTCGGCCGAGGCCCTGGCGATCCTCAAGCGCTACAACATCGAAGCGCCCGCAGCGGTCACCGCCTGGTTGAACAACCCGGCTTCCGAGACCGTCAAGGCCGATGACCCGGCCCTGGCCCGCAGCCACTTCCAGCTCATTGCCCGGCCCCAGCAGTCGCTCGAAGCGGCGGCGGTCAAAGCCCGCCAGGCCGGTTTCAGCCCGCTGATCCTCGGCGACCTGGAAGGCGAATCACGCGAGGTGGCCAAGGTCCATGCCGGCATCGCCCGGCAGATCGTCCAGCACGGCCAACCGCTGTCGCCGCCTTGCGTGATCCTCTCCGGTGGCGAGACCACCGTGACCGTGCGCGGCAATGGCCGTGGCGGGCGCAATGCCGAATTCCTGCTGAGCCTGACCGAAAGCCTCAAGGGCCTGCCCGGGGTCTATGCCCTGGCCGGTGACACCGACGGCATCGACGGCTCCGAAGACAACGCCGGCGCGCTGATGACTCCGGACAGCTACGCCCGCGCCGCGGCCCTGGGCCTGTCGGCCAGCGATGAACTGGACAACAACAACGGCTACGGCTACTTCGCCGCGCTCGATGCCCTGATCGTCACCGAGCCGACGCGGACCAACGTCAACGATTTTCGCGCCATCCTGATCCTCGAGAGTGCCTGACATGACGCCCGATAAAAAAGTCAAAATCCTTGCCACCCTCGGTCCTGCGATCAAGGGCATCGACGACATCCGCCAGCTGGTCGAGGCCGGGGTGAACATCTTTCGCCTGAACTTCAGCCACGGCGAGCACGAAGACCACGCCCTGCGCTACCAGTGGATCCGCGAGGTGGAGAGCCAGCTCAACTACCCGCTGGGCATCCTCATGGACCTGCAAGGGCCCAAGCTGCGCGTTGGCCGTTTTGCCGAGGGCAAAGTCCAACTGCAGCGCGGCCAGACCCTGCGCCTGGACCTGGACAGCACCCCGGGCACTGCCTCGCGGGTCAACCTGCCGCATCCGGAAATCATCGCCGCCCTGGAACCGGGCATGGACCTGCTGCTCGATGACGGCAAGCTGCGCCTGCGGGTGACCGCCAAGCACAGCGATGCGATCGAGACCGAAGTCCTCAACGGCGGCGAGCTGTCCGACCGCAAGGGCGTCAACGTGCCGCAAGCGGTGCTGGACCTCAGCCCGCTGACCGCCAAGGACCGCCGCGACCTGAGCTTCGGCCTGGAGCTGGGCGTGGACTGGGTGGCGCTGTCGTTCGTGCAGCGCCCGGAAGACATCGTCGAAGCGCGCCAGCTGATCGGTGACCGCGCCTACCTGATGGCCAAGATCGAGAAACCTTCGGCGGTCACCCAACTGCGCGCCATTGCCGAGCTGAGCGACGCGATCATGGTCGCCCGTGGCGACCTGGGCGTGGAAGTGCCGGCCGAAAGCGTGCCGCAGATCCAGAAGAGCATCATCAACACCTGCCGCGAACTGGGTAAACCGGTGGTGGTGGCCACGCAGATGCTCGAATCGATGCGCTTCTCCCCGGCCCCGACCCGCGCCGAAGTCACCGACGTGGCCAACGCCGTGGCCGAAGGCGCCGATGCGGTGATGCTCTCGGCCGAGACCGCCTCGGGTGACTACCCGCTGGAAGCGGTGCAGATGATGAGCAAGATCATCCGCCAGGTGGAGAATGGCCCGGACTACCAGGCTCAGCTCGACGTCGGCCGGCCGAAAGCCGAAGCCACCGTATCGGACGCCATCAGCTGCGCGATCCGCCGCATCAGCGGCATCCTGCCGGTGGCGGTGCTGGTCAACTACAGCGAGTCGGGGGCTTCGACCCTGCGCGCCGCCCGCGAGCGGCCACGGGCACCGATCCTCAACCTGACTCCCAACCTGTCCACCGCCCGGCGCCTGAGCGTGGCCTGGGGTGTGCACTCGGTAGTCAACGATCGCCTGCGCCAGGTCGACGAGATCTGCTCCACCGCCCTGGAAATCGCTCAGGCCCAGGGCATGGCCAGCCGTGGCGATACGCTGTTGATCACCGCCGGTGTGCCTTTTGGCAAGCCAGGGTCGACTAACACGCTGCGGATCGAGAGCTTGATCTGAGTTGAACCCCATCGCTGGCAAGCCAGCTCCCACAGGTGCTGTGCACACCGAACCTGTGGGAGCTGGCTTGCCAGCGATGAGGCCAGACCGGCCAACAACAATTCCGGTGGGACAACCCGGCCCAAAGAGGCTCCCCACTCCACATCAACCCAGACTGCCCCCATGTACACCAAGAATTTCGTCAACCCGTGCCCCGACTGGGCCACGGCCTTGCTCAACGGCTTCAGCCAGGTGCTGCTGCAGCGCAACCCGCTGTGTGGCCTGTGCTGCCTGCTGGCGATCACCCTGACCGCGCCCGACCTGGTCGGCGGCGCGCTGCTCGGTGCCCTCGCCGGGCTGCTGACCGCGCAACGCCGCGGCTACAACCGCAGCGACCGCCAGGCCGGCCTGTACAGCTACAACGGCGTGCTGATCGGCCTGTTGATCAGCTATGCCCTGCCCTGGTCGGCGATCCTGCCGCCCCTGATCATCGCCGCCGGCGGCCTGAGCAGCATGCTCGTGCACCAGTGGCTCAAGCGCGGCCCCAAGCAATTGCTGCCCGCCTACACGGCGCCGTTCGTGTTGCTCGGCTGGGCTGCGCTGACCATGGCCGAACCCGCCGGCGCCGCCAGTACCGGCGTCGAAGCCAACCCGCTGTTTGCCCTGGCCCGTGGCCTCGGGCAGATCTTCTTGCTCGACCAGCCCCTGGCCGGCGTGCTGATTGCCATCGGCCTGCTGATCTCCAATCGCTACGCGGCAGTCTGGGCCTTGCTCGGCTCGGCCATCGGTGGCAGCGTGGCGTTGATCGGTGGCGAGGCCACGGCGGCCTATAACGGCCTGTTCGGCTTCAACGCCGCCCTGGCCGCCCTGGCCTTCAGCCAGGAGCGCCAGCGGCCCTGGTTGCCGCTGCTGGCCATCGTCCTGGCGATTGCCCTGCAACCGGTGTTCAGCCTGCTGCCGGTCGCCGGCCTGACCGCGCCGTTCATCCTCGCCTGTTGGCTGCTGCATGCCGGTGGCCGCCTGCTACGCGTGCCGGCGTCCCACAGCCGGCGTCGCTTGCACAGCTGAGGTGCAGCCCCTAGGCTCTGCCCATCTGCCTTTGGAACGAGCCTATGGACACCCCTTCGAGTTGGCGCGAGCAGCTCTACGTCATCGTCTTTCAAACCGACACCGTCGCCGGCCGACGCTTCGACAAGATCCTGCTGCTGATCATTCTCGCCAGCCTGGTGACGGTGATCCTGGACAGCATCGACGAGGTGCACCAGAGCTACGCCGGGCTGCTGGCGGCCATCGAGTGGGGCTTTACCGCGATCTTCCTGGTCGAGTACCTGATCCGCCTGTACTGCTCGCCCAAGCCCTTGCGCTACGCCTTCAGCTTCTATGGCCTGGTCGACCTGCTGGCCATCGTCCCGGGGATCATCGCCCTGTATTACAGCGACGCCCAGTACCTGCTGATCATCCGCGTCATCCGTATGCTGCGGATCTTCCGGGTGCTCAAGCTCAGCCCTTACCTGAAGCAGGCCAACTACCTGCTCACGGCGTTGCGCGGCAGCAAGCAGAAGATCATCGTCTTTTTGCTCAGCGTCTCGACCCTGGTGACCGTGTTCGGCACCCTGATGTACGTAGTCGAAGGCCCCGAGCATGGCTTTACCAGCATCCCCAAGGGCATCTACTGGGCCATCGTCACCCTGACCACGGTCGGTTTTGGCGACATCGTGCCCAAGACTCCGCTGGGCCAGGTGCTGTCGTCGATGGTAATGATCACCGGTTATTCGATCATTGCCGTGCCCACCGGGATTTTCACCGCGGAGCTGGCCAACGCCATGCGCGGCGAACAGCTGCAGCACGACTGCCCGGTGTGTCGGAAAAACAGCCATGAACACGGCGCCGCGTTCTGCTCCCGTTGCGGTAACGCACTGTTCAATAAAACGTAATAAGCAAAGCACTTTTTAATCTTTTAGCGCCTAAGGTCCAACCGCTATAGTCGCTGGCATAATGCCTTTAACGCCAACTCGAACAAGGAATGCGCAGTGAAAAAACTCTTCAGTGCCTCGCTTCTGGCCGCCGGCCTCGCCTTCGGCTCCGTGGCCCAGGCTGCTCCGGCACCTTTGCTGAACGTCTCGTATGACGTGATGCGCGACTTCTACAAGGACTACAACGCCGCGTTCCAGAAGCACTGGGAAGCCGAGCACAAAGAGAAGATCACCGTGCAGATGTCCTTCGGTGGTTCGAGCAAGCAGGCCCGTTCGGTGATCGATGGCCTGCCGGCTGACGTCATCACCATGAACATGGCCACCGACATCAATGCCCTGGCCGACAATGGCAAGCTGGTGCCGGACAATTGGGTCAGCCGCCTGCCGAACAACAGCGCGCCGTTCACTTCGGCCACCGTGTTCATCGTCCGCAAGGGCAACCCCAAGGCCCTGAAAGACTGGCCCGACCTGCTCAAGGACGGCGTCCAGGTCATCGTGCCTAACCCGAAAACCTCCGGCAACGGCCGCTACACCTACCTCTCGGCCTGGGGCTATGTGCTGAAGAACGGCGGTGACGAGAACAAGGCCAAGGACTTTGTCGGCAAGCTGTTCAAGCAGGCGCCAGTGCTCGACACCGGTGGCCGCGCCGCCACCACCACCTTCATGACCAACCAGATCGGCGACGTGCTGGTGACCTTCGAGAACGAAGCCGAAATGATCGCCCGCGAGTTCGGTCGCGATCAGTTCGAAGTGATCTACCCGAGCGTTTCCGCCGAGGCCGAGCCGCCAGTGAGCGTGGTCGACAAGGTGGTCGACAAGAAAGGCAGCCGCGCCACCGCCGAGGAATACCTGAAGTACCTGTGGTCGCCAGAGGCGCAGGAAATTGCTGCCAACAACTACCTGCGTCCGCGTGATGCGGCGGTACTGGCCAAGTACACCGACCGCTTCCCGAAAGTCGACTTCCTGTCGGTAGAGAAGACCTTCGGTGACTGGCGCACCGTGCAGAAAACCCACTTCAACGATGGCGGGATTTTCGACCAGATCTATACCGGGCAGTAAGGGCCTCATCGCCGGGCAAGCCCGCTCCTACTGAATGTGTAGGAGCGGGTTTGCCCGGCGATTGCTTCGCGCAATACAACCCGCCGCCGCTGAAACTCACCGAACAACAGGCCTGATTCGGCTTTAACGCCTGCGGGCATCGGTGCTAAAGTCGCGGCCATGAACCGCACCCCCTCCGACCGCCCGCTGATTGCCTGGACCTTGTACTTCTGTGTCCTGTTCAATCTGTTCGCCTGCGGGATCGGTCACGGGCAGATGATGGGCCTGCAGCTCAATGGCATTGGCGGCGCCTATTGCTCAGCCATGGGCAGCGCCGGGCCGACACTGAAAAGCGATTTCGACGACCAGTCGGTGGCCGGCTGGGACAGCATGCAAACCTGCCCGGTGTGCGCCGCCGCCGTAGTTTGCCTGGGCCTTGCGCTGGTCATCGGCTGGCTGCTGGCGGTCACTCGTGTACGTCGCTATCACCGTGAGCTGCGCAGCAAAGCGCCGCCGCGCTATTGCTGGCCCGCCGCCAACCCCCGCGCCTCCCCGCTTCTGGCTTGAACCTCCTGGCAGTTCCCCGGGCTGCCTGAAACCGGCCGTTTTTGCTGCGCCTGCCTGACAGGTGCAGGCGGCCGCTGGCTCAATTTCCAGAGTGTGATTCATGCCCTACTCCTATCGCCTTTCCGGTTGCGCGGCGCTGCTGTGCGCGCTGTCCTTCAATGCTGTGGCCGAGGCGCCGCTGACCCTGCCCGACCTGCGCATCAACGGCCGCGCCGACGCCGAAGACGGCGTACTGCTCGACACCCCGTCGCAAACCGGCTCACGCCTTGGCCTGACGCCACGGGAAACCCCGGCTTCGGTGAACATCGTCAACCGCCAGCAGATTCAGCAGCGCGGCGCCCAGACTACCCAGGACGTGCTCAACGGCGTGCCCGGCATGACCGCCGCCTCGCCGCCCGGCTCTGCCGGCTCAGTGGCTTATCGGGGCTTTTCCGGGGCACAGATCACCCAGCTGTTCAACGGCATCAGCGTGCAATACGACTCCATCGCCGCGCGCCCGGTGGACAGCTGGATCTATGACCGGGTCGAAGCCGTCGGCGGGCCGTCGAGCTTCCTCTTCGGTGCCGGTGCCGTGGGTGGATCGATCAACTACATCACCAAGCTGGCCAGCCGCGACGAGAACTTCAACGAGGGGCGAATCAAGTACGGCTCCTATGACAGCAGCGAGACCTCGTTCGGCTTCAACCATGCGCTCAACGACGGCGACGGCATCCGCAACTACGCCCGCCTGGATTTCAGCCACAGCAAAAGCAATGGCTATGTCGATCGCGAAGAGCGCGATGCCTGGACCGTGGCGTTCTCCCTGCTCACCGACATCAACGACCAGCTGTCCCACACCCTGGCCGTGGAGTATCAGAACGAAACGGTCGACAGCCCCTATTGGGGCAGCCCGGTGCTCAACCCGCTGGGTGGCGAAATGAAGGTCGACGAGAGCCGCCGCTTCGAGAACTACAACGTCGAAGACGGCCGCTACGAACAGCGCGTGCGCTGGCTGCGCTCGATCACCGACTATCGTTTCAACGACAACACCTCGCTGCGCAACACTCTCTACCACTACAACACCGAGCGTAACTTCCGTAACCTCGAAACCTACGCCTACAACGCCGACAACAGCCGGGTAAACCGCTCCAACGCGCTGCTGCAACGCCACGACCAGGAACTCAACGGCAACCGCTTCGAGCTGCTCCACGAAGGCCAGTTGTTCGGCTTGAACAGCCAGTGGTCGGCGGGCCTGGACTACAGCCACAACGTGCAGATGAGCTACCCGCGCTCGATCACCGGCATTTTCGACAGCGTCGACCCGGCCACCTTCGAACCCGGGCATTTCTATGATCTGAACGGCATGGTCCCGGGCTATCAGAAGAACCGCGAGAACACCGTCGACACCTGGGCGGCGTTCGTCGAAAACCGTCTGCAACTGACTGAGCGCCTGTCGCTGCTCACTGGTTTGCGCTACGACCATATCGACCTCGATGTGCACAACTACCGCACGGTCGATGCCAACAACCCGCTGGACTTCCAGCGCAGCTACGAGCCCACCACCGGGCGCATCGGCCTGGTCTACGAACTGACCCCGGCGGCCAACGTCTACGTGCAGTACAGCACCGCCGCCGACCCGCCCTCGGGCATGCTCAGCACCGCCAGCTTCGCCTCGGTACGCGACTTCGACCTGAGCACCGGCAAGCAACTGGAAGTGGGCAGCAAGTTCAGCTTCCTCGACGGCCGTGGTGCCGCTACCGTCGCCGCCTACCATATCGAGCGCAAGAACCTGGCCACCGCCGACGCCGCCAACCCCAGCGTCACCCAGCCGGTGGGCAAGCAATCCTCACGCGGGGTCGAGGTGGCCGCGTCGCTGCACGTCACGCCGAAGCTGCTGGCCGAGGGCAACTTCGCCTATGTCGACGCCCAGTACGATGAGTTCAACGAGAACGTCGGCGGCCGCTCGATCTCGCGCAAGGGCAACACCCCGACCAACATCCCCGAGCGGGTCGCCAACCTGTGGCTGACCTACGACATCGACCCGAGCTGGCAAGTCGGTGCCGACAGCCGCTATGTATCTTCGGTGTATGCCGATGCAGCCAACACCCGCTATGCGCCGTCATACACGATCTTCGGCGCCTTCCTCGGTTTCAAGGTCGATGACGACACGCGCATCACCGCCCGGGTGCGCAACCTGACCGACGAGGTGTACGCCCGCTGGACCTCTGCGAGCATGCTCTACCTCGGTGCCCCGCGCACCCTGGAGCTGGCCGTGCAGACGCGCTTCTAGGACGCCACCGATGAAACGTTACCTGTACCTGTGGCACCGCTGGCTGGGCATCGGGCTGTGCCTGTTCATGGCCCTGTGGTTCTTTTCGGGGATGGTCATGCTCTATGTCGGCTACCCCAAGCTGACCCCGCGCGAGCACTTCGCTCACCTGCCGCAGTTGCGCCTGCAGGATTGCTGCGTCGACCTCGGCACTGCCCTGCGCAGCGCCGATGCCGAGCGCAACCCGGCAAGCATCCGCCTGATCATGGTGGCCGGCACGCCGCGCTACCTATTCGGCTATCCGGGTCACGCCAGCGTGGCGGTGGATGCCCGCACGGGCCAGCGCCTGCAACCGATCGACCGCGACCAGGCGCTGGCCAGTGCTCGTCAGTACGACCCGGGGGCAAAGGCCAGCTATCGCGGCGCAGTGAGTGAGGACCTGTGGAGCCACTCGCGCGCCCTGGACGCCGAGCGGCCGTTACAGCGGGTCCAGCTCGACGATGGCGAGCGTACCCTGCTGTACATCTCCGGCCATACCGGTGAAGTGGTGCGCGATGCCAGCGCCCTGGAGCGCGGCTGGAACCTGGTCGGCGCCTGGCTGCACTGGCTGTACCCGTTGCGTGGCATTGGCGCGGACGGCCTGTGGAGCAACCTGGTGATCTACCTGTCGCTGGCCGGCACGCTGATGGCGCTGCTCGGCGCGGTGATCGGCATCCTCCGTTGGCGTCTGCGCCAGCCCTACCGCAGTGGCTCGCGCTCGCCCTACCGCGGGTTTGCCCGCTGGCACCATATCGGTGGCTTGCTGTTCGGCGTGCTGGCGATCACCTGGATCTTCAGTGGTTTGATGTCGATGAACCCGTGGCGGCTGCTCAGCAGTTCAGCGCCCTTGAACGTTGCGGCCTATCAAGGCGGGCCTTTGACCGCGGCGGCTTTCCCGCTCTCGGCCAACGAGGCGCTGGCGCGGTTTGGCCAGCAAGGCTTCAAGGCCCGTGAACTTGAGTGGCGCTTGATCGGCGGTGCGGGCTATCTGGTCGGCCATGAGGGTGCTGGCCGAACCCGGGTGCTGTCGATGGCCGACGGGCAGGTACTCGAGCGCCTGCCACGGGACGTACTGGAGCGTGCAGCGCAAGCGATTTTGCCTCAGGGCCAGATGCACAGCGTGCAGCTAGAAACCTACGACTTCTACTACTACGCCAGGGCCGAGCACAGCATGCTCGGCCACCTGGAAAAGCGTTTGCCGGTGTTGCGCGTACGCTTTGAAGACCCGCAGCAGAGCTGGCTGCACCTGGACCTGTACACCGGCGAGATGCTGGGCGTGCTGGACCAGCCCCGGCGCGTGTCGCGCTGGTTGTTCTCATTGCTGCACAGCTGGGACTGGTTGCCATTGCTGCAACAGCGGCCGCTGTGGGATGCCTGGATGATCCTGTTCAGCCTGGGCGGGCTGGTGCTGAGTGTCAGTGGTGTGGTGCTCGGCTGGCGACGGTTGGCCAAGTAGGAGCGGGCTTGCCCCGCGATGCGCGATGGCTGACAGAATGCTATCGCGGGGCAAGCCCGCGTCTACACAAGGTCCCTGAATACCAGGGCCTTGAGCCCGCCCGCCGGATCGCTGTCGGGGAATTCCGGCGGGTTGGCCAGGCGTTCGACGAAGGCCAGCCCCGGCGCTTCTGCGGCCATGCCTTCGATGAGAAAGTCCGGGCCGATCGCCGGGTCGTTGACGCAGGCCAGCACCGTGCCGCCGTCGTTCAACAGCTCCGGCAGGCGCCGCAGGATCTTGCGGTAATCCTGGGTCAGGACGAAGCTGCCTTTCTGGAAGGTTGGCGGGTCGATGATGATCAGATCATAGGGCCCGGACTTGCGCACCTTGCCCCACGACTTGAACAGCTCATGACCAAGAAAACTCACCTTGCCCAGGTCATGGCCGTTATGCCGATGGTTGTCGCGCCCACGGCTCAGCGCTGAACGCGCCATGTCCAGATTCACCACCTGCTCGGCGCCACCGGCAATCGCCGCCAGCGAAAACCCGCAGGTATAGGCGAACAGGTTGAGCACGCGCTTGCCCGCCGCCTGCTCGCGTACCCAGCGCCGGCCATAGCGCATGTCGAGGAACAAACCGGTGTTCTGCTTCAGGCCCAGGTCCAGCTGATAACGCAGGCCGTCCTCATCGATCAGCCAGTGCTCGCTGGGCGTACCCAGCAACCATTGGCCGGGGCTGTCCGGCAGGTAGCGGTGCTGGATCAGGATCGCCTGGCCGCTCCAGCACGGCGCTTCGGCCAGGGCCAGGAGCATCTGCTCCAGCGCCGGCAACTGGCCTTCGGGCGGCTCGCGAAACAGCGACACCAGCAGCACACCCTGCAGCCAGTCCACGGTGATCTGCTCCAACCCCGGCCAGCAGCGCCCGCGGCCATGGAACAGGCGGCGGGTTTCGCCCGGCGCCGGGTCAAGGGCGGCGAGCAGGTGCTGCTGGAGGGTATCGATCACGGAAGTCATGGGCACAATCAGTTGGCTAAAGGCGCCCATTCTACCTTGCCCGGCCCGTGCTGGCAGGCCGTTCGGCCATCGATGAAGGGGATGGGAGGATTAGCTGCACTTTTGTCGCTTTTTTCTCCCCCAGCCGCTGTGGATAGTGCCTCCATCCCCTCTGCTATCGGGTCACTACCATGTCCTCCTTGAAAGTCGAATTTTTCCACGATGTCGTCTGCGGCTGGTGCTTCGTCCTCGCCCCGCGGCTCAAGCAGCTGCAAGCCGAACTCGACCTGGATATCCAGCACCGCAGTTTCATTCTGCAAACCAGCCGTGAGGCGATGATCGAGCGCTTCGGCTCGATGCCCCAGGCCAAGGACACCATCCTCGGCCACTGGCAAGCCTGCGCCCGCGCCGAGGATGAAAAACGCATCAACATCGAAGGCATGCGCCAGCAACCGTTCGAATACCCCAACGGCCTGCTCGCCGCCCGCGCCTGCCAGACCGCCAATGCGCTGGGGGGCAATGCCGCTCACGAGCAGATGTTCGATCGCCTGCAACTGGCGCACCTGGTGCAAAGCCGCAACATCGGCGACAAGGCCACGGTACTGGCGATTGCCGCCGAAGCCGGCTTTGACCCGCAGGCCTTCGAACACGCCTTCGAGCATGACGCTCCGGCCCTGCTTGAACAGGACCTGCGCCTGGGCCGCCACCTGGGCATCAGCTCGGTGCCGTCGCTGGTGATTGCCGATCGGTACCTGATCCCCGGCGCCCTGGGGCTTGAGCAACTGCGCCAGTCACTGAACAACATTCGTCAGGAACTGGCGGCCAAGCCAGAAGGAGCGGTGCAATGAAAGCGCGCTACTGGGTAGGTTCAGGCAGCGCCGTCGCGGCATTGGCGGCAGCCTTCATGGTCTGGTCGCCAAACGGCGTCAGCGACACCAGCGCACCGGCACCGAGCGCGGCGCCAGCTACCCCGGTGGCCGTGGCCAATGTGCAGTCGGGGCCGATGCCGGTGGTGCTGTCCAGCGTCGGCACCCTGGCCGCGGTGCAACAGGTGCAGGTATCGCCGGAAGTCGGCGGACGCATCGTCGAACTCAATTTCACCGCCGGCAAGGCCGTCAGCGCCAACCAGGTGCTGCTCAAGCTCAACGACGGCCCGGAGCAAGGCGACCTGGCCAAGCTCCAGGCCCAGGCCAAGAACGCCAAGCTGGCCCTGGAGCGCACGCGCAAGGTGTTGCTGCTGGCCTCGACCCAGTCGCAACTGGACCAGGCCCAGGCCAACTACGATCAAGTCCGTGGCGAGATCGCCCGGGTCCAGGCGGTGATCAACCAGAAGACCATCCGCGCGCCGTTCGCCGGCGTGCTGGGGATCCGCAAGGTCGACCTGGGCCAGTACATCAGCCCCGGCGACAGCGTGGTGACTCTGACCCAGCTGTCGCGCCTGTACGTGAACTTCTCGCTGCCGGAACAGGCCGCCGCCCAGTTGCAACCCGGGCAGCTGATCAACCTCAAGGTCGACGCCTGGCCGCAGCGCCCGTTCCAGGCCACGGTCACCACCCTGGAGCCGCAGATCGACCCCGGCGCCCGTTCGATGCAGGTCCAGGCGACCCTGGACAACCCCGAACTGCTGCTCAAGCCGGGCATGTTCGCCAACGTCAGCGTCGAGCTGCCGAGCCTGGCCGATGTGCTCAGCGTTCCGGAAACCGCGATCAGCTACAACGCCTACGGCAACTCGCTGTTCGTCCTGCGCGAGAACAACGGCCAGCTGAATGTCGAGCAGGTCTTCGTCAAGCTCGGCGCGCGGCGCAATGACCGGGTGGTGGTACTCGATGCGATCAATGCCAACGACCGGGTGGTGGTCTCCGGGCAGATCCGCCTGAGCAACGGCATGCCAGTGCGCCTGACCCAGGATGCCATGGCCGCCAGCGACCTGAAGAAACCCGACGTGGCCCAGCAACTGTAACGCCGACCTGCGCCTTGCGTGCCTTTGAAAGGGACTTGTTCCGCTATGAAATTCACTGACCTGTTCATCCGTCGGCCAGTGCTGACGCTGGTCGTCTGTTCGATGATCGTCATGCTCGGCCTGCTGGCCTTGCTGAACCTGCCGATCCGCCAGTACCCGCAGCTGGAAAGCGCGACCATCACCGTCACCACCGAATACCCGGGGGCCCGCTCCTCCTTGATGCAGGGCTTCGTCACCCAGCCCATCGCCCAGGCGGTCGCCTCGGTGGACGGCGTCGACTACCTGAGTTCGACCTCGACCCAGGGCAAGAGCGTGATCAGCATCCGCCTCAAGCTCAACGCCGATTCGAACAAGGCGCTCACCGAGATCATGGCCGCGGTCAACCAGGTGAAGTACCGCCTGCCCGAAGGCGCCTATGACTCGGTGATTGCCAAGTCCTCGGGGGAAGGCACGGCGGTGATCTATGTCGGCTTCTCGAGCAAGGAGATCGGCCTGCCGGCCATCACCGACTATATCTCGCGGGTGGTGCAACCGCTGTTCGCCTCGGTGGACGGCGTCGCCGAAGCGCAGATCCTCGGCGGGCAGAAACTGGCCATGCGCCTGTGGCTGGACCCGGCGCGCATGGCGGCGCGCAACATCTCTGCCAGCGATGTCGCCGAAGCGATCCGCAACAACAACTTCCAGGCCGCCCCGGGCCAGACCAAGGGCCAGTACGTCTCGGCCAACATCAACGTCAACACCGACCTGACCAGCGTCGAGCAGTTCCGCCAGATGGTGGTCAAGACCCAGGGCGACACCCTGATCCGCCTCAGCGATATCGGCACCGCCGAGCTGGGCGCCACGTCCTTTGACACCAGCGGCATCATGGACGGTGAACCGAGCGTGTTCATCGGCCTGCACCCGACACCTACCGGCAACCCGCTGACCATCGTCCAGGGGGTCAAGGACCTGATGCCGCAAGTTCGCGAAAACATGCCGCCGGGCATGACCGCGAACATCGTCTTCGAGGTGGCGCGCTTCATCCAGGCGTCGATCGACGAAGTGCTCAAGACCCTGGTCGAAGCGGTGATCATCGTCGCCGTGGTGATCTTCCTGTTCCTCGGTTCGCTGCGCACCGTGCTGATCCCGCTGGTGACCATTCCGCTGTCGCTGATCGGTGCGGCGGCGATCATGAGCCTGTTCGGTTTCAGCATCAACCTGCTGACCCTGCTGGCCATGGTCCTGGCCATCGGCCTGGTGGTCGACGATGCGATCGTGGTGGTGGAGAACGTCCACCGCCATATCGAGTCGGGCAAGTCGCCGCTGCATGCGGCGCTGGTCGGCGCCCGGGAAATCGCCGGGCCGGTGATTGCCATGACCCTGACCCTGGCGGCGGTGTATGCACCGATCGGCCTGATGGGCGGGCTGACCGGGGCGCTGTTCAAGGAGTTCGCCTTTACCCTGGCCGGGGCGGTGGTGGTGTCCGGGGTGGTGGCCCTGACCCTGTCGCCGGTGATGAGCTCGTTCCTGCTCAGCCGCCAGGTCAACGAAGGGCCGATGGCCCGCGCCGCCGAACGGTTCTTCCACAGCCTGGGCAATAGCTACCGGCGCCTGCTGGACATCTCCCTGCACCATCGCAGCGTGACCCTGGTGGTGGCGGCGGCGGTGTTCATCAGCCTGCCGGTCCTGTACCTCGGCGCCCAGCGCGAACTGGCGCCGGTCGAAGACCAGGCCCAGGTGCTGGCCGTGGCCAAGGCGCCGCAATATGCCAACATCGATTACACCGAAGTCTATGCCATGAAGATGGACCGCCTGTTCGCCAGCTTTCCGGAAACCGACATCACCTGGGTGGTCAATGGCAACGATGGCCCGCGCACCGCTTTCGGCGGCGCCAACCTCAGCGTCTGGGAAGAGCGTGAACGCAGCGCCGACGAACTTCAAGGCGAGATCCAGAAGGCGGTCGGTGAAATCGAGGGTGTCAGCATCTTCGCCTTCCAGCTGCCGTCGCTGCCAGGCTCCACCGGTGGCCTGCCGGTGCAGATGGTGATCCAGAGCTCCCAGGAACACCGGGTGGTATTCGAGGCGATGGAGAAGATCAAGCAGGCCGCCATGGCCAGCGGCCTGTTTGCCGTGGTCGACAGCGACCTGGACTTCAACAGCCCCTTGGTCAACATCACCATCGACCGCAACAAGGCCAACGACCTGGGCATCAGCATGCAGGCCATCGGCGATGCCCTGGCGGTGCTGGTGGGCGAGAACTACATCAACCGCTTCGCCCTCAACGGCCGTTCCTACGATGTGATTCCGCAGGTGCTGCGCAACCAGCGCATGTCCGCCGAGATGCTGGTCGGGCAATACGTCAAGGCAGCCAACGGCGCACAGATCCCGCTGTCGACCCTGGTCAGTTTCGACATGTCGATCGAGGCCAACAAGCTGACCCAGTTCAACCAGCTCAACTCGGCCACCCTGCAGGCCGTGCCGGCGCCGGGGGTGAGCATCGGCGCTGCGGTGCAGTTCCTCAGCGCCCAGGCCGACAACCTGCCGGTGGGCTTCAGCCATGACTGGCTGTCCGACGCCCGCCAGTTCGTGCAGGAAGGCAGCGCCCTGGTGATCACCTTCATCTTCGCCATCCTGGTGATTTACCTGGTGCTGGCCGCGCAGTTCGAAAGCCTGCGCGATCCGCTGGTGATCCTCATCAGCGTGCCGATGTCGATCTGCGGTGCGCTGATCCCGCTGTACCTGGGCTATGCCACGGTGAACATCTACACGCAGATCGGCCTGGTGACCCTGATCGGCCTGATCAGCAAGCACGGCATCCTCATGGTCGAGTTCGCCAACGAACTGCAACAGGCCGAACAGCTCGACCGCCGCAGCGCCATCGAACGCGCCGCAGAGATCCGCCTGCGGCCGATCCTGATGACCACCGCGGCCATGGTCGTCGGCCTGGTACCGCTGCTGCTGGCCAGTGGCGCCGGCGCCCACAGCCGCTTCAGCCTGGGCCTGGTGATCGTGGTCGGGATGCTCATCGGCACCCTGTTCACCCTGTTCATCCTGCCGACCGTGTACTCCTTGCTGGCCAAGGACCACCGCGCCGCCAACCAGTCGCCACGCCACCAGGAACTGGCCGACGTGAGCGCCCTGGCCTGACTTCAACCGGGCACGGCCTGCGCCCTGCCCGCCTGTTTCCCTCCGCCATCCCCGGTGGCCCCCAAGGGCTGCTGCGGGACCGGCTTGGTAAAAAAAGAGAACCGCACATGTTTCGAAAGTCGATCCTGACCCTGCTGATCCTGGCGCCGCTGGCCCAGGCCGAAGAGGCTAACCGCAGCAGCCTGATGTCGGTGTACACCCAGGTGGTGGCACACAATAGTGAAATGGCCGCCGCCCGGGAGAACTACCTGGCGCGCCAGGAGGGCGTGCCCCAAGCCCGCGCCGAGTTGCTGCCACAGGTGGCCCTGGAAGCTGATGCCGGCAATCGCCGCAGCGACCGCCATAATGTCGAGGAACGCAGCGGCAGCCTCTATCGCCTGACCCTCAACCAGCCGCTGTTCGATGCCTCGCGCTGGTTCACCTTCAAGGCTGCGCAAGCCGAGAGCGAGCAGGCCGAGCTGGATTTCTCGGCATTCCAGCAGCAGTTGATCCTGCGCACCGCCGAGGCCTACTTCAACACCCTGCTGACCGAGGACAACCTGGCCGCGACCAAGGCCGAACTGCGCGCCTTCGAGCGCCAGTTGCGCCAGACCCGCCAGAGTTTCGATGCCGGCCTCTCCGACCAGAACGACGTGCTCTCGGCCCAGGCCAGTTTCGACCGCGCCAACGCCAACCTGATCGACAGCCAGCGCCGCAGCGATGATGCCTACCAGGCCCTGATGCGCCTGACCGGGCAGGCGCAGCCGCCGCTGATCGGCATCCGCCACAGCCTGCCGGTGGTGGCGCCGGTGCCGAACCAGGTCGAGCCCTGGGTTGACCAGGCGCTGAGCCAAAACCTGCGCCTGCGCGCCAGCCAGTCGCAATTGAAGGTTGCCGAACAGACCCTGCGCAGCAGCAAGGCCGAACACCTGCCGACCCTAAACCTGGCGCTGGGCTATGCCGAAGGCGACAGCGACCTGATGGACAACCCCAGCCACTTTGGCCAGCGTGCGGGCAACCAGCGCGACAGTTCGGTGATGGTGCAGTTCAAGCTGCCGATTTTCAGCGGTGGCGGCACCAGCTCGCGAGTGCGCCAGGCCAGCCATCGCCTGGACCAGAGCGAATACGACCAGACCAGCCTGCAGCGGGAAGTGGTGGAGCGTTCGCGCAACGCCTTTCGTGCGGTCAACAGTGATGTCGAGCAGGTACGGGCGCGGCGCCAGACCATCATCTCCAGCCAGGGTTCGCTCAAGGCCACCGAAGCCGGTTACGAGGTGGGCAACCGCAACATCGTCGATATCCTCGATGCCCAGCGGGATCTGTACAACGCCGTGCGCGACTACAACATCGCCCGCTACGGCTACATCCTCAATGGCCTGCGCCTCAAGCTTGAGGCCGGCAGCCTCAACCCCGGCGACCTGCAGAGCCTGGCCCAGTTCCTCAAGCCCGACTACGATCCGGACAAGGATTTCCTGCCCGCCGACCTGGCCCGCCAGGGCTGAACCAGGCCGGCGCCGGTTCAGCTGACCAGGCGCTGCGCGCTGTCCTTGTGCTGCTGGCACAGCTCACGAATGATCTGCGCCATCAGCCGCACCTCCGGGCTGTGCTTGAACTCTTCGGCATAGCCCATGTACATCGGCACCTCGCGCTCGCGCTGGTGCTGCAGCGGCACTCGGCGCAGGCTGCCATCGGCCAGCTCGTCGGCGATCACGTGCTCTGGCAGCCAGGCAAAGCCCAGGCCGCGCTCGACGAAGGTCTTGGCCGCCGCCAGGCTGCTGACCGTCCAGCGCTGCGAGGTACCGAGCCAGCCGCTGTTCTGCGAACTGCGCGTACCCGAGTCGCGGATCACCACCTGGCGGTGAGTCTTCATGTCATCCAGGCTCAGCTCGCCCTCGACCGCCGCCAGCGGATGGTCGGCGGCCACCACGCAGATCAGCGAGACATTGAGCAGGAACTCCTGCAGGTAACCGGACGGCAGGCTGCTGGCGATACCCAATTCGACCTTGCCGTCTTCCAGCAGCTCGCGGGCTCCGGACAGGGCGGTTTCGTACAAACGGATGCGGTGGTCCTTGAAGGTCGAGGAGAACTCATGCAAGCCCTGCTGGAGCAATTCGATGGGAAACAACACGTCAACCGCCATCGCATGCTCGGTAAACAGTCCCGGCTGATACTGGTTGGCCAGGTGTTCGAGCTTCTGCGCCGCCCCCAGCAGGTGCTTGGCCTGGGGCAACAGGGCCTTGCCCAGCGGCGTCAGCACCGCCTTGCGCCCCTCGATGATGAACAGCTCCTGGCCCAGCAGCATCTCCATGCGATTGACCGAATGGCTGATCGCCGACTGGGATTTGTACATGTGCTCGCCAGCCTGCTGAAAGCCGCCGCACTCCACGGTGGAGACGAACGCGCGCCACTGATCGAGACTGATCTTGGAAAACATGCCTACCTCCTTGTATGACCGGCATCGGGACGTCAACTACGTCACCCCGGCGTTTGTACCACAGGCGCAGCGGATACATGAAGCGGGTGACCGGTTCAGCGCTACTTAATTCACTTTTCCCGGCCTTCGCCTTCATGCGACAACTGAATAGCAAAGCGATTGTTCAATCAGGGATGAAACGCCGACCTTCAGGGAGAACGCTATGGATTCAGCGACTCAGGCACGAACAACTAAAGCAACAGCGAAACGGGTGTACAGCGCCCGCCCCTACCGGCATAAATATTCAATAAAGCGACCTCCACCCGGCGCCGCCTGATTATTTAAATAAACAGTTATTGTCGAACAAACCGGCAAAATAAAATAATACTTGTCTTTCACCTGTTCTTTTCGCTTCGTGCTTGCGCGAGGCTTTAGCCTGCCTGTTACAAAGCCCTGCATAGCTGAATGAATACGACACCAGCGTCGTAAAACAACGGCTGCCTGTCATAAAAAAACAACAGTCAACAACCCATGAACCCCCCTCATGAATCCTATCTGAATATTTCGCTTTTCCTGATTGAACCTTCAGCCGCAATAATTCTACCGCCACTTGCAACTGGATAAGTCGGCACCGGAAAACTACAACCCGGGCGTGTATCTGGAACTTCTCGAACGAATAATAAATGGGCATACACATGAAAATCGGCATTGACGATATTGGGCTGTTTGTACCGGAGCACTTCTTTCCACTCGATGAACTTGCCGCACGGCATAATATCGACCCTAATAAATACCTGGTGGGTATTGGCCAGGAATTCATGGCCGTCCCCGCCCCTGACGAAGACATCGTCACCCTGGCGGCCAACGCTGCACTGCCGTTGATCGACAGCGCAACCCGGGCCAGCATTGCCACGGTGATCCTGGCCACTGAAAGCGGCATCGACCAGTCGAAATCGGCCGGTCTGTTCGTCCATAGCCTGCTCGGCCTGCGTGCCGACTGCCGGGTGGTGGAGTTCAAGCAGGCCTGCTACGGCGCCACTGCCGGCTTGCAGATGGCCTGTGCCCTGGTCCGCCAGCGCCCACAGGAAAAAGTCCTGGTGATCGCCACCGACATCGCCCGCTACGAGCAGAACTCCGAGGGTGAATGCACCCAGGGCGCCGGCGCCGTGGCGATGATCGTCAGCGAAAACCCGCGCCTGCTGGAGATCCATCCGCACCAGGGCCGCTACAGCCTGGACGTCATGGACTTCTGGCGGCCGAACTACCGCAGCACCGCGCTGGTGGACGGCAAACTGTCGATCGATGTCTACCTCGAGTCGCTGCAACACGCCTGGCAGAACTACCGTGCCGATGGCGGCCTGGCCCTCACTGACATCAGCTACCTGTGCTTCCACCAGCCGTTCACCAAGATGGCGAAAAAAGCCTTCTCGGTGTTCGAAGATATCGAGCCGGAAGCCGCCAAGGCCCTCGGCGACAAGGCCTACAGCACCAGCCAGCTATACGGCAAAGCCATCGGCAACTGCTACACCGCCTCGCTGTACATCGCCCTGCTGTCGCTGCTGGACAAGACCGAGGAAGACCTCAGCGGCCAGCACATCGGCCTGTTCAGCTACGGTTCGGGCAGCGTCGGCGAGTTCTTCAGCGCCACCGTGGTCAAGGGTTACCAGGCCCATTCGCGACGCCAGCAACATGCGCGCATGCTCGCCCAGCGCACGCGCCTGAGCCACGCCCAGTACAGCGACTGGTTCTACGGCAACAACCAACCGGCCAGCGCCGACTACAGCACCCCGCGCGTGACCACTGGCGCCTTCCGCTACTGCGGCGCCGAAGGTTACCGCCGTCTGTACGAAAGCACCGCCCAGCAGCTGCAGATGGCGAGCTAGGCCATGAGCGAAGTGCTTCTGAGCTGGCTGCAGCCGACGGTTGCCTGCCTGACCCTGAACCGTCCCCATGCCGGCAACGCCCTCAATGAAAGCCTGTTGCGGGCCTTGACCGGGCATCTGGATGAACTGGCCAGCCGCCCCGGGCTGCGGGCCCTGGTGCTGGACGGCGCCGGCGAGCATTTCTGCACCGGTGCCGACCTTGAGTGGATGCGTCGCAGCCTGGCTTTCAGCGAAGCCCAGAACCTGCAGGACGCCGGCCTTCTGGCCGCTGTCCTGCAGCAACTGGACAACTTCCCGGTGCCGGTCATCGTCGTCGCCAAGGGTTCGGTGTTCGGCGGTGCCCTGGGCCTGCTGTGCTGCGCCGACTATGTGCTGGCAGCCGAACAGACGCGATTCTCCTTCAGCGAAGCGCGCCTGGGCCTGGCGCCGGCGATGATCAGCCCCTACGTAGTGCGCGCCATGGGCCTGCGCCAGGCGCGGCGCTACATGCTGTCGGCAGAGATTTTCGACGGCGACAGCGCGGTGCAGCTGCAACTGGTGCACAAGCAGGTGCCGCTGCAGGTGCTTGAGAGTTGCCGCGACCGTTGGCTGGGACTGCTGCTGCAGACCGGCCCCCAGGCCAGCCGCGCGGTCAAGCACATGCTCCTGCGCCTGGGCCGCCAGGACGGCCTGCTCGAAGAGCAACCGGAAAACCTGCGACTGATCGCCCGCCTGCGCACTTCGCCAGAAGGCCAGCACGGACTCAACGCTTTTTTCAATCGCACCCGGCCTGACTGGGTGGAGTGAACCCTGATGTGTTGCGGGTGAGTTTGCCCCCGCTACCCGGCGCCGCCCGATGACGACGCCCGACCTCATTCAAAAAGGAATTTGCCATGTGTGGTTTTATCGGTGTGTATCAGTCCAATCGCCACAATGTTCCCGACCAGGCAGTGCTTGATGCCCTGGTCGCCATCAATCACCGCGGTCCGGACGAACACAGCCTCTGGCGTGACCCCGGCGAGCACGCCGTGCTCGGCCATACCCGTCTGAGCATCATCGGCCTGGACAACGGCATGCAGCCGATCGTTGCCGACGAAGGTGACCTGGTGATCGTGGTCAATGGTGAGTTCTACGACCACGAACGCATCCGCGCCGAGCTCGAAGCTGACGGTGCCACCTTCAAGACCGCCTCGGACAGCGAGATCGCCCTGCACCTGTACCGCCGCTCGGGCCTGGCCGGGCTCAACCGCCTGCGCGGCGAGTTCTCGATAGTGCTGTTCGACCGTCAGCGCCGCCTGATGCTGGCAGTGCGTGACCGCCTGGGGATCAAGCCGCTGTTCTACGCCCAGCATGAGGGCAACTGGTACTTCGCTTCGGAGATCAAGGCCCTGGTGGCGGCCGGTGTCAGCGCCGAGTGGGATGAAAACGCCTACGCCAGCCGCGCCTTCTACCTGCGCGATCACACCCTGTTCAAGGGTGTACGCAGTGTGCAGCCGGGCTGCTGGATCATGGTCGACCACGGCGGCTTGCACAGCGGCCGCTACTGGGACATGGAGTTTGCCCGCCGCGACGCAGTGGCACCGTCCGACGAAGCCGGGATGATCCAGGCAGTGCGCGAAGCCATCGAGGAATCGGTGCGCCTGCGCCTGCGTGCCGATGTGCCCATGGGCGTTTACCTGAGCGGCGGCATCGACTCCTCGGCCATGCTCGGGATCGCCACCAAGCTGCATGGCGAGCCGCTGGATGCCTTCAACCTGTCGTTCACCGACATGGACGACTACGACGAGAACCGCTTCGCGCGCCTGGCTGCCGAGCACAACAATGCACGCTTCCACACCATCGAAATCACCCAGGACCACCTGGCGGACAATTTCGAGCAGGCCCTGTGGCACAACGAAACGCCATTCTTCAACGCCCACGGCGTGGCCAAGTACATCCTCAGCCGCGAAGTGCGCAAGGCCGGCATGAAGGTCGTGCTGACCGGTGAAGGCGCCGATGAAGTGTTCGCCGGCTACCCGCATTTTCGTCGCGACATGCTGCTGTACAACAACGAGCAGCAGGACCCGAAAGTCATCAGCCTGCTGCGCCAGCGGATCAAGGACAACGAACAGGGCTACACCGGCGCCAACATGCCCCATGACATCCACTGGATGGTCAATCAGCTCAAGCACGGCGTGTCCTGGCTGGACAACCAGGCCGGCTGGTTCAAAGCCCTGGAAGGCCTGTACCGCGCCGATTTCCGCGATCACTTCGCCGGTATCGACCCGTACCGCCAGTTCTTCGACCGTCTCGACCACAGCAAGCTGCAAGGCCGCGATCCGGTGCACAACTCGATGTACCTGTGGGCCAAGTCGTACCTGCCCAACTTCGTCCTCACCACCCTCGGTGACCGCATGGAGATGGCCAACAGCATCGAAGGCCGGGTACCGCTGCTGGACCACCACGTGGTCGAGCTGGCCTGCCAGATGCCAGTGTGGATGAAGGTGCGTGGCGCCACCGAGAAGTTCGTCTTCCGCGAAGCCATGCGCCCCTACCTGCCGACTGCACTGTACGAGCGCAAGAAGCACTACTTCCGCGCGCCGCCGGCCACCCTGCAGCAGCAAGGACGCCTGTATCAACTGGTCCAGGACACCCTCAACAGCAGCGACCTGGACGCCCTGCCGTTCTTCGATGCGGCCAAGGTGCGTGCCCTGCTCAACCAACTGCCGAGCCTGTCGGCCCAGGAACAGGGCCTGCTTGACCCGATGCTGATGGAGCTGACCAGCCTGTGCCTGCTGCAACGTCGCTACCGCATGACCAGCCAGCAATGGAACCCCCTGGATGCAGGGGTGGCGGCATGAAGATCGCGATCATTGGCGCGGGCCTCAATGGCCTGGCCTGTGCCCTCATGCTCAAGCGCTTCGGCCTGGACTGCACGGTCTACGAACGCAGCCACGGGCCACGGGATTCCGGGACCGGGATCTACGTCTGGCCCCAGGGCGTGCAGGTGTTGCGCTTTCTGTTCAACGATCGTGAGTTCATGCAGCACGGCAAAGCCATCGAGTACCTCGACACCCATGGTCGCGATGGCCAGTTGATCCACAGCCAGCCGGTGCGTCCGGCCGGGCTGGGGATCCCGGCACCGGCGGTGATGTTCCCGCGCAGCGAGCTGTTCGGCCTGCTGCGCGAGAAGCTCGGTGGCGAGCAGGTACGCTACGAAATGGGCTGCGAGCGGATCGAGAACCTCGGCGATCGGGCCCGGGTGCACTTCAGCAATGGTCATCAACAGGACTTTGACTTGGTGATCGGCAGCGATGGCGTCGGCTCGACCGTACGCCAATGCCTGGAGCCGGGGCTCGAGCCCTACGACACCGGCCTGGTGGCCAGCCGCGGCATGGTCGAGTTCGACTCGCCGCTGCTGCACAGCGACCGCTGCCAGATCTTCACCTCGGCCTTCTCGCGGGTGGTCACCTACCCGCTGGCCGCCGACCGGCCGTACCGGTACTGGTTCGCCGCTTACCAGCACCACAACCAGCCGTTGCACGACCGTGACGGGCTGCTGGAGCTGTTCGCCGACCTGCCCGCGGACATCCTGCGGATGATCGAGCGGACCCCGCACGAGCAGATCCTCACCCACAAGATGATGGCCCTGACCGGCGCCGGGCGCTGGCACAACGGCCGGGTGGCGATGCTCGGCGACAGCATCCACGCCATGCTGCCGACGCTCGGCTATGGCCTGACCCTGGGCCTGGAGAACGGCTTCATGCTCGCCCAGGCCCTGGTCGGCCTGTGCGACGACAGCCTCGATGCCGCCCTGCAGCGCTACGAAGTGCGCGCTGCCGAGCGCTCGCGGGTGATGCTGGAAGTGATGCGCGACATGACCGACCTGTACTACTTCGAAGAAGACAGCGCGGTCACCCCGGCGCGCATCCTGCCGATCGTCAACCGCTTCCACGTCCTGGCCCATACCACCGTATTCTGAGGGAACGAGCATGAGCGAAGCCTATCGCAACGACGTGCGCGCCTTTGTCAGCCAGCACATCAGCCCCAATGTGGCGCAGTGGGAAGAGTCCGGGGCCTACCCGCCACAACTCAATCAGCTGGCCGGCGAAGCCGGGTTGCTCAACCTGGGCCATACCAGCGCAGTGTTGCCGGACGATCCACAGCGCCTGGCGATCCTGGTCGAGGAACTGACCCGCAGCGGTGCCCAAGGCATCACCATGGGCCTGGGTTCGCACCTTGTGAGCCTCAAGGCCCTGCAGGCCAGCGCCCCGGAACTGGCCGCCGACCTGATCCCGGCGGTGCTCGATGGCCGCCAGAGCATCGCCCTGGCGATCACCGAAAGCCAGGCCGGCTCCGACCTGCGCGCCCTCACCTGCCGCGCCGAACGCCACGCCGACGGCTACCGGTTAAGCGGCCACAAGGCGTTCATCTGCAACGGCGCGCGGGCCGACTGGCTGTTGCTGGTCGGCCACTGTGAAGACGGCCTGGCCTTGTTCCTGGTCGACGGCAAGGCCGCCGGTATCAGCCATACGCCGCGCCAATGCCTGGGCTGGCGCTGCCTGCCGCTGGCCGACCTGAGCTTCGACAACACCCCGGTGGTACGCCTGACCCAGGGCGGCGGTGTCGGCCGTCTGCTGCAGGGTAGCCTGCAGCAGGAGCGTCTGAACCTGGCGGTAATGGCCAGCACCTCTGCCGATATCGCCCTGCAGCAAGCCATTGCCTGGTGCAGGCAGCGCAAGGTCGGCGGCAAGGCCCTGATCGACAAATCGGTGATTCGCCATCGCCTGAGCGAGCACTACGCGCAACTGAGCGTCAGCCGTCATTACGTGCAGGCCTGCGTGACCTTGCAGGCCGCCGGCCAGTTGAGCCCGCACCAGGTGGCAATCGCCAAGAACAGCGCGGTACAGACCCTGGAAACCATCGCCCGCGATGCCGTGCAATTGCAGGGCGCCCACGGTTGCATGGCGCCCAACGGCGTCGAACGCATTCACCGCGATGCCCGCCTGCTGGCGATCGGCGGCGGTACCCACGAAATCATGCTGGAAATCATTGCCCGGCAACTGTGAAGGAACACAGCCATGAGTCAGATCAGTGAACACGCCGCCGCCCACTCCAGTGCGCTGCTCGAACACGCCTACCAGCGCTACTGCGGGCTCGAACTGCTGGAGCAATCGCCTGGCGCCTGCACCTGCCGCCTGCGGGTCACCGAAGCCATCGACAACCTCAGCCACACCCTGCACGGCGGGGTGATCTATTCGATGCTCGATGTGGTCAGCATGCTTGCCACGCTGCCGATTCTCGGCCCCGAGGAATATGCCCTGACCAGCAGTTTCAATACCATGCTGATGTCGGCCAGCCCCTTGCACAGCGAGCTGGAGTTCAAGGCCCGGGTGATCCGTGACGGGCGCAATCTGATCTTCACCCAGGCCGACGCCTGGCGGCTCAATGCCGATGGCAGCCGCACCCAGGTGGCCAGCGCGCAACTGACCAAGTTTCGCCTCAAACACCAGTGGTAAGGGCTGCTCCCGCAGCCCCGGCAAACAGCCCGGTAGCGCACTCGCCTGCGCCACCGGGCTGTTTGCGTTGGGGGCCGGGAAATACATGAAGACCCTTGAAGTTTGAACCTGAATATATGCGCTATTTTTGTCCGGCCAATTGTTAAAAACTCTAGTGACTCCCTCATCACAAGAGTTCAAGCCATGAATCACAAAGTATTGGTCATTCGTTCTTCGATCAAAACCGACGGCGGTTTTTCCGGGCAACTGGTCGACAACTTCCTTGCAGAACTCAAGGAGGTGATTCCAGAAGCCTCGATTGTCGTGCGCGACCTGCACGCCCAGCCGATCCCGCACCTCAACGCGGTGACCATGGATGCCCTGTACGGTGGCGATGCCAGCAGCGCCGAAGCCAGCGCCGCGCTGAAACTGTCCAACGAACTGATCGAAGAACTGCAGGAAGCCGACCGCGTGGTCATCGGCCTGCCCCGCTACAACTTCGGCGCACCGTCGATCCTGCATGCCTGGGTCGACTATCTGGTACGCGCCGGCGTCACCTTCAACTACGTCGATGGCGCCCCGGTCGGGTTGATCAACGACAAACCGGTGCATGTGCTCAACACCAGCGGTGGCGTCTACAGCCAGGGCAGCGACAGCCTGGCCGGCTGGCTCTCGCAGACCCTGGGCTTCATCGGCCTGCAGCACGTCGAATTCATCTACGCCGAAGGCCTGGGCATGGGCGAGGAAAGCCTGGCCAACGGCCTGGCCGCTGCCCGTCGGCAGATCCAGCACAGCATTGAATCCATGGGCGCACGCCCGCGCCTGAGCCTGGCTGCCGCGCAAGGGAGGTAACATGTCCAAAGCGAACGACAACACCCTGGGTGAAGCGCTGATCCTCAGCGAACTGGTGGCCGAACCCAACCGCTATCACCTGTACATCTCCCACGCCTGCCCATTCTCGCACCGCGTGCACCTGGTGCAGAGCCTGCTGGGCCTGGGCGATGCGCTGGATGTCACCTCGGTGGCGGCGCGTCGCTACGACAAGGGCTGGGAGTTCGATGAACGCGACCAGGATCCACTGCACAAGGACGTAACGCTGCTGTCGACCCTGTACCAACGCTCGCACCCGGACTTCAGCGGCAACCAGTCGGTGCCGGTGCTCTGGGACCGACGCAAGGACTGCATCGCCCACAACGATTCGGCCGAGCTGGCCCTGCAGATGGCCACCCGCCTGCTGCCCCTGGCGCGCACCCCGCTGGACCTGGTGCCGGAGCGCTCCAGCTGCGACATCGTCGAGCTCAACAGCTGGCTGCACACCAACATCAACCGCATGGTCTACCACATGGGCTTTGCCCCCGACCAGCACAGCTACGACAAGGCCTACGCGCAGTTCTTCGCGGCCATGGACAGCCTGGAAAACCGGCTGCGCAAGCAGCCTTACCTGGTCGGTGGCACGCTGAGCCTGAGCGACCTGTTCCTGCTGCCGACGCTGATCCGCTATGAAGCGGTGTACTACGTGCACTTCAAGGCCAACTTCAAGACCTTGAGCGAATACCCGGCGCTGTATGAGTACCTGTGCCGCCTGGTACGGATTCCGGAGATCTACCGCACCATCGACATGGCCCATATCAAGCTGCATTACTACTACTCCCACGACCACATCAACCCGACCCGTATCGTCCCCCAGGGCCCAGCCCTGCCCTGGCTGAACTGACCTGGGCCTGTCGCGGCGCCGTGGCCCGCGGCAGGACTCCTCGCAATCAGGCAGGAGCGTCTACACTGGCTTTCCCACCCTTAGCTGGAGAACGGCCATGAGCGACACCCCATCCATTGTCCTGGTTCATGGTTTCTGGGGCGGCGCCGCCCACTGGAGCCGGGTCATCCTTGAGCTGTCACGCCTGGGCCACCGCAACCTGCATGCGGTGGAAATGCCCCTGACCTCGCTTGCCGACGACGCCGAACGCACGCGCAAGATGGTCGCCTCAATACCCGGCAAGGTGTTGTTGGTCGGTCATTCCTATGGCGGCGCGGTGATTACCCAGATGGGCAACCAGAAAAATGTCGCGGGCCTGGTCTACATTGCCGCCTTTGCCCCTGATAACGGCGAGAGCCCCGGCGGCATCACCGCCCAGCACCCGCCGGAAGCGGCCGCCAACCTGCAACCGGACGGCGATGGCTACCTGTGGATCAAACCCGACAAGATGCATGAGAGTTTTTGCCAGGACCTGGGCAAGGATGAAGGGCTGGTCATGAGCGTGACCCAGAAAGCGCCGCTGGCCAGCACCTTCGGCGACACCATCGGCGACCCTGCGTGGAAACACAAACCCACCTGGTACCAGCTCTCGACCCACGACCGGATGATCCACCCGGACAACCAGCAACTCATGGCTCAACGCATGCAACCCAAGGAGCTGCTCAAGCTGGACGCCAGCCACGCCTCACTGGCCTCCAGGGCCGCCGAAGTGGCAGCCCTGATCGACCGTGCGGCGGTCAGTCTGGCTTGACCGCCGGGACCTTCAGCGCGGGTTTGAACCACCAGCCTTGCTGCATGCCGGCCGCGGCCAGCAGGATCGCGGCCACGCCCAGCCATTGCAGTGGTTCAAGCCGATGGCCGAAGGCGAACCAGTCGACGAAGATCGCCGCGATCGGGTAGATGAACGACAGCGCCCCGGTCAAGGCGGTCGGCAGTTTCTGGATCGCGCCATACAGCAGCACGTACATCACCCCGGTGTGAACGATGCCCAGGGTCACCAGGCTGGCGAGCGCGCCGACATCGCCTGGCAGGCCGCTGGTGTTGGCCCAGGGCGCCAGCAGGAGAATGCCGGTGCACACCTGGATCAGGGCGATCAGGTGCGGCGGGGTGCCGCTCAGGCGCTTGATGATCAACGCCGCCACTGCATAGAGAAGCGCCGCGCCCAAGGCCAGGGCGATGCCCAGCAGGTAATCGTTGCCACTACCGCCCTGGCTGCCATGGGCGCTGACGATCGCCAGCATCCCGGCAAAGGAAACCGCCAGCCAGAACAGCTTGGGCACGGTGATCTTCTCACCGAGAAACAGCGCCGCCAGGCCGACCAGCATGAACGGTTGGACGTTGTACACCGCGGTACCGATGGCAATCGAGGCGCGGGAATAAGACGCGAACAGCAACACCCAATTGCCGACGATGGCCACGCCGCTGAGCACCGCCAAGGCGAAGGTGGTCAGGGTCAGGAGGCTGGGCTTGAGAAAGCCCATGGCCAGGCAGATCAGCAACAAGGTCCCGGCACCGAACACGCAGCGCCAGAACACCACATCCAGCACCGGTTGCCCGGACACCAGCACAAACCAGCCAATGGTCCCGGAAATCAACATCGCGGCGACCATTTCGAACGACCCACGGCGTATTGAACTGTCCATCACTCACCTCCTTGACGATGGGCAAATTATGGCAAGGGTGCCGGGGCCCGTTCCAGTTGATAAAACAGGCTAGACTGACTCTCTACCTTTACTATCAAGGCAGTTTTCGATTTTTGCCTAACGAGGCCCGTATGACCGACGACATTGACCAGCTGTTGATCAAGGCACTGATGGAAGACTCGCGGCGCTCGCTCAAGGCCCTGGCGCAGCTCAGCGGTTTGTCTTCGCCCAGTGTCAGTGAACGCCTGCGCCGGCTGGAGGAGCGCGGCGTGCTCAAGGGCTACACGGTGGAGATCGACCCGCGCTGCTTCGGTTACCAGCTGCAGGCCATTGTGCGGGTGCGGCCGTTGCCGGGGCAGTTGCAAGAGGTTGAACGGCAGATCATGGCCATCCCCGAGTTCACCGAGTGCGACAAGGTCACCGGCGATGACTGCTTTATCGCACGCTTGCACGTACGCTCGATGGAAGAGCTCGACACCGTGCTGGACAAGCTCAACAGCCATGCCGAGACCAACACCGCAATCGTCAAGAAAACCCCGGTGAAACGGCGCTTGCCACCGATGGCCTGAACGATCCGCGGCCACTGTGGGAGCTGGCTTTGCCAGCGATCGAGCGCGCAGCGGTCGCAAGTGAGGCCGCAGATGGGGTGCTGACCGCACTGGCCTCATCGCCGGCAAGGCCGGCTCCCACAGTGGCGCTGTGTGTCCCCTGCAAGAGCTGGGGCGTTACTGCACCGGCTCACTCGAGGGCCTGGCAATCAGGCCCTTCAGTTCACTGGTCATCGGAAACTCCAGGTTCAGGCCATTGGGCGGGATCGGCTGCTGGAACCAGCGGTTGTAGATTGCCTCGATGCGCCCGCTGCGATAGACATCCGCCAGCGCCTCGTTGACCAGCGCCAGCAAGCCGTCATCACCCTTGCGCACCATGCAGCTGTAGATCTCCTTCGATTGCGCCTTGCCCACCACCACCCAGTCGTGCGGGTTGCGCGCCTTGGCCCGCTCGCCGTACAGCAGTGCATCGTCCATGTAGAACGCCGCAGCGCGCCCGGACTGCAGCATCATGAACGCCTCGCCGTGGTCCTTGGCACTGATCACCGAAGCCCCCAACTGGTGCTCCAGGTTGTAGTTCTTCAGGTACTTCTCATTGGTGGTGCCCGCCGTGCTCACCACATTCTTGCCCTTGAGGTCATCCAGGCCCTGGATGCCGCTGTCCTTTTTGGTCAGCAGCTGGCCTTTGACGAAAATAAAGCCATAGGAGAAATCCACCTGCTTCTGCCGCTCGGCAGTAACCCCGGTGGTTCCGCACTCCAGATCGACCGTACCGTTCTGCACCAGCGGGATACGCGTCTGTGAGGTCACCAGGTTGTAGCGCACCTTAAGCGGTGGCACTGCCAGCTTAGCCTGCAGGTGCTTGACGATTTCAGCCGCCAGGTCGACCGAGTAGCCCATGGGCTTGCCGCTGTGATCGCCCACATAAGAAAAAGGAATGGACGAGTCGCGATAGCCGAGGGTGATGCTGCCGGACTCGGCGATTTTCTTCAGGCTGCCGGTGAGCGGCGGCGTTTCAGCCAGAATCGGCTGTGCAAAACACAATGACAGGGCAAGTAGAGCAGGACGGTGCAAACGGGTAATCGACATCGGGACACTCCTTGCGTTTGTTGTTCTTGTTCAGGTCAGGCCGCCCGTGGGGTCAGGCCGTGCAGGTCGATCGACGGCGCGCGGCCGCCTATCAGTTCGGCCAACAGTCGGCCACTGGCGCAGGCCAGAGTGAAGCCCAGAGCACCGTGGCCAAGGTTGAGCCAGAGGTTGCGATACGCCGTAGCACCGAGCAACGGCACGCCCCTGGGGGTTGCCGGGCGCATGCCGGCCCATTCGCGGGCATGCTGATAATCGGCGGCACCGGGCAAGGTCGCCTCAGCCAACTGACGCATGCTGGCCAGCCGCGGCGGATCCAGCGATTCATCAAAGCCGACAATATCGACCATGGCGGCAATGCGTAGCTGGTTTTCGAGGCGGGCATAGACGATCTTGCGGTCGTAGTCGGTAATGCTCACCTCAGGCGCCCGGTGCCCGGCCTGGATCGACGCAGTCAGGCTGTAGCCCTTGAGGGGATAGATTGGCAGGTGCAGCCCGGGCAGGCCGAGGCTGGCACTGCGGTGCCCGGCACACAGCACCAGACGCTCCACCGGCAAGACCTGCTCACCCAGTTCCAGCGCCTGCACCACCCCGCCACTGTGGTGGATGCGCGTCACCGCCTGGCCGAGCATCAAGCGGCATTGCCCCGAAGCCTGAAGGCGCTCGACCAGGGCCAGGCAGAAGCGGTGACAATCAGCGACCTCCTCGTCGGCGGTGAACACCCCGCCAATGAACGGCGCATGGGTCAATGCCGGCTCCAATGCGCTGATCTCCTGCGCATCCAATACCTGCTGACCATGCGGGTCGAGCATATGCAGGCGGGCATGCTCGAAGCTTGCGCGGTTGCGAAAGGTCACCAGCTTGCCGTTGCGCCGCCAGGCAAAGCCGTCCAGGCCATCTTCCTCGCGCCATTGCGCCAAGGTGCTCTGGCTGTGCAGCGCCAGGCGCAGCAGGTGTGCGGCATTGGCGCGATTGACCGAACTGCGGCAGGCGGCCATGAACGCGCCCATCCAGCGCCACTGCGCCAGGTCCAGGCGGGGGCGCAGTTTCAGCGGCGATTCGCTGCGCAGCAGCCAGCCCAGCGCTTGCAGCGGCACCCCGGCATCGGCCAGCGGCGCGACATAGCGATAGGACAGCTGCCCGCCATTGGCAAAGCTGGTGCCGCCCGCAAGGTTGTCCCGCGCCTCGATCAGGTCGACGGCAAAGCCTTCGCGCACCAGGGCATACGCCGTTGCCAGACCAATAACGCCGCCGCCGATGACCGTTACCCGCTGTGCCATGTGCTTTTCATCCGCCAATCTGAAGGCCTTCAGACTAGGCCCGGTGACAGCCTGGCGATAATGAATAAAAATGGGTAAAGCATAAACAAAGGTTATGGGCGATCCCATGCGCTTGCGTCATATCGAAGTGTTCCAGGCCATCCGCCAGACCGGCTCCATCAGCGGCGCCGCGCAACTGCTGCACGTGACTCAGCCAGCGGTGTCGAAGATACTCCAGCATGCCGAAGCACAGCTGGGCTTCCCGCTGTTCCTGCGGGTGCGCGGCAAGTTGCAGATCACCCCCGAGGCCCTGGCGCTGGAGCGCGAAGTCGACAAGGTCAGCGACAGCGTAGAGGGGGTTCGGCGCCTGGCTGCCAGCCTGCGCCGGCAACCGGGCATGACCCTGCGCATGGGGGCAACGCCGGCGTTGGCGCTGTCGCTGTTCCCCCCGGTGATCAGCCAGTGGGCCGAGCGCCATCCACAATCCGAGTGCGAACTGTCGAGCTTGCACAGCCGCGAGCTGGTGCAGCAGTTGTTGATGCGCGAGATCGATGTCGCCCTGACCTTGCGCCATCCCGAACACCCCGGCCTGAATGTGCAGCCTCTGGCCCATGGAATGCTGGTGGTACTGGCGCCCAGAGGCTATTGGAGCGAAGACCGCCAGGGCGTGCCGCTGGCAGTCGAGTCCCTGGCCGATGCGCCGTTGATCGGCCTGAGCAGCAGTGACCCGCTGGCCGCCCAGGTCGGCCACTACCTGAAGAACCTGGAGCCGGCGCCGCGGATCAGCATCCGCGTGCAGACCTATTCCCTGGCCCGGGCCATGGTCGAGTCCGGTGCAGGGTTGGCGTTGATCGATCCTTTTACCGCCCAGGATTCGGCGCGAACGCTGGTTCGGCCGTTGAATCCTGCCCTGCCTATTACCCTTTACGCCCTGACCCGCGCCAACGAGAGCCACCCGCACACACTGGATGAGTTGCTGGAGCATTTTGCCGAGCGTGCGCGGGAGCAGATTGCGCGGGTCACCAGAGGCGTTTGAGCCGGCATGAAAAAGGCCCCGCCTGAGCGGGGCCTTGCACCAGTAAAGAAGCACCCCGAGGGTGCTTCTGATAGCGCATCAGATCATGAAGCCGGACCGTATTTTTTCGACGTCACGAAGCCAGGCGCTACCCACTTTGGACCTTTGATAGGGTGGCCATTGTTATCCGTGGCAAATACGCCATCGGCAAACAGCTTCTCGAATGTCCGTTGCAGCTCGCCACTCTTGATGACCTCGAACTTGTAATCCACGTACATCCGGTCAATGCGCGGATACGAAGATCCCGGAATCAATGCCGTCAGTACATCCGCTACCGACTCATTCAAGATAATGTCTTTGATAGTGCTCATTTCAAATTCCTCATTGCTTCCCTGTATTCCTGCCGGTCACCCGCCTCTTTGGCTTCCTGGGTATACAGCGGATTAGTCCGTTCATTGATGCTGTAATCTTCAAGCGTTGCCGTATGGGCATCGTTCCATACCGAACGATCTTCGTGACCGTCCTTGACGCCTAGCGCTCGATAACGCTCCAGTTCCCTGACTTCATGCGTGTAAAAGCGTTTGTCCGTATCAGTGACCGGAATCTCGCCGCGCAGGATCTTTTCCAAGCGATCAATCATGACATTGTTGGCATCAGAGGGTGCGAAACGCCCGGTGTGAAGCTTGACCTGCGCGAGCCCCGCCTGAGTGACCGATGCGCTCTTCCAATCCAGCTCCCGGACGGGGCCGCCCGCCTTGGCAGGGTTGTACTTTCGTCCGCTATGCACGCCGACAGTGGTAGCACCATCATAAGGCGAGCTGAACACACCATACAGTGGCGCCAATCCCGAGTCGGCCGGAAAGACGTAAATGCCGTCATGGATATCCAACGGGTTAAGCGCTGGAAAGACCTCACCCTCAACCTGGACCGGCGTCAGGGTAACCCCGTTGTAAACTGGAACGTCTACAGGTTTTGCCGGGGTACCCGTGGAGCTGTTGCCGGGCGATGCGATCGGAAAGCTCAGGGTGATTGGCGGCGTATCGGCGCTGGTGAACGTGTAGGCACTGCGCGCAGGATTGAGCGTCAGCATCCTGACCTTGACCTTCGGCGACAGGCCACCTGCCGAACCGGTCTTGACCACCGAGTACTGCGTACGGCTGCCAACCACCCGATACGGCAGGTCGACCGTACCGCCAGCAGCGGCGATCGCCGCCAGGTTCTGCGGCAGATTCGGCGCCAGGCTGCTGGCCGGAACGGTCAGCGAGGTCGACGGAAATCGGTCACTGTTGCCTAGCGAGGGTGAGTAAACCAGCAAACCGATGCCCACGCCGGTGGCGCGATCGAGCACAACACCGGCTGCAGCTTGCAACAGTTTTATAGCACCCTGGATGGCGGCATCGAGGGTGAACTTCGAACCCGTGGCGAGGCCAATGGAACCTGCCACGGCACTGAGTTGGGCCTTGTTTCCGGCAACCGGCACCCGGAAGGTGTTGGCCGCGCGAATCGCCTCCTCGGCCGCCAGACGTGCCTGTTCCTCGGCTTTACGCTTGGCTTCGGCCAGACGCGCTTGCTCTTCAGCCTGACGCTTGGCTTCAGCCAGGCGCGCTTGCTCTTCAGCCTGTCGCTTGATTTCGGCCAGACGACGCGCCTCCTGTTCGGCCGCAACCCGCCGCGCCTCGGCTTCAGCAGCCTGAACCTGAGCCAGCCGCGCCGCCAGCGCAGCAGACTTGCGGTTGAGAATGGCGATGGCCTCGGCAAGGATCCTGGCCTGATAGGCGGCACTGTAAGAGTCGCCGAAGCTGTCTTGCTGAGCTTTGCCCAGCGCCGGGTACTGGCCCAGGTTCCAGCCCATTTCCCGAGCTACGATCTGCAACTTTTGGGCATCCGTAAGCGTCAGTGGATCGCTGCCGGAATAAACCAGCGCCAAGGCCTGATAGGCACCGAGCAGGGCATTTTTTGTTTGAATCAGGCCATCTACCGTGCGCTTGGCGTTTTCGGTTTCGACCGAGGTCTGGTAAGTGGCCTCGTTGCGCACACCGGCTGCCTGCAACTCGCTTTCGGTATCAGTCGAAACTGTTGCCAACTTGGCCGAAAAGAAGGCTTTGAGTTTGCTCTCGATCGCACGCAGCGAGGAATACACCCGACCCCGTAAGTGCTGTTTGGTCAGCGACTGCAGCGCATCCGGCTGCTGAAGAATGGCGAGGTTGTAGCTCAAGTCCGCGTTGGGATCGTAGCCACCGCCCCCACCCGGACCGTAAATCTGTTCCCTACCGGTGATGATGATAGGGGGTAATACAAGGCTTCCTGGCATGTTTCTATCCTTTTACTGCTTGGACGTTTTCAATCAAGACATGGTTTTTGAACCCCGGTCGTTGGTTGGTCACCCTTCGTGGGCGACAAAACTACTGTATATTTGAACAGTATTATTTTACCAGCTCATTTTGCACATGATCCAACGGAAAGACGTTAAAGAGAACCGATCTCAAATGGAGTCGACCTGTTGACGCATATCCAGTCGCCGCCGCCCCTCAGGTTTGCTAGCCTTGCGCTGTTTTTTCGCATGGACGCCCAGCTCAAATGATCCCCCTCCCAAGGCTGCTGCTCTCGCTCAGCCTGGCAACCCTGTTGCCCTGCGCCACTGTTGAAGCGGCCCTTCCCGTCAGTGTCTACCAAGGCACCCAGGGCGATACCGCCGTGGAAGTCGCCCTGACCTACGACGCCCAGCACCAGACCGTCGAGGGGTACTGGCTGGAGGCGCAGCGCCAGTGGCTGATCCCGCTTGAACGCACGCCCTACGACCATCGCTTGCCGCTGCTGATCAATCTCCTGGATAACCCGGACCTGCCATCCGCCGCGCTGCTGATTCAGCCTTTCGCCTTTAGCCACGACCGCGAACTGCGCGGAACCCGGGTGAACCTGCGCAACCGCGAGCGACAAGCGCTGGAGCTCAAGCGCGTTACGCGTTTCAGTGACCGCCGGGACGCCTCCTGGCAGGGCGAACTGCTGCAACTTCCGCTGGACGGGCGCAGGCTGTTTCGCGTGCACGCGCACAAGGCCGCAGGCGAGTATGTCGGAACCGTCGACCGCATCACTATCCTCGATCGCACCAGCGGCCAGCCGGTGCAGGTCATCGACAACCTGGCGCTGTTCTTCCAGGGCAGCGCCAGCCTGAGCTTTGCCGACTTCAACGGTGATGGGGTGATCGATTTCAAAGCCACCCCGGTCGGGCAGTTGGCCAGCGGCGGTGCTGCCGGACAAGACCCGCAGTACTACGTCTACCAACCGGCGAGCAATCGCTACGAGCTCAAGACCGAGCAGCAAGCCAGGGAGCGCAACCGATGAACACCTTGGGCAAATGCCTGCTGGCCGCCGGGTTGCTTGGCCTGAGCCTCGGCACTCAGGCCTACCAGTCTGTTTATCAGGGCTCCCTGGGCAAGCAGGCGATCACCCTGGTGATCGAGAAAACCAATGACTACAAGCATGGGTTCTACTTCTATGATCGCTACCGCACGCCGATCCGCCTCAAGCGCTCGGTCAACAATGGCCGCCAGTTATCCATGGATGAACTGGACAGCAGCGGTCTGCCCACGGCTCGCCTGAGGTTCTACAACCCCGACGACAACGGCGCCTCGAAGCCCATGCTCGGCACTTGGACGGCCTACGCCAATGCCAGGCAGCTACCCCTGGAGTTGCGCCTGGTGGCTGACTTCGGTCATCAGCAGGTCTGGCCGGCGGGCACCCCGTCGTTACCCCAGGCGGCATCTACCGAGCGCTTCTATTTCCAGATTCCGCTGGCCGACGACCACGACCGGGTGAAGACCATCGAGGTCATGGACAAGGCCAGCGGCAAACGCGTGCAAACCCTCGACGTAGGCCTGCCCGGTTGCTACAGCCAGGGTATCGACAGCGTCAAGGTACGTCTCGAAGGCGGCAGTACCCAGGTGCTGCTGGAAACCAACAGCTATTGCCTGGGCAAGGTGTTTGAATGGCGCGAGGCCAAGGGGCAGTTCGAAGCATTGAACTGAGCATCAGCTCGGGCAGGTGTGCTCGCCGTTGTTCAGGCCCTGCTTGTAATTGCGGCTGAGCAGGCTGGCCTTGCCATCGTGCCAGGTGAGGGTCAGCACATACATCGAGTCGAAATCCTCGCCATCCCAATCGTCGGTGATCACCCGTTTTTCACCCAGGGCCTTGCCGGCCACGGTGTTGATCAGTTCCGGCAGGTAGCCGTGGGACCAGGCGGTATAGACGGTGGCGTTGCGGTATTTATCCTGCAGCAGCTCGTCGGCCAGCTCGCCGGTGTCATTGGCGCCGAAGTCGATGTTCACCGGCAGGCCAAGCTTGATGGCGCTGGGACTGATGGTCATCAACGGGCGGATATAGCTGTAGGCGTCGTCCTTGCTGCCCTCTTCGACGTGCCGGGAGGGGTTGGCGGCAAACACATAATCGGCCTTGCCGAATTTCTCTGGCAGCAGCGTGGCCAGGTCCAGCGCCCGGTTGAGTCCCTGGCAATTGAGTTGCCCAAGGCCTTCACCGGGCTTTTCGGCGTGGCGCAGGAACACCAGGGTCTGTACACCGTCCATCGGTTCGGCGCGGCTTTCCACCGCCTCGACGGCCAGCAGGCCGACTCCGGCAAGCAGGGCAAGGGACAACGCAGCGTGACGGTGACGCTTGAACAGGGACGGCAACTTCATAGGGCTCTTCACAGCAAAAAGGGTTGAGGCTGACCCGCCTGTGCCCCCGCGGCCGAAGCCGCGGGGGAATCCCTGTCTGATGTTCCATCCGTGGAATCGGGCATGCTTCAGAGTACAAGAATGCCTTTTGGTTCGATCCCTGAGCGCTCGGCCCTGAGCCAGAGCCACTGTAGCGTGGTGATGTTGCTGAATTAAGACGGACGGCGCTCAATCGTCGCGGGTAAGGACTTCGAGCAGTTCGATCTCGAAGGTCAGGTCGGCATTGGGCGGGATCTTGCCCATGCTGCGTTCGCCGTAAGCCAGATGCGCCGGCACCAGCAGCTTGCGCTTGCCGCCGACCTGCATGCCCATCAGGCCCTGGTCCCAGCCCTTGATCACCCGGCCGGTGCCGATCACGCACTGGAACGGTTTGCCGCGGCTGTGGGAAGAATCGAATTCGCTGCCGTCGGCGAGCCAGCCGGTGTAATGGGTAGTGATCAGCGCGCCCTTGACCACGGCCTTGCCATCGCCTGGCTGGATATCGATGATTTGCAGTTCGCTGCTCATGCTTGACCTCGTTGAAGCGGGATATGCCTTTAGTGGGCAGCGTTTTCGCAGGGTTGGCAGGGTTTTGCAAGGCCCATGACCATCATGGTATCGCAGGGCAAGCCCGCCCCCACACATGCCTCAGGCTGTCGCTGGCGCCCTGCCCGGCTCATGCTGGCGCATCGACCAGCACACACCGCCGATCACCAGGACAATCGCCAGACCTTCCAGCAGGCTCGGGCCGCTCTGGCGCCAGATGAAGGCATAGAGCAAGGCAAACAGGGTCTCGAAGACAATCAACTGGCCGCTCAGGGTCAACGGCATGCGCTTGGACGCGGCATTCCACAACAACGCCGCCAGCCACGAGCCGAACACCGCGCAACCCAGGCTGTACAGCCAGAACAGCGTCCAGCGCTCAGGCGCCGCCTCGACCTGCAACTGGGTTGGCTGCCACAAGGCAAGCACCAGCACCAGTACCAGGCTCAACACCCCGGTCATCACCCCGCTGAGCACCGACCACTGGTGGCTGTCGAAATGCCCACACTGCTTGAGGTAGCGGCTGTTGTGCACCGCGTACCAGGTCCAGCAGGCCAGCGCGCCGAGGGCATAGAGCACACCGGCAAGCTTGTCGGCCAGTGCACCGGGTTCGACCGCAAAAGTCTGCAGGTTGATGCACAGCATGCCGGCGAGAATCAGGCCCAGCGGCAGGAGTAATTGCCGCAGCGTCACCCCGCCACTGTCGTGACGACCGTACAGGGTGATGGTCAACGGCAGCACGCCGACGATCAACGACGCCGGCGCCACGCCCAGGCGCTGGATTGCCGCCACCAGGCAGATGAAATACAGCAGATTGCCGATCAGGGCCAGGCGCCCGATCATCCACAGGTCGCTCAGGGTCAAGCGGCCCAGGGCCGTGCGCATGGGAATCGCCAGTACCAGGGTCACCAGGCCGAACAGGACAAAGCGCGCACAACTGAGCAGCACCGGGCTGAACTCCGGCAACAGCTGCGGCACCATCAGCACCAGCCCCCACATCGCACCGGCTACACCGGCGTAAGCCACACCCCGTTTCACTTGCCTGCTCCTGTTCAAAGAAGTGCGCAGGCTAACGCCAGGGCGCCGTTCCGACAAAAGATGATTTGGCATGCAGACATTCCCACAGGGAATACCTTTCATGCCGAAAGCATCGACCTTATGATTGAGGCATTCCCCAGACTGGACCCTAAGCATGAGCCGCTTCAGCCGTCACTTGCCGCCGCTGGACACCCTGATTGCCTTCGAAGCGGTGGTCCGCACCGGCAGCTTCACCCGCGCCGCCAGCGAGCTGTACCTGACCCAGAGCGCAGTGAGCAAACAGATCAAGGTGCTGGAAGAGCACCTCGGCGCGATCCTGTTCGAGCGCCGCGCCCGGGGTATCGCCCTGACGACAGCCGGTGAAGGCTTCAACGCCATTGTCGAACCCATGCTGGAAAGCCTGTTGAACAATGTGCTGCGCCTGAAAAGCGGCCACGGCAGCCGTAATGTCAGCGTCATCTGCACCCATGCGGTGGCCCAGTACTGGTTGTTCCCGCGCCTGCTGCGCTTCAACGAGCAGCACCCGGAGCTGACGGTGAACATTCACGCCAGCAACGAAATCAGCGAGAGCGATATCGGCAACTACGACTTCGGCATCCTCTATGGCCATGGCCACTGGAGTTCACTCAAGGCCAGCAAGTTGTTCGATGAGGCCATCTACCCGATTGCCAGCGTCAAACGTGCCCTGCCCGCAGTGCATTCACTGAGCGAGCTGCAGGCATTGCCGTTGATCCAACTGGACGCCTCGGCCTGGAACTGCCTGGACTGGCAGGACTGGTTCGGCCACCAGGGCTTGCGCTACCAGGCGCCGGCCAATGCGGTGACCTTCAACCAGGTCAACCTGGTGTTCGATGCGGTGATGCAGGGGATGGGCGTGGGGCTGGGCTGGGAGTTCATGGCCCGCGAGCGGATCGACAACGGCTTGATCCGCCAGGTGTCGGCGTTTGTCGTGCACACCGGCCAGGCCGACTACCTGGTGCACGACAAACAGGCCCTGCGCTCGCCGGCGGCGCAGGTGTTCGAGGATTGGCTGCTGACCCTCAGTTGAACAGCGCTTCGACCTGCGCGGCGGTCATTTCCTCGGTCCGGTTGGCAAAGCAGTAGTAGCCCGGTTTCTTGTCGACATACACCTGCAGATCGAAGATCCAGTCGGTATCGCCCTCCAGCACGCCGACCGACACCGCATCGAAATTGCCGGATTTCAGCCGGTACAACAGGTGCGTGCCACAGGTGCCACAGAAACCGCGCTGGGCCCAGTCGGATGAGTCATGGAACACCGGCTGGCCGCGGGTGAACTGCACCGGCTCAGCGCAATGCACCGACAGGAACGGCCCGCCGCCCCACTGCCGGCACATGCTGCAATGGCAGGCGTTGACGCTGGCTTTCTCCAGGCTGACGCTGAGTTTGACGGCGCCGCACAGGCAACTGCCGTGTTTTTCCAGGGACATGGTCAAGGCTCCTTGCTGGGAGAGGTAGGCGGCAAGTCTAGCAGCTGTCAGCCGGTGACCGGCGTCAGCACCGGCTCGCCGGCAAAGAATGCCTGCAGGTTCTTCAGCACCAGTTGCACCGTGTCGCGCGCGGCCTCCGGCGACTGACCGGCGACATGCGGCGTCAGCACCACATTGGGCAAGGCCTTCAGGGTGACGGGCACTGCCGGTTCTTCATCGAACACATCCAGCGCCGCACCGGCTATCACCCCGTTTGCCAGGGCCTCGACCAGATCAGTGGTGCTAACCACGCTGGCCCGGGCGATGTTGACCAGAAAACCCTCTGCGCCCAGGGCTTCAAGCACCGGCCTGTCGATCAGCTGGCGGGTATTGGTACCACCCGGGGTAGCAACGATCAGAAAATCCGATTCACGGGCTAATGCCAAGGGGCTGTCGCAGTAGTGATAGACCACATCGGTACGCGGGTTGCGGTTGTGATAGCTCACCTGCATGTCGAAGCCCTGCGCCGCACGCTTGGCAATCGCCAGGCCGACCGCGCCAAGGCCGAGAATACCCAGGCGCTTGCCGCTGACCGACGGGCTGATCACCCGGTTCCACTCGCCACGGCGGGTCGAGGCATCGGCACGGGGAATATCGCGCACAACCGCCAACAGCAAGGCCATGGCATGGTCAGCCACCGCCGTGGCATTGGCGCCAGCGCCGTTGGTCACGGTGATACCCTGCGCGGCGGCGGCCGCCAGATCGACCTGCTCGTAACCGGCGCCGATCACGCAGATGATTTTCAAGGCGGGCAAGGCAGCAATTTCATCGGCGTACAGGCCCAGCGGACCGCGGGTCAGTACCGCATCGATCTCGCTGCCATGACGGGCAATGGCCTCGGCACGCAAAGCCGGGGTCTGCGCGCGGATCAGGCGAAAACCGTTGCTCTCCAACAGGGGCAGGTAGGCGTCGACCGTTTCTACCAGCACCAGTACCGTCTGTGTCATGCCAAGCTCCCGGGCTATTCGCGAGGGGGCATTATGCGGACTTCAGGCTACTGGGCGAAAGCCCGACCCAGACCGCCCGGCACGCCACTGCTGTCGGTTTCCTGCCAGGGACCGTTGAGGTTGGTCGACCAGCTCCAGCCGTTGTTCCAGCGGTAATAGGTGCGCTGGCGGTAGAAGGTGTTGGGCTTGCCGTCGAGCACGTACACACCCAGGCGCGGGTCCCAGTGGCTGGCACCACCGGGCGGTGGTGCAAAGCTCGGTGAGGTGCGCTGTACCGGCTTGGGCACCGGGGTGACGGCCGGTTTGCTCGGCACCGCGCCCGGCTTGGGCGCAGGCTTGGTGCTCGGACCAGGCGGCAGGGTCTCGATCGGCGGCGCGGTGGGTTCGGAGGGCTGATGAACGGTACATGCACTCAAGCCCACAACCAGGGAGAGAAGGGTCAGGCGTGCGATGCTGTTCATAGTCGGTCTCTTACTGGTCCGGGCTGTCGATGGTCAGGTGTTGCGCGGCGGTAGTGCTGCTGGCCAGCGGAGCACCCTTGCCAACCCATTCGCCCTGGGTCGGCTGGCCAGCGCGAGAGATGCGCGCAACCAGTTGGACTTCAGGGAAGCTCGACAGTTTCATGTTCGGCATCATCGCATCGCTGTCGCTCAACTCCACTTCGATCGGCAACTGCGCCACGGTAACCCGCTTGGCCGCCAGCGGCATCGGCGGGCCGGAACTTGCACGGGCGAAGATGAACACGGTGTCGTCAGGCTTGACCTTGTCCTTGAGCGCCGCTGCCAGTTCCACCCGTACCTTCAGGCGTGCCGTGCCCTGCTCGGCAACTGCCGGTGCGGCCTTGCCCTCGCCAGCCTTGAGCTTTTCGCTGGCGCGTTCGATACCGCCCTGCAACGCTGCCCGCGAGGCGTCGCCTTCAGGCAGTTGTACCAGCAGGCGGTTCCAGTAGTCGATGGCTTGCTGGTAGTGCTCGGACTCAAACGCAGCGATGCCGAGCAGGCCGAGGCTGGTGACTTCGTTCGAGTCGGCCTTGAGCGCTTCGTCGGTCAGGGCCTGGGTCTGGGCGTTCCACTGCTTGTTGTTGGCAAAGTACAACGCCTGGGCCCACTGTCCGAGCAGCTCCGGTTCACGCCCGGCAACCGCCACGGCGCGCTCGAAGACCTTGGCGGCATCGGCAGGACGCTCCTGGGCCATGTAGGCACGACCGAGGAAGTACAGGCCTTCGGCCGAGTCCGGCTGGGCCTGCACCGCCAGCTCCAGGCGGCGGGTCATTTCTTCCATGGACTGCGGCGCCTTGGCAAATTGCTGGGTCAGCTCGACCTGCTCGCTGGCACCGAAATGCAGGTACAGGCCCAGGCCCATCAACGGCACCAGCACCGCCGCCAGCAGCGGCAAGGGTTTGCCCAGGCGACCCAGGCGCTGCGGTTCGACGCCCTCGGTATCGGCCAGCAGCTCGCGCGCGGCCTCATCGCGGCCTTTGCCGAACTGCTCGGCATCGAGCACCCCGGCGGCCTGCTGGGCAGCCAGCTCGGCAACGCGTTCCTGGTACAGGGCAACGTTGAGGGCGGTGCGGTCTTCTTCCTGTTGCGCACGACGGCTGCGCAACACCGGGATCAGCAAAAAGCTCAGGGCCACCAGCAACAGCAGGCCTGCAGCAAGCCAGAAATCAGTCATGGGTCTGTTCTTTGTCCAGCAATTTGGCGAGGCGCTCACGCTCCTCGGGGGAAAGGTCGGCGCTGCCTGCAGCTGCCTGGCCACGGCGCTTGCGCACAATCAGCGCAAGCACGGTAAAGCCGCCCAGCAGCAACACGCCCGGGCCGAACCACAGCAGCCAGGTACGAGCACTCAGGGCGGGCTTGTAGCGGACGAAGTCACCGTAGCGATCAACCATGAAATCGACGATCTGCTGGTTGCTCTTGCCTTCGCCGAGCATGCGGAAGATCTCCCGACGCAGGTCGGCGGCGATCGGCGCATTGGAGTCGGCGATGTCCTGGTTCTGGCACTTGGGGCAGCGCAGTTCCTTGGTCAACTCGTGATAACGCTCGCGTTCCGCCTCATCGGCAAACTGGTAGGTGTCGATTGCCGCCTGGGTCACCCCGGCCAGGCTCAGGCCGAGTACGGCGGCTGCCAGCCAGCGCTTCATGGCTTGGCCTCATCGACCAGGCTCTGGTACTGCGGCGCCAGTTGCTCGCGCCAGACGGTGGCGTCGACCACGCCTACGTGCTTGTAGCGGATGATGCCCTTGGCGTCGATCAGGAAGGTTTCCGGCGCGCCGTACACCCCCAGGTCCAGGCCCAGGCTACCCTGCTCGTCACGGATATCCAGCTGGTACGGGTTGTGGAACTCGGCCAGCCATTTCAGTGCGGCGGCGTTGTCGTCCTTGTAGTTGACCCCGTGGATCACCACGCCCTGCTCGGCCAGCTTGTTCAGGTACGGATGCTCGATCTTGCACGACGGGCACCAGGTGGCCCAGACGTTGACCAGCGCCGGCTTGCCGAGCAGGTCGGCCTCGGTCAGCGGTTTGCCGTCTACCGACGCCAGGGCAAAGGCCGGGAACGGCTTGCCGATCATCGCCGAGGGCAGTTCGCTCGGGTCGAGGAACAGGCCGCGATAGAGAAACACCGCCACCAGCAGAAACACCGCCAGCGGCAGCACCATGATCCAACGCTTCATGCAGTTGCTCCAGACATGCCCAGTGCCTCACGCACGCGGGTTTTCACCTTGACGCGATAACGACCATCCAGTGCTGCCAGCAAGCCGCCCAGGCCGGTCAGCAAACCACCCAGCCAGATCCAGCGCACGAACGGCTTGACGTGCACCCGCACCGCCCAGGCGCCGTTATCCAGTGGCTCACCGAGGGCAACATAGAGGTCACGGGTGAAACCGGCATCGATACCGGCTTCTGTCATCATCGACTGCTGCACGGTGTACAGGCGTTTTTCCGGGTGCAGGACGCTGATCTCGCGGCCATTCTCGACCACTCGCACGGTGCCCTTGTCGGAAGTGAAGTTCGGCCCTTCGAAGTGCTTGGCGCCTTCGAAGATGAACTGGTAGCCGGCCAGTTCCACCGACTCGCCCGGTGCCAGGCGCAGGTCGCGTTCGGCGCTGTTGTTGCTCGACAGCACCACGCCCAGGGCGCACACCGCCAGGCCCAGGTGCGCCACCTGCATGCCCCAGTAGCTGCGGCTCAGGCCGCGCAGGCCCTTGAACAGGCCTTTGTGGCGGGTCTTGTCGAGGATGTCGCGGGCACCGGCGAGGATGACCCACGCGGCCAGGGCGAAGGTGGTCAGCACCTGCCAGTCGAAATCGTCGACCAGAAAGCCGCCGATCGGCGCCAGCACGGCGCTGGCGATCAGCACCGGGGTGAGCATGCCCAGCAGCCATTGGCTCGGGGTGTCTTTCCAGCGCACGATCACGCCCACCGCCATCACCACCATCAGCACTGCCATCAACGGAATGAACAGTGCATCGAAGTACGGCGGGCCGACCGACAGCTTGGCACCGGTCAGGGCGTCGAGGATCAACGGGTACAGGGTGCCCAGGAGGATCATCGAAGCCGCCACCACCAGCACCAGGTTGTTGGCCAGCAGCAGGGTTTCCCGCGACCACAGGGCAAAGCCGACCTGGCTCTTGACCACCGGTGCACGCAGGGCAAACAGGGTCAGCGAACCACCGACCACGAACAACAGGAAAATCAGGATGAAGATGCCGCGCTCGGGGTCGGAGGCGAAGGCATGCACCGAGGTCAGTACCCCGGAACGGACCAGGAAGGTCCCCAGCAGGCTCAGGGAGAACGCGGCGATCGCCAGCAATACCGTCCAGCTTTTGAACACGCCGCGTTTCTCGGTGACCGCCAGCGAGTGAATCAGCGCGGTGCCCACCAGCCAGGGCATGAACGAGGCGTTTTCGACCGGGTCCCAGAACCACCAACCACCCCAGCCCAACTCGTAGTAAGCCCACCAGGAACCGAGGGTGATACCGATACCCAGGAAGGCCCAGGCGACGATGGTCCACGGCCGCGACCAGCGGGCCCAGGCGGCGTCCAGGCGGCCGCCGAGCAAGGCGGCAATGGCGAAGGCAAAGGCTACCGAAAAGCCCACGTAGCCCATGTACAGCATCGGCGGATGGACGATCAGGCCAATGTCCTGGAGCAGCGGGTTGAGGTCGGCGCCGTCGCTTGGCACCTGCGGCAGCAGGCGTTTGAACGGGTTGGAGGTGATGATCAGGAACGACAGGAAGCCGACGCTGATCATGCCCATCACTGCCAGCACCCGCGCCAGCATCACCTGCGGCAATTGCCGGGAGAAGATCGACACGGCAAAGGTCCAGCCGCCGAGGATCATCGCCCAGAGCAGCAGCGAGCCTTCGTGGGCGCCCCACACGGCGCTGAACTTGAAGTACCAGGGCAAGGCACTGTTGGAGTTGTTGGCGACATAGGCGACCGAGAAGTTGTCGGTCATGAAGGCGTGGGTCAGGCAGGCGAAGGCGAACGCCAAAAAGGCGAACTGGCCCCAGGCTGCCGGGCGCGCCAGGCTCATCCACAGGCTGTCGCCGCGCCAGGCGCCGAGCAGCGGGATGGTGGCCTGGACGCAAGCGAAACAGATCGCCAGGATCATCGCCAGCTGGCCCAGTTCAGGAATGATCAGTGCCGCATTCATGGCTTGGCTCCAGCATCGGTGGCGGCCTGGCCGCTTTCCTTGAGGGCTTTGGTGACTTCCGGCGGCATGTATTTCTCGTCGTGCTTGGCCAGCACTTCATCGGCCACCACCACGCCTTCGGCATTGAGCTTGCCCAGGGCGACGATACCCTGCCCTTCGCGGAACAGGTCCGGGAGGATGCCGCGGTAGGTGATAGGCACCGACTTGCTGAAGTCGGTGACCACAAAGCGCACGTCCAGCGAGTCACCGGAGCGTTGCAGCGAGCCTTTCTCGACCATGCCGCCAGCGCGGATGCGGGTGTCCAGCGGCGCTTCGCCATTGGCGATCTGGGTCGGGGTATAGAACAGGTTGATGTTCTGCTGCAGGGCGCTCAGGGCCAGGCCCACGGCGATGCCAATCCCGGCCAGCAGGCCGAGGATGATGAACAGACGCTTTTTACGCTGCGGATTCACGGTTTGTTCTCCCGGCGCAGACGGCGCGCCTGTTCTTGCAGGTAACGGCGCTTGGCGCGCACGGGCGCGGCGACGTTGAAGGCCAGCACCAGCAGGCAGATGCCGTAGGCCGACCAGACGTACAGGCCGTGATGGCCCATGGCGAGAAAATCACTGAAGGAGGTAAAGCTCATCGTGCCATCTCCCGACCCAGGCTGTTCAATACCTCCTCCTTGACCCAGCTGGCGCGCGCCTCGCGCTTGAGCACTTCAAGGCGCATGCGCAGCAACAGCACGGCGCCGAAGAAGCAGTAGAAGCCCAGTACCGTCAGCAGCAGCGGCAGCCACATCTCGGCAGGCATCGCCGGTTTTTCGGTGAGGGTGAAGGTGGCGCCCTGGTGCAGGGTGTTCCACCACTCCACCGAATACTTGATGATCGGGATGTTGATCACCCCGACGATGGCCAGCACCGCGCAGGCCTTGGCCGCGCTCTCACGATTGCTGATTGCATGGCTCAGGGCAATGAGACCGAAGTACAGAAAAAGCAGGATCAGCATCGACGTCAGTCGTGCATCCCAGACCCACCAGCTGCCCCAGGTCGGCTTGCCCCAGATGGCGCCGGTGACCAGCGCCACGGCGGTCATCCAGGCACCGATGGGCGCCGCGCACTGCAGGGCGACGTCGGCGATCTTCATCTTCCACACCAGGCCCACCACTCCGGCGACCGCCAGCATCACATAGCAGGACTGGGCGAGCATCGCCGCCGGCACGTGGATGTAGATGATCCTGAAGCTGTTACCTTGCTGGTAGTCCTGGGGCGCGAAGGCCAGGCCCCAGACCACGCCGATGCCGATCAGCAGGATGGCGGCAATCGCCAGCCACGGCAGCATCCGCCCGCTGATGGAATAGAACCATTTGGGTGAACCCAGTTTGTGAAACCACGTCCAGCTGATTGCGCTGCTTTTCATCACGGTACATCCAGGGTCTTTGCTGGGCAGGGCCCAGACCTCATTATTCGCCGACGCTGATCTTCAGGCCAGCCGCTATTGCAAAGGGTGCCAGAGTTACTGCCAGGGCGGTCAGGCTGCCAAGCCAGAGCAGATAACCGGTCGCCGGCATAGCTTGCAATGCCGCCTGCAAGGCGCCACTGCCCAGGATCAATACCGGGATATATAACGGCAAAATAAGTAGCGCCAGCAGCAGGCCGCCACGTTTCAAGCCGACTGTCAGGGCTGCACCCACAGCGCCCAACAGGCTCAGTACCGGGGTACCGAGCAAAAGCGATGCCAGCAGTACCGGCAGGCACGCCGCAGGCAAACCTAGCATCAGTGCCAGCAAGGGTGCCAACAATACCAGTGCCAGGCCGGAAAAGGCCCAGTGTGCCAGTACTTTCGCCAGCACCAGAAGAGGCAGGGGGTGCGACGAAAGGACCCACTGCTCCAGCGACCCGTCCTCGAAATCACTGCGGAAAAGCCCGTCCAGCGAGAGCAGAACCGATAAAAGCGCGGCGACCCAGACCAGTCCCGGAGACAAGGTTTGCAACAATTGAGTCTCCGGACCGACCGCCAACGGGAACAGGGCGACGACGATGGCGAAGAACACCAACGGATTGGCAAGCTCGGCCGGACGTCGGCACAGCAGACGCGCTTCACGACGCAACAACAGTACAAACACACTCATGCGGCCCACTGCCCCAGGTTCAGTTCACGGTAACCGGACGGCTTGCGTTCCAGCGTGTGGTGGGTGGTCAGCACAACCATGCCGCCCTGCTCGCAATGGGCGGCCAGGTGCGCTTCGAGCTGGGCCACGCCCTGCTTGTCGAGGGCAGTGAAGGGTTCGTCGAGAATCCACAGCGGCGGGCTGTCCAGGTACAGTCGGGCCAGGGCCACGCGGCGTTGCTGGCCGGCCGACAGGGTATGGCAGGGGACGTCTTCGAAACCGCGTAGGCCGACCGCTTCCAGGGCCGTGCGGATTGCCGCCGGCGCGGCCGGGCGATGCAGGGCGCAGAGCCAGGCGAGGTTCTCTTCGGGGCTGAGGACATCCTTGATGCCGGCCGCGTGGCCGATCCACAAGAGGATGCGCGCCAGTTCGTTGCGTTGTTCAGCCAAAGGCTTGCCGCTGAGGAGAATCTGCCCGGCGGTCGGGCTCATGAGGCCGGCCATCAAGCGCAGCAGGCTGGTTTTGCCGCTGCCGTTGGGGCCGCTGATCTGCAGCATGTCGCCTGCGCCCAGGTGCAATTCGAGGTTTTCGAAGAGCATTCGCCAGTCGCGCTCGCAGGCCAGGCCCACGGCTTGGAGATGAGGGGTCACGGTTTCGCCTTATGCTTGGGATGCCTGTCTCAAGTCGGTCCCGGCCTTGCCGTTATACTGGCAACGACGATGTGGCCCGGCCGCGCTGATCGCCAAAGATCGGGCGGCATTATACATGTGATGTCCTACTGCAAAGAGGGCTATTTCAACAGGTTGCGAGCGGATGACAGGCGAAATCAACAACCTTGCTGCACAGATTCCGGCCAACCCGCAGCTGCGCTCGGCGATGACCGGTGAGCTGCTGCGCCTGCTGCAACCGCAACAGGCCTTGCTGGCTCCGGGCGAAACCGCCAAGGCCGAGGTGTTGGCCCTGCGCCAGGTCGGCCAGGACTTCCAGATGCTGCTCAAGCTGACCCAGGACAACGGCAAGCAGACCAACATCCAGGCCAGCAGCACCCTGCCCCTGGCCCAGGGCAGCCAACTGGCGGTGAGCCAGAGCAGCAGTGCCAACCTGACCATCACCGTGCAGCAGGCCATCGCCAGCAGCGTGGCCACCCTGACCCGCATCGACACCCGCGAACTGCCTGTTGGCACCCTGCTGCAAGGCAAGGTCGTGACCAGCCAGGCGCTCCCTCAGAACCCTGGTCAACTGGCCCAGTTCCGCTCGCTGGTGACCTTGCTCGGCGGCCCTCAGGCCGGCGCCACCCTGGCCATCGACAGCCCGCGCCCGCTGCCGGTGGGCAGCCTGCTCAGCGCTCGGGTGCAAAGTGATCAATCGCTGAGCTTCGTACCGCTCAGCGGGCGCCAGGAGCAACTGGCGATTACCCAGCAGCTAAGCACCCAGCAGAGCCGCCAGGCGTCCCTGCAAGGCTTGCTCGCGACCCTGCAACAATTGCGCAACGACAATAGCCAAACGGGCGAAGTGCGCGCCACGGTAGACAAGCTGCTGGCCAGCCTGCCGGACATCCGCCAGCTCAGCGACCCCAAGGGCCTGGCACAGGCCTTGAGCAACAGCGGCGTGTTTCTTGAGGCCAAGCTGCTGGCCGGGCTGCCCGCTGCGCTTGCACCCGACCTTAAAGCCCAAGTGGTGCGCCTGGTGGCGCAACTGCTGCCGGGGCTCCCCGGCAACGCCACATTCAACCCGGCTGCCGCCGCCAGCACCCTGGCCCAGGTCATGCCCGGCATGGTCCGCAATGCCCTGGGCATGCTCGGCCAGGTCAGCCCGCGGCCACATCCCGGTGGCTTTCCCCTGCCCTCGCGCTTGTTGCAGAGCCAGGACGGCGAAGGCGACCTTGAGCATTTGCTGCGCCTGGCCGCGGCGGCCATATCGCGCCTGCAAAGCCATCAGCTGGCAAGCCTGGAACAGACCGGCACCACCGCCGATGGCAACCTGCAGACCACCTGGCAACTGGAGATCCCGCTGCGCACCGGCCAGGACTTCATGCCGCTACAGATGAAACTGCAGCGCGAAGAAACCCCCGAGCAGCAAGGCGACCCGGAGCGCGAACGCCGCGACCCGCTGGAAATGCTCTGGCGCATCGAGCTGTCCTTCGACCTGCATCCGCTGGGGCCGCTGCAGGTACAGGCGCAGATCAGCCAGGGCAGCCTGTCCAGCCAGCTCTGGGCCGAACTGCCGAGCACCGCACAATTGATCGAAAGCCATCTCGGCCACCTGCGCGAACGCCTGCTGGCGCGGGGCCTGAACGTCACCGAACTGCACTGCCATCACGGCACACCGCCCCAGGGGCCGCGCACGCACCTGGAACAAAGATGGGTGGATGAACAGGCATGATTGATAAGACTCCACGCCAGGCCATTGCCCTGACCTACGACGGCCAGCAGGCCCCGACCCTTAGCGCCAAGGGCGACGACGAGCTGGCCGAGGCAATCCTGGCGATTGCCCGCGAGCGCGAAGTGCCGATCTATGAAAATGCCGAACTGGTGCGCCTGCTGGCGCGCATGGAACTGGGCGATCAGATTCCCGAGGCCCTGTACCTGACCATCGCCGAAATCATCGCCTTTGCCTGGCAGCTCAAGGGCAAGGTGCCGGTGGGGTTTGTCGATGAAGGGCCGCAGGAGCGCGATATCACCCCCACCGATCTGAGATTGCCGGGTACCTGAAAGCATCGCGGGGCAAGCCCGCTTGTATGGGAAGACTTGAAGGGATTGTGCAAAACCTGTGGGAGCTGGCTTGCCAGCGATGAGGCCGGTATAGCCAGCACACCAGGCAGTGACTGGATCACGACCGCTGCGCGGTCGATCGCCGGCAAGGCCGGCTCCCACAGGCCGCGATTGATTTCAGCTGCGGTGCAACTTGCTCATCAACTCCGCCTCAGCCTGGGTCAAACCGCAGGACTGGGTCAGTTCATCAACGCTGGCACCCATGCCCACCAGCCGCGCCGCTTGCGCGAACGACAGGCTGTTGGGGTCACGCTGTTCCAGTTGCAGGAGCTTGTCCGGCAAGGGCGCAACCACCGCCCGCAGCTCGTGCAGGGCTTCACCCATGCGCACGCTGCCGTTCTGGTAGTCGTCCAGGCGTTTGCCCAGGTCCTTGATGCGCTGGTCACGCACAGCATCGCCCTGGGCCTGTTGCGCGGCCAGCTCACGCTGGCGCTTGCTGTAGTTCAGGAAGAACCACAGGCTGACCGCCCACAGCAGCGCCAGAAATATGACTGCAACCTCGAGGATCAACTCAGATGTTCTCCAGCTCGGACCACTCTTCCTCGGTCATCATCTTGTCCAGCTCGACCAGGATCAGCAGTTCGTTGTTCTTGTTGCACACGCCCTGGATGAACTTGGCCGATTCCTCGTTGCCGACATTCGGCGCGGTCTCGATTTCCGACTGACGCAGGTAAACCACTTCAGCGACGCTGTCGACCAGGATGCCGACCACTTGCTTGTCGGCCTCGATGATGACAATACGGGTATTGTCGGTGATCTCGCTCGACAGCAGGCCGAAGCGCTGGCGGGTGTCGATCACGGTGACCACGTTACCGCGCAGGTTGATGATGCCCAGCACGTAGCTAGGGGCACCCGGGACCGGGGCGATCTCGGTGTAGCGCAGGACTTCCTGCACCTGCATCACGTTGATGCCGTAGGACTCGTTGTCCAGCTTGAAGGTCACCCACTGCAGGATCGGATCTTCGGAACCTTGTGCAGACGATTTTTTCATTCCCCTATCCCTCAAAATCCGCCATCGGCGGAGTGCTCAGTGCGGTCGCGGCAGATGCGGCCGATTATTTATGAGTGCTGTGCAGCTGCTTGACCGCACCGCTGGCGATCAACTCGGCCAGTTCGGCGACGTCGAGCAACGCGCACATGTGTTCGATAACGGTGCCAGCCAGCCAAGGCCGCTGGCCACGCTGGCTGCGCCATTTGATTTCGTTGGGGTCCAGGCGCAGCGAACGGCTGACCTGATGCACCGCCAGGCCCCATTCGTAGCCCTGGACCGAAATCACGTACTGCAAGCCCTGGCGAAAATCATCCCGGTAACGATCGGGCATGACCCAGCGGGCGGTGTCCAGGACCTTGAGGTTGCCGCTCTGGCTCGGCAGGATGCCGAGGAACCAGTCAGGCTGGCCGAACAACGGTGTCAATTCGTGGCCCGCCAACGAGTAGATCGAGCCAAGGCACACCAGCGGTACCGCCAGGGTCAGCCCCGCGACGTCGAACAACAGGCATTCGAACGGCTCGGCGGCCCAGGCCGGACGGCCGTCGATCGTGGCCGGCGGTACCGGTTGATTCGGTGCCGGCGGCAGGTGCACATCCACCAGTGGCTCGATCGGCGCAACCTGGGCGACCTCGACCGCAGGCTCAGGCTCAGGCTCAGGCACTTCGACCACGGGCTCGACCACCGGCGGCAAGGTCAGCGGCAACACCGACCGTGGCGGCTCGGCAAACGGCAGTGGCGCAGGCGTCACGACCGCCTGGGCTGCGACCTGGGCATCACGGGCCTGCTCTTCACGTACCGCCGCCTGGAACTCGTCCGGCTCGACCGATACCGGCACTGCCTCATCGAGTTCTTCGGTGGCCTCCTGCAGCAAGCCATCGAGGTAGCTCTGCAGGGCCATTTGTGGCCGGCTGGCAAGCTGTTGAGGGCGATTCATCAGGCCACCTGCAAGGCAAGGTTCTGCGTCAGCAGGTGCTTGAGCAAGGCCCGGTAAGCCACCACGCCGCGGCTCTTGCCGTCGAATTGCGAGGGCGTCTGCCCGGCCCGGCTGGCATCACGCAGGCGCGTGTCGACCGGGATATAGCCTTGCCAGATATGTTCGGGGTAAGCGTCGCGCAGCACCCGCAAGGTGCCCATGGAGGCCTGGGTGCGGCGGTCGAACAGGGTCGGCACGATGTGATAGGGCAAGGCCTGCTTGCGCGAGCGGTTGACCATCGCCAGGGTGCTGACCATGCGCTCCAGGCCCTTGACCGCCAGGTACTCGGTCTGCACCGGGATCACCAGCTGCTGGCTGGCCGCCAGGGCATTGACCATCAGCACGCCGAGCAACGGCGGGCTGTCGATGATGGCGTAGTCGAAATCCTGCCACAGCTGCGCCAGAGACTTGGCGATCACCAGGCCCAGGCCACTCTGGCCCGGCGACTGGCGCTCGAGCACGGCCAGGGCGGTACTCGAGGGCAACAGCGAGATCTTCTCGTCGCTGGTCGGCAGCAGCAACTGCCCGGGCAAGCCTTCGGGCACCGTGCCCTTGTGCAGGAACAGGTCGTAGCAGCTGTGCTCCAGCGCATCGGGGTTATGCCCGAAATAGCTGGTCATCGACCCGTGCGGGTCGAGGTCGACGACAACCACGCGCTTGCCCGCCTCGGCCAGCAGGCCGGCCAGGGCGATGGACGTGGTGGTCTTGCCGACTCCACCTTTTTGATTGGCTACTGCCCAGACTCTCATTGCGTTGCTTCCTCCCGGTACGGCAGCCTGCCCTGCCGGGATCGGTTATAGGGTCGGTGACGGGGAATTGACGCGTTTGTCGCCCACCGTCGGTGCTACCGCAGCCGGTGCAGTTTGTGTGCCAGCCCGCTTCATGGCCGCATCCGGAGTGGCATTGGCGCTGCCAGTACCGGTCAGGCTGCGGCGTACTTCCAGGTTGCGCGAGATCACCAGCACCACCCGTCGGTTGCGCGCGCGACCTTCAGCGGTGTCATTGCCGGCGATCGGCTGAAACTCGCCATAGCCGACCGAGGCCATGCGCGCCGGATTCACTCCTTCCATCGCCAACAGGCGGACGATGCTCGCCGCCCGCGCCGACGACAGCTCCCAGTTGGTCGGGTACTGCGCCGTGCGGATCGGCAGGTCATCGGTAAAGCCTTCGACATGCACCGGGTTGGCGAACGGCCTGAGGATATTGGCCACCTTCTCGATGATGTTGAACGCCACATCGCTAGGCATGGCGTCGCCGCTGCCGAACAACAGCGAGGAATTGAGTTCGATCTCGACCCACAGCTCGTTGCCGCGCACGGTCATCTGGTCGGACTTGATCAGGTCGCCGAAGGCGTCGCGTACGTCATCGGTGATGGTCTTCAACGGGTCGCTGCTGGTTTGTGCCAGGCCTGCGTCGACCTGTTCACTGTCCTTGATCAACGGCTCGGCCGGCTTGACGCTGAGCGGGCGCTCGTCGCCGATGGGGATCGGCTTCATGCTCCGCTCGGGGTCGTTGAACACGCCGATCAGGGCCTGGGAAATGACCTTGTACTTGCCCTCGTTGATCGAGGAGATCGAATACATGACCACGAAGAAGGCGAACAGCAAGGTGATGAAGTCGGCGTAGGACACCAGCCAGCGTTCGTGGTTTTCATGCTCTTCGGGTTGTCGACGGCGCGCCATGTGTTACTCCATGAAGCCCTGAAGCTTCAGCTCGATCGAGCGCGGGTTTTCGCCCTCGGCGATCGACAGCAAACCTTCCAGGAGCATTTCCCGGTAGCGCGATTGACGCAGGGCCAGGGCTTTGAGCTTGTTGGCGATCGGCAGCAGGATCAGGTTGGCACTGGCCACGCCATAGATCGTGGCGACGAACGCCACGGCAATGCCGCTACCCAATTGCGACGGATCGGCCAGGTTGCCCATCACGTGGATCAAGCCCATCACCGCACCGATGATACCGATGGTCGGCGCATAGCCGCCCATGCTCTCGAACACCTTGGCGGCCTGCACATCACGGCTTTCCTGGGTGTAGAAATCCACCTCGAGGATGCTGCGGATGGCTTCGGGTTCGGCGCCGTCGACCAGCAACTGCAGACCTTTGCGCGCATACGGGTCCGGCTCGGCATCGGCGACCCCTTCAAGGCCCAGCAGACCTTCCTTGCGCGCGGTCAGCGACCAGTTGACTACCCGGTCGATACCGCCGGCCAGGTCGATCCGTGGCGGGAAGAGGATCCAGCGCACGATCTGCAGCGCGCGCTTGAAGGCGCTCATGGGCGACTGCAGCAAAGCTGCCGCCAGGGTACCGCCAATTACGATCAGCGCCGCCGGGCCATTGAGCAGCGCCGACAGGTGACCGCCCTCGAGGTAGTTGCCGCCGACGATGGCGACAAACGCCAGGATGATCCCGATAAGGCTCAAGACATCCATCAGACGCAGGCCTCGACCAGGTGCTTGCCGATCTCGTCCAGGCCGTAGACGGCGTCGGCCAGGTTGGCTTTGACGATGGCCATGGGCATGCCGTAGATCACGCAGCTGGCTTCATCCTGGGCCCACACCGTGCTCCCGCCCTGCTTGAGCAGGCGTGCGCCTTCCCGACCGTCGGCGCCCATGCCGGTGAGCACCACCGAGAGCACCTTGTCGCCATAGGACTTGGCCGCCGAGCCGAAAGTGATGTCCACGCACGGCTTGTAGTTCAGGCGCTCATCGCCCGGCAGGATCTTCACCGTGCCGCGGCCGTCGACCATCATCTGCTTGCCGCCAGGGGCCAGCAGGGCCAGGCCCGGGCGCAGCATGTCGCCGTCTTCGGCTTCCTTGACGCTGATCTTGCACAGTTTGTCGAGGCGCTCGGCAAAAGCCTTGGTGAACGCCGCCGGCATGTGCTGGATCAGCACGATCGGCGCCGGAAAGTTGGCCGGCAACTGGGTCAGGACCCGCTGCAGGGCAACCGGGCCGCCGGTGGAAGTGCCGATGGCGACCAGCTTGTACGGCTTGCGCTTGGGCGCAGGCGACGTGCTGGCTGCCGCTGCGCTGGTACGTACCGGGGCTGCGGCGCGCGGCGCGGGCGTGCTGCCCAGGCTGCTGACGCTTGGCTGCGCGGCCGGCGCCGGAGCCGGGGTTGGCGCCGGGCTTGCGTAGGCACTGAAACGACGGTTGCTACGGGAAATGGTATGGACCTTTTCGCACAGCAACTGCTTGACCTTCTCCGGGTTGCGCGAGATGTCTTCGAAGTTCTTCGGCAGGTAATCGACCGCACCGGCATCCAGGGCATCGAGGGTGACGCGCGCGCCTTCGTGAGTCAGCGAGGAGAACATCAGCACCGGGGTCGGGCAACGCTGCATGATGTGACGCACGGCGGTGATGCCATCCATCATGGGCATTTCGTAGTCCATGGTGATGACATCGGGCTTGAGCGACAGCGCTTGGTCGATCGCTTCCTTGCCGTTGGTCGCGGTACCGACGACCTGGATAGTCGGGTCCGCTGAAAGAATTTCCGAGACACGGCGGCGGAAGAAACCGGAATCATCCACCACCAGGACCTTGACTGCCATAAACACTCCATTAGGGGGCGCGGCGTAACGCCGCGCCACCAGAATCAAATACGCCGGGCGGCGTAACGCTTGAGCATGCTCGGTACGTCGAGGATCAGCGCAATGCGCCCGTCACCGGTGATGGTGGCGCCCGACATGCCCGGGGTGCCCTGGAGCATCTTGCCCAGCGGCTTGATGACCACTTCTTCCTGGCCTACCAGTTGATCGACGACGAAGCCGATCCGCTGGGTACCGACCGAAAGGATCACCACATGGCCTTCGCGCTGCTCTTCATGAGCGGCGGAGCTGACCAGCCAGCGCTTGAGGTAGAACAGCGGCAAGGCCTTGTCACGCACGATCACCACTTCCTGGCCGTCGACCACGTTGGTGCGCGACAGGTCGAGGTGGAAAATCTCGTTGACGTTGACCAGCGGGAAGGCGAACGCCTGGTTGCCAAGCATGACCATCAGGGTCGGCATGATCGCCAGGGTCAGTGGCACCTTGATGACGATCTTCGAGCCCAGGCCCTTGGTCGAGTAAATATTGATCGAGCCGTTGAGCTGGGAAATCTTGGTTTTCACCACGTCCATGCCCACGCCACGCCCGGACACATCGGAAATCTCGGTCTTGGTCGAGAAGCCCGGGGCGAAGATCAGGTTGTAGCACTCGGTCTCGCTCAGGCGATCGGCCGCGTCCTTGTCCATCACTCCGCGCTTGACCGCGATGGCGCGCAACACGTCGGCGTCCATGCCCTTGCCGTCATCGGAGATCGACAGCAGGATATGGTCGCCTTCCTGTTCGGCCGAGAGCACCACCTTGCCGCCACGGGACTTGCCCGAGGCCTCGCGCTCCTCCGGGGTCTCGACACCATGGTCGACGGCGTTGCGCACCAAGTGCACCAGCGGGTCGGCCAGGGCTTCGACCAGGTTCTTGTCGAGGTCGGTCTCTTCACCGACCAGCTCCAGGTTGATTTCTTTCTTCAGCTGCCGGGCCAGGTCGCGAACCAGGCGCGGGAAGCGCCCGAAGACCTTCTTGATCGGCTGCATGCGGGTTTTCATCACCGCGGTCTGCAGGTCGGCCGTCACCACGTCGAGGTTCGACACAGCCTTGGACATGGCCTCATCGCCACTGTTCAGGCCCAGGCGCACCAGGCGGTTACGTACCAGCACCAGCTCGCCGACCATGTTCATGATCTCGTCGAGACGTGCGGTATCGACCCGTACGGTGGTCTCGGTTTCGCTGGCCGGGTGCTTCTCGGCAGCCGGTGCGGCCTGGCGCGCAGGCGCCGCAGCCGCAGCCTTTGCCGCCGGGGCGGGCGCGGCGGCAGGAGCAGCGGCCTTGGCGGCAGGTGCCGGCGCAGGCTTGACCGCAGCTTTGGCTGGCGCTGCGGTGGCGGCAGGCGCTGCAGTGACAACGGCATCCGGGACGAACTTGCCCTTGCCGTGCAGCTCGTCGAGCAGCGCTTCGAACTCGTGCTCGGAGATATGATCGCCGCCTGCAGCAGGCGCAACGGCCTCGGCAGGTGCACTCGCAGCGCCCGGCAGTGCATCGACGGCAAAGTTACCCTTGCCGTGCAACTGATCGAGCAGTGCTTCGAACTCATCGTCGGTGATGTCACCACTGGCGTCACCGCCTGCGGCGGCTGCAACGGGCGCTTCAGCTGCGGCACCGAGGCTGTCGGCGGCGAACTGGCCCTTGCCGTGCAACTGGTCGAGCAGCGACTCGAACTCGGCGTCGGTGATTTCGTCACTGGCCGGCTCGGTCACCTGGGCCTCGGCTTCGGCCTTGACCGCATTGAGCGAATCGAGCAGCTGTTCGAATTCGGTATCGGTGATATCCGCTTCGGCCTCGGCCGCTGGCGCTTCAACCACCTCCGGTTCAGGTGCAGCAACCTCGTCTTCCCCGGCAGGCTCGGCCAGGCGCGACAGCGCCGCCAGCAGCTCAGGGGTGGCCGGGGTGATATCGGTGCGCTCGCGCACCTGGCCGAACATGCTGTTGACCGTGTCCAGGGCTTCCAGGACCACGTCCATCAGTTCGGCATCAACGCGCCGGGCACCCTTGCGCAGGATGTCGAACACGTTTTCGGCGATATGGCAGCACTCCACCAGCTCGTTGAGCTGGAGGAAGCCGGCGCCCCCTTTTACAGTGTGAAAACCGCGAAAAATTGCATTGAGCAAATCGGCATCATCCGGACGGCTTTCCAGCTCGACCAGTTGCTCGGACAGTTGCTCAAGAATTTCGCCGGCTTCTACCAGGAAATCCTGAAGGATTTCTTCATCGGCGCCGAAGCTCATTAAACGTGCTCCCTAAAAACCCAGACTGGACAGCAGATCGTCGACATCGTCCTGACCGGACACGACGTCTTCACGCTTATCGGCATGAATCTGCGGACCTTCACCCCGAGTCGGATGTTTTTCTTGATCTTTTTCAGCGCGCAGCTGCTGGTGGTCATGTTCGATACCGGCAAAGCGGTCGACCTGGCTTGCCATCAGCACGAGCTTGAGCAGATTGCTTTCTACTTCGGTAACCAGCGTCGTGACGCGCTTGATCACCTGGCCGGTCAGGTCTTGGTAGTCCTGAGCCAGAAGGATGTCATTGAGGTGCCCGGCGACCTTGCGGCTGCCCTCCTCGCTGCGTGTCAGGAAACTGTCGACACGCTTGGCCAGCTCACGGAATTCCGGTGCCGCCACTTCGCGGCGCATGAAACGCTGCCAGTCGACGCTCAACGCCTTGGCCTCGTCGCTCAATTCATTGAGTACCGGCGTGCTGGCTTCGACCAGGTCCATGGTGCGGTTGGCCGCGCCCTCGGTCAGCTTGACCACGTAGGACAGGCGTTCGGTGGCATCGGTAATCTGCGACACTTCCTCGGCCTGCGGCATGTGCGGGTCGATCTGGAAGCTGACGATCGCGCTGTGCAACTCGCGGGTGAGTTTGCCGACTTCCTGGTACAGGCCTAGGTCACGGGTCTGGTTCAGCTGATGGATCAGTTGCACCGCATCGCCGAACTTGCCTCGTTCCAGGCTGTCGACCAGTTCCTTGGCGTGTTTCTTGAGTGTCGACTCAAACTCGCCCAAGGATGATTGTGTTTGCTCCATAGCGCCCCCGTGGCGTACCTCAGCTATTGACGCGCTCGAAGATCTTTTCGATCTTTTCTTTCAGCACCTGGGCGGTAAATGGCTTGACCACGTAGCCGTTGACCCCGGCCTGGGCAGCTTCGATGATCTGCTCGCGCTTGGCTTCGGCAGTCACCATCAGCACCGGCAGGTGTTTCAGGCGCTCGTCGGCACGCACTTTGCGCAGCAGGTCGATACCGGACATGCCGGGCATGTTCCAGTCGGTCACCAAAAAGTCGAAATGACCGCTTTCAAGCATTGGCAGCGCGGTGTTGCCATCGTCGGCTTCCTGGGTGTTGGTAAAGCCCAGATCACGCAACAGGTTCTTGATGATCCGCCGCATCGTCGAAAAGTCGTCCACGATGAGGATTTTCATGTCTTTGTTCAATTAGACCTCCAAGCAGTCTTTAACGCGTTCAGCGCGGAACGCGCATTCAATCAATTCGGCATTACATTTCACGACTGCATCGAACCGGTGTTCAACGCGCCCGCCATTCCCCCAGGCGACCACGCAAACGTGCCGCGCACTGGCTGTGCAACTGGCTGACACGCGACTCACTCACCCCCAGGACCTCACCGATCTCCTTGAGGTTGAGTTCTTCGTCGTAGTACAGCGCCAGGACCAGACGCTCGCGTTCCGGCAGGTTGGCGATGGCATCGGCCAAGGCTGCCTGAAAACGCTCGTCTTCCAGATCGCGCGAAGGCTCGAGCTGGGCACTGGCACCGTCCTCGTGCAGCCCTTCATGTTCGCCGTCCTGCAGCAGGTCGTCGAAACTGAACAGGCGGCTGCCCAGGGTGTCATTCAAAATCCCGTAATAATCATCGAGACTCAATTGAAGTTCGGCAGCAACCTCGTGATCTTTAGCGTCACGGCCGGTTTTTGCTTCAATTGCTCGAATCGCGTCACTGACCATGCGGGTATTGCGGTGTACCGAACGCGGCGCCCAGTCGCCCTTGCGCACTTCATCGAGCATGGCGCCGCGGATGCGGATACCGGCATAGGTCTCGAAGCTTGCACCCTTGCTCGCGTCGTACTTGTTGGAGACTTCGAGCAGGCCGATCATTCCGGCCTGGATCAGGTCCTCCACCTGCACACTGGCCGGCAAACGCGCCAGCAAGTGGTAGGCGATGCGCTTGACCAGCGGCGCGTAACGTTCGATCAACTCGTACTGGGCATCACGCGAGGCTTTGCTGTACATCCGATAACCGCTGGCGTTCATAGCACCGGACCCGCGCTCGTCGGTTGCACCAGGCGCTCGACAAAAAACTCCAGGTGACCCCGTGGGTTGGCAGGCAGCGGCCAGGTATCGACCTTCTGGGCAATGGCCTTGAATGCCAGCGCGCACTTGGAACGCGGAAAGGCTTCATAGACCGCTCGCTGCTTCTGCACCGCCTTGCGCACACATTCGTCGTAAGGCACCGCACCGACGTATTGTAAGGCGACATCGAGGAAGCGATCAGTGACCTTGGTCAACTTGGCGAACAGGTTGCGCCCTTCCTGAGGGCTCTGGGCCATGTTCGCCAGGACGCGGAAGCGGTTCATGCCGTAATCGCGGTTGAGCAACTTGATCAGCGCGTAGGCGTCGGTGATCGAGGTGGGCTCGTCGCACACCACCAGCAGCACTTCCTGGGCGGCGCGGACAAAACTGACTACCGAGTCACCGATACCCGCAGCGGTGTCGATCACCAGCACATCGAGGTTGTCGCCGATCTCGCTGAAAGCCTGGATCAGGCCGGCGTGCTGGGCCGGGGCCAGGTGCACCATGCTTTGCGTGCCCGAGGCCGCCGGCACGATGCGCACACCACCGGGGCCTTGCAGCAGCACATCGCGCAGCTCGCAACGGCCCTCGATGACGTCGGCGAGGGTGCGCTTGGGCGTCAGGCCCAGCAGCACGTCAACGTTGGCCAGGCCCAGATCGGCGTCCAGCAGCATGACCCGACGGCCAAGCTCAGCCAGCGCCAATGACAGGTTCACTGACACGTTAGTCTTGCCAACGCCACCTTTGCCGCCGGTCACGGCGATCACCTGTACGGGATGCATGCTACCCATGTTTGTTCTTTACCTTGTCTTACTTAGACCGAGGCCACATGACTGGGCTGCGCTTTCAACACCTGAAAAATGCCTGGCAGACCATTGATGTAGGTACTTTGCAACGTATTCAAGTTCACCTCAGCCCACGCGTTTGCCGGAGCTGTGGTAGAGATCAGCGAACATGTCGGCCATGGCCTCTTCGCTGGGCTCGTCCTGCACCTGCACGCTCACTGCGCGGCTGACCAACTGGTGCCGGCGCGGCAGATGCAGGTCGTCAGGAATGCGCGGGCCATCGGTAAGATAGGCCACCGGCAGTTCGTGACTGATTGCCAGGCTCAACACCTCGCCGAGGCTGGCGGTTTCATCTAGCTTGGTCAGGATGCAACCGGCCAGACCACAACGTTTGTAGCTGTGATAGGCGGCGGTGAGCACCTGCTTCTGGCTGGTGGTTGCCAGCACCAGGTAATTCTTGGCCTGAATCCCGCGCCCGGCAAGGGTTTCCAGTTGCATGCGCAGCGCCGGGTCGCTGGCCTGCAGGCCGGCGGTATCGATCAGCACCACGCGCTTGCGCAGCAGCGGGTCGAGGGCCTGGGCCAACGACTGGCCCGGGTCAACGTGAGTAACCGACACGTTGAGGATCCGCCCCAGGGTCTTGAGCTGCTCCTGGGCGCCGATACGGAAGCTGTCCATGCTCACCAGGGCCAGGTTCTGTGCGCCGTACTTGAGCACGTAGCGCGCGGCGAGCTTGGCCAGGGTGGTGGTCTTGCCCATGCCTGCCGGACCGACCATGGCAATGACACCGCCTTCTTCAATCGGTTCGATTTCCGGCACCTGAATCATGCGCGCAAGATGCGCCAGGAGCATGCGCCAGGCATGGCGTGGCTCTTCGATCTCGGTGGTCAGGTCAAGCAGCTCACGGGCAATCGGACCAGACAGGCCGATGCGCTGCAGGCGGCGCCAGAGGTTGGCCTGCTGCGGCTTGTTGCCCTGCAACTGGCTCCAGGCCAGCGAGCCGAGCTGGACTTCGAGCAGCTCACGCAGCCCCGACAGTTCCGAGCGCATCGAGTCGAACAGGCGCGGATCAATGGGTGCGGCGGCCGGCGCAGCAGTCGTCACCGGCGCTTCGACCTGCGGATCGACCAGCGGCTCGGAGGCAGTCAGCGGCAGGCCGGCAAACAGCTGGCGGTTGGCGTCTTCGCTGTCGCTGCGGCTGCTCAGTTCGGCCTGCGCGGTGACGATGCGCGACTGGGTCTTGCGCAGCTCGTCTTCGAGCTCGACATTCGGCACCCGCGGCGCCAGGGCGGACAGCTTGTAGTCCAGCGCAGCCGTCAGCTCGACACCACCAGCAATCCGGCGATTACCGATGATGGCGGCCTCGGCCCCCAGCTCATCGCGAACCAGCTTCATGGCCTGACGCATATCGGCGGCGAAAAAACGCTTAACTTGCATAACCCACTACCTCAGCCGTTCGGGCCCACTGTGGCGACGATGGTAACTTGCTTGTTGTCAGGTATTTCCTGATACGCCAAAACATGCAAATTCGGTACAGCCAGGCGACCGAAGCGCGACAGCATGGCTCGTACCGGTCCTGCGACCAGGAGGATCGCCGGCTGCCCTTGCATCTCCTGACGCTGGGCGGCTTCGATCAACGAACGCTGAAGCTTTTCGGCCATGCTCGGCTCAAGAAGAACACCGTCTTCCTGGCCTTGCCCAGCCCTTTGCAAACTATTGAGCAAAATCTGTTCCAATCTTGGCTCAAGGGTGATCACAGGCAGCTCGGACTCAACGCCGACAATGCTTTGCACGATGGCGCGACACAATCCGACGCGCACCACCGCCACCAGCGCGGCGGTATCTTGACTCTTGGCCGGGTTGTTGGCGATAGCCTCGGCAATGCTGCGAATATCACGCACCGGAACCTGTTCGGCGAGCAACGCCTGCAGGACCTTGAGCAGCCCCGACAAGGAAATGACGCCCGGCACCAGCTCCTCGGCAAGCTTGGGCGAGGCCTTGGCCAGCACCTGCAACAGTTGCTGCACTTCTTCGTGGCCGATCAGCTCGTGGCAATGCTTGTGCAGGATCTGGTTGAGGTGGGTCGCAACCACGGTACTGGCATCCACCACGGTGTAGCCCAGCGATTGTGCCTGGCTGCGCTGGTTGACGTCGACCCACACCGCCTCCAGGCCAAAGGCCGGGTCGCGGGCGGCAATGCCGCTGAGGGTACCGAACACCTGCCCAGGGTTGATCGCCAGCTCCCGGTCCGGGTAGATCTCCGCCTCAGCCAGGATCACCCCCATCAGGGTCAGGCGGTAGGCACTAGGCGCCAGGTCGAGGTTGTCGCGAATGTGCACCGTAGGCATGAGAAAGCCCAGATCCTGGGACAGCTTCTTGCGCACGCCCTTGATCCGCGCCAGCAACTGGCCGCCCTGGTTGCGATCCACCAGCGGAATCAGCCGGTAACCGACCTCAAGGCCGATCATGTCGATCGGGGTGACGTCATCCCAGCCCAGCTCCTTGGTTTCCATGGCGCGCTGCGGCGATGGCAGCAGGTCCTGCTGGCGCTGCACCTCTTCCAGGGCCTTGAGCTTGACCTGGTTCTGCTTGCGCCACACCAGATAAGCACCACCAGCGGCCAGCAGGCCGAGACTCAGGAAGGCAATGTGCGGCATCCCCGGCACCAGGCCCATGACGATCATCAGGCCGGCGGAGACCGCCAGGGCCTTGGGCGAGTCGAACATCTGCCGGTTGATCTGCTTGCCCATGTCCTCGGAGCCCGAGGCGCGGGTGACCATGATCGCGGCCGCCGTGGACAGCAACAACGATGGCAGCTGCGCCACCAAACCGTCACCGATGGTCAACAGGGCGTAGACCTTGCCGGCATCGGCAAAGGTCATGTTGTGCTGGAACATGCCGACGGCCATGCCGCCGATCAGGTTGATGAACAGGATCAGCAGGCCGGCGATGGCGTCACCGCGAACAAACTTGCTGGCACCGTCCATCGAACCGTAGAACTCGGCCTCCCCCGCCACTTCGGCACGGCGTGCCTTGGCCTGGGCCTGGTCGATCAGGCCGGCGTTGAGGTCGGCGTCAATGGCCATCTGCTTGCCGGGCATGGCGTCGAGGGTGAAGCGCGCGCTCACCTCGGAAATACGCCCGGCGCCCTTGGTCACCACCACGAAGTTGATGATCATCAGGATCGCGAAGACCACGATACCGACCACGTAGTTACCGCCGATCACCACCTCGCCGAAGGCCTGGATCACCTTACCGGCGGCCTCGTGGCCATCGTGACCGTGGAGCATCACCACCCGCGTGGAGGCGACGTTGAGCGCCAGGCGCAATAGCGTCGCCACCAGCAGGATGGTCGGAAACGCGGCGAAATCCAGCGGGCGCAGGGCGTAGACGCAGACCAGCAGGACCACGATCGACAAGGCGATGTTGAAGGTGAAGAACACGTCGAGCAAAAACGGCGGGATCGGCAACATCATCATTGCCAGCATCACCAGCAGCAACAGCGGCACACCCAGGTTACCCCGGCCTAGACCGACCAGGTTGCTACGGGCACTGTTGATTAACTGAGAGCGATCCACCGGTATTCCTCGTTAGCTCAAGCAAAACTTTGACGCCTTTGAGGCGCGCAGCGCTGCCTTTGCAAGAAGCTTTCCAACTTTGTTGAACGAGGTGGTTTGAGTGACTCGGGGCTGCTGCGCAGCCATCGCCGGCAAGGCCAGCTCCCACAATGAACCTGCGTAGACTTGGTCAGGAGTCGCGACGCAAATCCGGCGGGATCGGCAGGTCCTTGAGCGGCTCCGGCGGCTTGCCCTTGCCAGCGCGGTACTGGCGGATCTGGTAGACATAGGCCAGCACCTGGGCCACTGCCAGGTACAGGCCTGCCGGAATCTCTTCCTCAAGCTCGGTGGAGTAGTAGATCGAGCGCGCCAGCGCTGGCGACTCGAGCACCTGGATCTTGTGCTCGTTGGCGATCTCGCGAATCTTCAGGGCAATGAAATCGGCACCCTTGGCCAGCAGCAACGGCGCCGAGCCCTTCTCCGGGTCGTACTTGAGCGCTACGGCATAGTGGGTCGGGTTGGTGATGATCACATCCGCCTCAGGGATCGCCGCCATCATCCGCCGCTGCGAAGCCTCGCGCTGCAACTGGCGAATGCGCTGCTTGACCTCGGGCTTGCCCTCGGAATCCTTGTATTCGTCGCGCACTTCCTGCTTGGTCATCAACAGCTTCTTGTGCGCCTGCCAGAGCTGGATCGGCACATCCACCGCAGCAATGATCAACAGGCCCGCAGCCATCCACAGCGCACTCCAGCCGACCACCTGCGCGCTATGGATGAGCGCCTGCTCCAGCGGCTCGTTGGCAATCGCCAGCAGGTCATCGCGATCAGCCGACAACACCGTCAGGGCGACGATCAGAATCATGAAGAACTTGGCCAGCGCCTTGAGCAGCTCGGACAAGGCGTTGACCGAGAACATCCGCTTGATCCCCGACAGCGGATTCATGCGACTGAACTTCGGCGCCAGCGAGCTGCCGGAAAACAGAAAACCACCCAACGACACCGGACCGATTATCGCGGCGAGCAACAGCACCAGCAGCACAGGCTGAGTGGCCAACAGGGCCATCTTGCCCGAGGCCATGAGGAAAATACCCATCGAACGCTCATCGATGAGTACTTCGCGTGACAAGATGAAGTTACTGCGCATCAGCTCCATCAGTGTTTGCACCAGACCACCGCCAAAAACCAGCAGCGCACCCGCGCCCGCCAGGGTCACGGCCACCGTGTTGAGCTCTTTGGAGCGGGCAATCTCACCCTTCTCGCGCGCGTCCTTCTTGCGCTTCTCGGTAGGGTCTTCTGTTTTATCCTGACCGCTTTCGCTCTCTGCCATGCTCAGCGCGCCCGTGCCAGCTCACGCAGCCATTGCAAGGCCTCGGAGGCCAGTGAATGGTAGTGAGGAAGTATATCGGCCAGGGTAATCCAGAAGATCACCAACCCCAACACCAGGGTCAGCGGAAAGCCGATTGAAAAGATGTTCAATTGCGGCGCTGCCCGGGTCATCACGCCAAAGGCGATATTGACCACCAGCAGCGCGGTAATCGCCGGCAGCACCAGCAGCAGCGCCGCCCCCAGCACCCAACTCAGACGCCCGGCCAGGTCCCAGAAATGATTGACCAGCAAGCCGCCACCCACCGGCAAGGTGGTAAAGCTCTCGGTCAGTACCTCGAAGACCACCAGATGGCCGTTGATAGCGAGGAACAGCAAGGTCACCAGCATGGTCAGGAACTGGCTGACCACCGCGACGTTGACGCCGTTGGTCGGGTCGACCATGGAGGCGAAGGCCATACCCATCTGGATCGCGACGATCTGCCCGGCAATGACGAAAATCTGGAAGAACAACTGCAGCGCCATGCCAAACAGGGCGCCGATGACGATCTGCTCGGCCACCAGCAACAGCGCCTTGAAGTCCAGCGCCTCGACCACCGGCATCGGCGGCAAGCCAGGGACGATCACCACGGTAATCGCCAGGGCGAAATACAGGCGAATGCGCGCCGGCACAAGGGTTGTACCAAAGATCGGCATGGTCATCAGCACAGCGGTGACGCGAAACAGCGGCAGGATGAAACTGGCCACCCAGGCACCAATCTGCGCATCGGTCAGCTCGAGCATCGCCGGATCAGCCAATCAGCTGCGGAATGCTGCCGTACAACGACAGGATGTATTCCATGAATTTCTGCACCAGCCACGGACCGACCACGATCAGGGTCACCAGCATCACCAGCAGGCGCGGCAGGAAGCTCAGGGTCTGTTCGTTGATCTGGGTGGCAGCCTGGAACATCGCCACGATCAGGCCCACCAGCAGGCTCGGCACCACCAGGATGGCAACCATCAGGGTGGTCAGCCAGAGCGCGTCACGGAACAGGTCGACAGCCACTTCGGGGGTCATGGACTACTTCTCCTCGCGGCGTCAGACGCCGCCGAAACTGCCGGCCAGGGTACCCATGATCAGCGCCCAGCCATCGACCAGGACGAACAGCATGATCTTGAACGGCAACGAGATGATCAGCGGCGAGAGCATCATCATACCCATGGCCATCAGCACACTGGCGACCACCAGGTCGATGATCAGGAACGGGATGAAGATCATGAAGCCGATCTGGAACGCGGTCTTGAGCTCGGAAGTGACGAAGGCCGGCACCAGAATGGTCAGTGGCGCCTGATCGGGGCTGGCGATATCCGTGCGCTTGGACAGGCGCATGAACAGGTCAAGGTCGCTCTCGCGGGTCTGCGCCAGCATGAAGTTCTTCAGCGGCGCCTGGGCCTTGCTGATCGCGTCCTGGGCGCTGAGCTTCTCAGCCAGGTACGGCTGCACGGCTTCCTGGTTGATCCGGTCGAACACCGGCGCCATGATGAACAGGGTCAAAAACAGCGCCATGCCGTTGAGAATCTGGTTCGACGGCGTCTGCTGCAGGCCCAGGGCCTGACGCAGAATGGAAAAAACGATGATGATGCGGGTAAAGCTGGTCATCAACACGACAAATGCCGGGATGAAGCTCAGCGCCGTCATGATCAGCAGGATCTGCAGGCTGACCGAGTACTCCTGCTGGCCGTCAGCCCCGCTGGACAGGGTGATCGCCGGGATCGACAGTGGATCGGCCGCCAAAGCCATAGGCGCCACCAGCATCAGCAGCAGCGCCAACATCATGCGCAACGCGCCCATTACGACCTTCCCTTCTGATCCTTGCCCATCAGCTCCATCAGGCGCTGGGCGAATTCTGGTGTTGCCTGACGCGCACTGGCGGGCACTTCAATCGGTTCAGCCATGACATGCAGGGCCTCGATGGTGCCCGGCGAATGACCGATGAGGATCTGCTCCTTGCCGACCTGTATCAGCAGCAGGCGATCTCGCGGCCCCAGTGAACGGCTGCCGAGGATCTCGATGACCTGAGCACTGCCCGGTGCGGCGTTCTGCACCCGGCGCAGCAGCCAGGCAAGCAAAAAGATCAGCCCCAGCACCAACAGCAAGCCCAGTACCAGCTGGGTCAACTGCCCCGCCGCGCTGCCGCTTGCCGCAACCGGCGCCACGACTGCGGCAGCCGGTTGCGTCGTGGCCAGGGCGACGTCTACATACAGGCCACAGGCCAGGGCCAGGCTGTTGCGCAGGAGCCTGTTCACTCAGCGCAGCTTCTTGATACGTTCGCTTGGGCTGATCACGTCAGTCAGGCGGATGCCGAACTTTTCGTTGACCACAACCACTTCGCCATGGGCGATCAGGGTGCCGTTGACCAGCACATCGAGCGGCTCACCGGCCAGGCGGTCAAGCTCGATCACCGAGCCCTGGTTGAGCTGCAGCAGGTTGCGGATGTTGATTTCGGTGCTGCCCACTTCCATGGAAATGCTCACTGGAATATCCAGGATCACATCCAGGTTCGGACCATCGAGGGTGACCGGCTCGTTGCTGCGCGGCGAACTGCCGAACTCTTCCATGGCCAGGCGGTTGGGCGATGTATTGCCGGCATCGGCAGCCAGCAAGGCGTCGATATCGGACTGCCCGGCGTCGCCGGTTTCTTCCAGGGCCGCGGCCCACTCATCGGCCAGGGCCTGCTCCTCCGGGGAGGTGATATCGTTTTCGTTAGCCATTTTGTCCTCGACGGGCAATCAATTCGGAGTTGGAACCACGAGCGCCTCAGCGGCGCTCGATCGGATCGATAATCTGCAGGGCCAGGTTGCCCTTGTGCGAACCCAGCTTGGCCTTGAACGACGGCACGCCGTTGGCCCGCAGGATCAGCTCTTCCGGCAGCTCGACCGGAATCACGTCGCCCGGCTGCATGTGCAGGATGTCGCGCAGCTTCAACTGGCGACGGGCGACCGTGGCACTGAGCGGTACGCTGACGTCCAGCACGTCTTCACGCAGGGCCTTGATCCAGCGTTCGTCCTGGTCATCCAGGTCGGACTGGAAGCCCGCGTCAAGCATTTCGCGCACCGGCTCGATCATCGAGTACGGCATGGTCACGTGCAGGTCGCCGCCGCCACCATCGAGTTCGATGTGGAAGGTCGAGACCACCACCGCCTCGCTCGGCCCGACGATGTTGGCCATGGCCGGGTTGACCTCGGAGTTGATGTACTCGAAGTTGACCGGCATGATCGCCTGCCAGGCTTCCTTGAGGTCGACGAAGGCCTGGTCCAGTACCATGCGCACCACGCGCAGCTCGGTCGGGGTGAACTCGCGGCCTTCGATCTTGGCGTGACGTCCGTCGCCGCCAAAGAAGTTGTCCACCAGCTTGAACACCAGCTTGGCGTCGAGGATGAACAGCGAGGTACCGCGCAGCGGCTTGATCTTCACCAGGTTCAGGCTGGTAGGCACGTACAGCGAATGCACGTACTCACCGAACTTCATCACCTGCACGCCGCCGACCGCGACGTCGGCGGAGCGACGCAGCAGGTTGAACATGCTGATGCGGGTATAACGGGCGAACCGCTCGTTGATCATTTCCAGGGTCGGCATGCGTCCGCGGACGATCCGGTCCTGGCTGGTCAGGTCATAACTTTTGACACTGCCGGGTTCGGCATTGCTCTCGGTTTGCACCAGACCATCGTCGACGCCATGCAGCAAGGCATCGATTTCATCCTGGGACAGCAGGTCCTGCACGGCCATCTGGGGCTCCTACTGCAATACGAAATTGGTGAACAGCAACTGGTCGACGACCGGCTTGCCGACTTCCTTCTGCGCCACTTCCTGGACACTCGCGGTGGCCTTCTGACGTAGCATTTCCTGGCCGACCGGGCTGGCCAGGGTGTCGAAACCCTGCCCCGAGAACAGCATGACCAGGTTGTTGCGAATCACCGGCATATGCACCTTGAGGGCGTCCAGCGCTGCCTGGTCACGGCCTTGCATGGTGATGCTCACCTGCATGAAGCGCTGGCGGCCGTTCTGGTTGAAGTTGACCACGAAGGCCGGCGCCAGGGGCTCATAGATCGCCGCAGGCTTGAGGTTGGCCAGGGCCGGATCGACCGCTGGCTTGCCCTCGGACGCGTGCAGGAAGAACCAGGTGGCGCCAACCGACAGACCGATAGCCAGCAGCAATGCCAGCACCAACAGCAGGATCAGCTTGAGTTTGCCTTTAGCGGCGGGGTCTTTCTCTGCTTCGCTCTTCGCCATGCCAATAATCCGTCATTCATCGGAGATTTCAGTCACATGGCGAGGGTTGAGCAAGTGTTATGCCAACCTGGAAGGGCAAGGCTGCGCCTTGCATCGCCGGCAAGGCCAGCTCCCACAAAGACCGCAGCCAATCAGGCGTAGTAATCCACGGCGCTTGAGCCCACAACCGACTGCTGCTCGACCGGCATTGCGCCTGGTGCGATTTCAGCGGATTCGCCAGACTCATTGCGCCGCGCAGCCACGCCGCTGAGCTTCGGCGTGTCCTGGGCACCCTGCTGCTGTCCGCCACGGGACTGGTCGGCGACGTTGACGTCCGGCTGCCCGAGGCCTTGCTGGGCAAACATCTCCTTGAGACGGTGGACCTGGTTTTCCAGTGCCTCGCGCACCCCGGCATGACCACTGACGAAGGTCACCTGTGCCTGCTGCTCGGGCGCCAGGTTGACGCGAATGTCCAGGCGCCCGAGCTCGGCCGGCTCAAGTTTGATATCCGCCGATTTCAGGTTCTGGCTGGACAGGTACATGACCCGGTTGACCAGCCCCTCGGTCCAGCCGCTCTGGTTCATCGCCAAGGGTTGGTTGAGCGGCGCGGCCACCGGCACGGCATTGGCGGTCTTGGCCGTGGCCGCCTGGGTCAGGCTGCTCAGGCGCTCGGCAAAGTTGTCGACACGGGTATCGCTCGAAGCGCTCTTGAGATCCTTGAGACCATCATCGATCAGGCCGCTGAAGGCTTTTTCGCCCGGCTCGCCCTGTTCGGCATCGGCACCCGGCTTGTCCAGCAGGGCCGCCAGTGTATTGACGGCAGGCTGCGCCGTTGCCGCTTCAGGCTGGGCATTGCCGGCCTTGCCTGCGGTATGGGCGGAGGTGGTGCCCTGGGCCTGGGCACTTTGCTCCAGGGCCAGGCGCAAGGCCGGCAGGTCAGCCAGCGGATCGGCCTCGGGATCGAACTCGGGCTCTTCGGCTATCGCCTGGCCTGGCGTCGAAGCCACCTGTAATTGTGCAGCCGCAGCCTGGATCACCGGCGCCACGGCTTCAGCCTGGGCCTGGATCAACTGCGCCCCCGGCTGCGCATCGGTCACTTGCCCAGCCACCAGACTGGGGTCGAGCAAGGTCGGGTCAGACAACTGCGAAGGTTCGACCTCGGCGCTGTCCTGGTCTTCAGGCAAATTCTTGCCGCTGTCGGCAACCTTCGACTGGTCGGCGGCAGCGTTCTTGCCGCCAGTTGCACCAGCGGTGGTTTTCTCAGGCACAGGCGTGTCTTTGACGCCTACAGCCGTCTCACGAGACTGCTTGGCATACACATCGGAAAAGCCGGACGCCTTGTCGTTAGGGGCCTGCAGCGATTTATCCGGCGCACCGGCAGCGGCGCGCGACGGCTTCGCCACGGCACTGGTTTGCAGCAGGGGGTTGGAGGCGACAGGCATGTAGGAGTCTCCGCTACAGAAGTCGTAAACGTGAATTAGCGAAGACTACGCAAAACTCGCGCCAGGTTTGAACTTATGCTCAACCAATCGACACCCGCTGGCGTTCGTCGTAATACAAGCCACGGACCGCTGCGTACTCGCGGTCGATCTGGTTGATCAAATCTTCGATTCCTTGCAGCGGCCCATGGTTGACCCGATCTTCGAGCTGCCGGCACAACTCGGCCAGCGCCACGGCGCCCATATTGCTGCTGCTGCCCTTGAAACTGTGCGCCGCATGCGCCAGCTCGTCGGCGTTCTTCGCCCCATGCAACTGGCTGAGGCGTATTTCGGAATCTGCAAGAAAGGTCTCGAGCAATTGCAGGTAGCCATCTTCCATGACCTCCTGCAAGTCGCTGAGCACCTTGCGATCGATGTGAATTTCGGACACTTGCTCACTCCTTGATCAAGTTGGATTATGCCAGAGCCTCCCAGGCGAACTCCACGCATGCGCGACGCCCCTCGTCGACCCATTCGGCACGCCGGCTCAACCGGCGTATGAGGTTCAGCCCGCGCCCGCACAACCCTTGCTCGGACACAGGCCTGGCGAGCACTTTACTCACATTGAAGCCCTTGCCGCTATCTTCGACCTCAATTATCAGACGCCCGCCCCGCGGCCCGGGTTCAACCCTCAGGTGCACGCGGATGAACCCCTCGCTCAGGGCCTGCAGACGCTCATTGCGCATCTGGTAATAACTTGCAAAGCTGCGCGCATCGCGCTTGAGCGCTGAGTCCAGGCCCAGCACCCCATGTTCCAGGGCATTGGAATACAGCTCGGTCAGCACACTGTGCAATGCCCCGCTCTGAGCCCGCAGACCATGAATCTCCTGCAGCAGCTGCAGCAAGTACGGTAACGGATTGAAACGCTTTAGCGTGTCGGCACGAAATTCAAATTGCAACGACCAGTCCAGCGGGCTCGACTGACCACTGTCAGAATAGATCACGGGAGGCGGCGACAACAGTTGCGGCTCGACCACCTCGATATCCAGCAGGCTGACGTCGTCTCGCGAGCGCCCGCGAAAACCCTCCAGCGCCTGCAGGACTTCTTCGAACAACAGCGCCGGCCGACGGTTGGCACCCAGAACCTGACGCAGGCGTTCGACGCCAAACAACTGCTCGTTGTCGTCACTGGTATCGACCACGCCATCGGACAGCAGAAACAGGCGCTCGCCCAGGGCCAGGGGCAGCACTTCGGTAGTGTCGTCGAAGCGCTCCGGCGTCAGGATTCCCAAGGGCAGGTGACGCGAAACCAGTGGCATGGGTTCGCCGCCACCGGCCGGCAACAGATAACCGTCGGGCATCCCACCATTCCAAACCTCTACCACCCGCCGCTGAAAGCTCAGGTTGAGTAACAGTGCACAACAGAACATGTCCACCGGCAGGATGCGCTTGAGCTTGGCATTCATCTCCCGCAAGGTTTCGGCCAGGCCGTAGCCCTTGGCGGTCATGCCGTAGAACACTTCAGCCAACGGCATGGCACCTACCGCAGCCGGCAGGCCGTGCCCGGTAAAGTCGCCGAGCAGTACGTGCATATCACCCGCCGGGGTGAAGGCCGCCAGCAGCAAGTCGCCGTTGAACAAAGCGTAGGGGGATTGCAGGTAGCGGATGTTCGGCGCACTCAGACAGCCGGCATGGGCCACCTGGTCGAACACCGCCTTGGCCACCCGCTGCTCGTTGAGCAGGTGATTGTGATGGCGGGCGATCTGGTCGCGCTGCTCAAGCACCGTGGCCTGCAAGCGGCGCAAACGGTCCATCGCCTTGATTTTGGCGGCGAGGATCACCGGGCTGTAGGGCTTTGCCAGAAAATCGTCGCCACCCGCCTCCAGGCAGCGCACCAGTGCCTGTTCTTCACTCAAGGATGTAAGAAAGATGATCGGAACCAGCGCCTCACCCGCCAGCGCCTTGATCTGCCGCGCCGCCTCGAAACCGTCCATCACCGGCATCAAGGCATCGAGCAGAACGATGTGCGGGCGCTGTTCGGCAAACAGGGTCACCGCCTGCTCGCCGTTTTCGGCGGTGAGCACTTGATGCCCCTGTTTACGCACGATAGTGGCGAGCAGCAAACGGTCTGCCGCGCCATCTTCGGCGATCAGTACAGTGAGCGCTTCGAAATCATGGGCTGGCTGGCTCAACTGATGTCGAACAGCTTTTCGAAGTTGGAGATGGCGAGGATCTTTCGCACATCGGAGCTGGTGTTGACCACGCGGATTTCCGAATCGTCACCCCCCACGTGATCGCGCAGCAGCAACAACATGCCCAGGGCCGAACTGTCCAGATAGGTGGCGTCCTTGAGGTCGACAACCACTGACTCCGGCTTGCGCGGCTCGTCCTCGTAGGCTTGGCGAAATTCCTGATGCTTGCCGAAGTCAAAACGCCCTTTGACCTTTATCGTCAGCTTTTTCCCATCCGGGGATACTTCAGATACAACTGCCATGTCGATGATTCCTTCCATTGCGACGATTGCAGACACCTAGAAGGTTTAGCAGCCCCGCCCCCCACCGGCAAGCCCTGCCGATCAACGCACGGATCAGTAGCGGTCGTGGCGCGGCAGGCGCTGGGACAACTCGTCGAGCAGCTTCTGCTCGCGCTTGTCTTCAAGCATTCGCGCCTCGTCGATGTAACGCTGCACCAGCTTGCGCAAGCCTTCGACCCGGGCGTAGGCCTGTTGCCAGGTGCTCCGGGCGCTTTTCAGGTTGTTCTGGTGCCAGGCCAGGCTCTGGCGCTGCTGGGTCATGGCCGTTTCGAGCTGGCCGAGAAAGCTCTGGTAGTTGACCAGCCAGCTACCGGACACGCCCTGCGCACCACGATTGATCCACTGCAACTGGTAGTCGGCGCGAAAGCGGTCGAGCTCGCCGAGCTTGGCCTGGGCCATGCTCACCTGTTGCTGGAACTGCCCAAGGCGCTGGGCGGCCTGGCGTTCGGCGTTCTCCGCCATCTCCACCACCGGCGCCAGACGCGCGGCACGGCTTGGCTGGGCCATGATCTATCAGCCGCCTGCCGCAGGCAGGGGGGCGAACACGCCAGCCAGGTGCTCGCGACTCTGCTGCATGCCGACGTTGTCGTTCAGACCCTGGCGCAGGAAATGCACCAGACGCGGCTGCAGGGTGATGGCCAGGTCAGTTTCGGCATCGCCACCGGCCACATAGGCGCCGACGCTGATCAGGTCGCGGCTCTGCGACAGGCGCGACCACAGTTGCTTGAACTGCTGCGCTTCGGTCATCTGCTCGGGGCTGACCACTTGCGGCATGACCCGGCTGATGGAAGCCTCGATGTCGATGGCCGGGTAATGCCCCTCCTCGGCCAGGCGCCGGGACAGCACGATGTGGCCGTCCAGCACACCCCGCGCCGAGTCGGCGATCGGGTCCTGTTGGTCGTCGCCCTCGGACAGCACGGTATAGAACGCGGTGATCGAGCCACCCCCGGCCTCGCCATTACCGGCGCGCTCCACCAGCTTGGGCAGCTTGGCGAACACCGACGGCGGATAACCCTTGGTGGCTGGCGGCTCGCCGATGGCCAGGGCAATTTCCCGCTGGGCCTGGGCGAAACGGGTCAGCGAATCCATCAGCAACAGGACGTTCTTGCCCTTGTCGCGGAAGTACTCGGCAATGCGCGTGCAGTACATCGCGGCGCGCAAGCGCATCAGCGGCGCATCGTCAGCGGGCGATGCCACTACCACCGAGCGCTTGAGCCCTTCTTCGCCAAGAATATGCTCGATGAACTCCTTGACCTCACGGCCCCGCTCACCGATCAGGCCGACGACAATGATGTCCGCTTCGGTGAAGCGGGTCATCATGCCCAACAGCACACTCTTGCCGACGCCGGTACCGGCGAACAGGCCCAGACGCTGGCCGCGGCCGACCGTCAACAAACCGTTGATGCTGCGAATACCCACATCCAGCGGCTGGCTGATCGGGTCGCGGTTGAGCGGGTTGATGGTCGGGCCGTCCATCGGCACCCAGTCCTCGGCCTTCATCCCGCCTTTGCCATCCAGGGCACGACCGGCGCCATCGAGCACCCGTCCGAGCATGCTCATGCCCATCGGCAGGCGGCCGCTGTCCGCCAGCGGCACCACACGGGCACCGGGAGCGATGCCGGCCACGCTGCCGACCGGCATGAGGAACACCTTGCCGCCAGCAAAGCCCATGACTTCAGCCTCGACCCGCACCGGGTGATAGCTGTCGTCATTGATCACCACGCAACGGCTGCCGACCGCCGCGCGCAGGCCTTCGGCTTCGAGGGTCAGGCCGACCATGCGCAGCAGGCGGCCTTCTACCACCGGCTGGGAGGGTAAATTGACGGCATCGGCGTAAGCCCCCAGACGCTTGCCGAAGCTGGTTCGCTCAAGGCGCATCGGGGCTGTCCAGATCGACCTGCAAGTCCGGCGCCGCCGGGTGCAGGCCTTGGTCGTGGAGCTGATCGAAGAGCTGCGTCATGGCCTTTTCGATACGGGTTTCCATGCTCGCGTCGATACGGCTGTGATCGGTTTCGATACGACAGCCGCCCGGCAGCAGGGCTTCGTCTTCGAGCAGCTTCCAGCGCTCTTCGTGACGCTCGCGCAGGGCCTTGACCAGCTCGAAGTCCTGCGGATTGATATGGATACGGATGTTCTCGGCGCCCATTGGCAGCAGCTTCAGGGCTTCACGCAGCACCTGGGCGATCTGGCTGGAATCGCTGCGCAGTTCGCGACCGATAACCTCGCGGGCGATATGCCCGACCAGGTGCACCACGGCTTTTTCGATCTGGCTGTCCTGCTCGGCGATAGGCTCGAGCAGATGCCCCATGAGCTGTTCGAGGCCGGCCAGCTTGGCGCTGAGGGCCTCTTCGGCTTCCTGGCGGACCTTGAGCTGGGTGCTGTGAAAGCCCTCGCGCTCGCCGGTGGCAAAACCTTCGTTGTAGGCTTCCTGGCGGATGCTTTCGAGTTCTTCGAGGGTCAGTGGCTGGACTTCTTCCAGCGGCACTTCTTCGATTTCGTCCTGAACCGCTTCGGGCTCGGGCTCGGGTTCCGGCTCAGGCTCGGGGTCGAAACTGGGCAATGCCCAGCGATCGAAGCCATCGACGTCGTTGGCGCGAATCAGCTCACTGAGGTGCTCGTTGGTTGACATGATTTCACGCACTCATAAAGCATCGCGGGGCAAGCCCGCTCCTACAGGACCTCTGTGGGAGCGGGCTTGCCCCGCGATAAGGTCTTAGATCATCTCTTCGCCGCCCTTGCCACCGAGGACGATTTCCCCGGCTTCGGCCATACGGCGGGCGATGGTGAGAATTTCCTTTTGCGCCGTCTCGACGTCGCTGACGCGCACCGGGCCCTTGGCTTCGAGGTCGTCGCGCAGCAGCTCGGAAGCACGCTTGGACATGTTCTTGAAGATCTTCTCCTTGACCTTCTCGTCGGCGCCCTTGAGCGACACCACCAGCACGTCGGAAGAGACTTCGCGCAGCAGCGCCTGGATACCGCGGTCGTCGACGTCGGCCAGGTTGTTGAAGACGAACATCAGGTCTTCGATCTGCTCGGAGAGGTCGCCGTCGATGTCGCGGATCGCGTCCATCAGCTGGCCTTCGACGGAGCTATCGAGGAAGTTCATGATGTCCGCAGCCCGCTTGATGCCACCCAGGGTGGTGCGCGCGGCATTGGAGTTGCCCGAGAACTGCTTCTCGAGGATCTGGTTCAGTTCCTTGAGTGCGGCCGGTTGTACGGTGTTGAGCGACGAGACGCGCAGGATGATGTCCAGGCGCACCTTGTGGTCGAAGTTGCCCAGTACTTCACCGGCCTGGTCCGGGTCCAGGTAAGCCACGACGATGGCCTGGATCTGCGGGTGCTCGTAGCGGATGACGTCGGCCACCGCGCGCGGCTCCATCCACTTGAGGCTGTCCAGGCCGCTGGTGTTGCCACCGAGCAGGATGCGGTCGATCAGGCCGTTGGCCTTGTCCTCGCCCAGGGCCTGGGTAAGCATCTTGCGGATATAGCCGTCGGAGCCGACACCCAGGCTGGTCTGGTCGCCGACGATCTCGACGAACTCGCTCATCACCTGCTCGACCTGCTCGCGATGGACGTTGCCCATCTGCGCCATGGCCACGCCGACCCGCTGCACTTCCTTGGGCCCCATGTGCCGCAGTACCTGCGCGGCATCGGTTTCACCCAGTGACAGCAGCAAGATCGCTGCCTTGTCGACACGGGTCAGTTTGGCGGTAAGGGCTCGGTTATCACTCATCGGCGTTGATCCACTCTTTCACGACCTGGGCCACACGACCCGGGTCTTCGGCCACCAGGCTCTTGATTGCATTGAGCTGTGCGTCATAACCCTCGCTCGGGCTTGGCAGCAGAATGCTTTGCGGACCACCCAGGCTGACGCGGTCGTTGGCCAGTTCGCCATCCAGACCAAGCATGCCGCCCAGTTCCATGTCGCCATCGGCACCGGCGCCTTGCTTGCCATTGCCGGTGATGTTGTTGAGGACCGGACGCAGCACGCCGAACACCAGGACCAGGATGAACAGCACGCCCATGACCTGCTTGATGATGTCCCAGAACCACGGCTGCGAGTAGAACGGTATTTCGGTGATCACTTCACCACGGTCGGCGGCGAACGGCACGTTGATCACACTGACGCTGTCGCCACGGCTGGCATCGAAGCCCACCGCGTCCTGCACCAGACGGGTAAAGCGCGCCAGGTCTTCGGCGGCCCATGGCGTGCGGGCGGCATCGCCGGTGGCCGGGTCGACCTTGAGCTGGTCATCGACCACGACCGCCACCGACAGGCGGGTCAGACGACCTTGCTGCTGACGGGTATGGCTGATGGAGCGGTCCAGTTCGAAGTTCTTGGTCGATTGCTGACGCTTGTCGGCCGGGTACGGGGCAAGCATCGGCTGGCCGGTGGCCGGATCCATGATCTGCTGACCGTTGGCGTCGAGCAGCGGCTGGCCGGGCTGAATGGCGCTGGCAGCGGTTTGCGTGCCACCGGTGGTCTGCGGCGCCGAGGCCGGGCTGGGCGGCTGGTTGCTCAGGGCACCTGGCACGCCTTGCGGGCCCATGCTGCTGGAGCGTTGTTCGTTGACCGACTGCTCGCTGCGCAGCGCTGGCTGGTCCGGATTGAACTGCTCGGAGGTCGACTCAACGGCACTGAAGTCCAGGTCTGCGGAGACTTCAGCCTTGTAGCGGTCGTTGCCCAGTACCGGTTGGAGGATGTTGTGCACACGCTGGGTGAGCAGGCCTTCCATACGGCGGCTGTAGTCGAACTGCTTGCCGGCCATGGTCAGCTCGGAGTTCTCGACCTGGTCGGAGAGCAGGTTGCCCTTCTGGTCGACCACGGTGACCTGGGACTTGTTCAGTTCCGGCACGCTGGTCGCCACCAGGTTGACGATGGCCATCACCTGACCGGCTTCCAGGGCGCGGCCCGGGTACAGCTCGACCAGCACCGAAGCACTTGGCTTGCGCTCGTCACGGACGAACACCGAGCTCTTCGGGATCGCCAGGTGCACCCGGGCACCCTTGACGTTGTTGAGGCTGGAGATGGTCCGCGCCAGCTCACCTTCCAGGCCACGACGGTAACGAGTGGCTTCCATGAACTGGCTGGTGCCCAGGCCCTGCTCCTTGTCGAGGATCTCGAAACCGACATTGCCATCGCTCGGTGCCACGCCGGCGGCTGCCAGCTTCAGGCGGGCACGGGAAATATCGTCGGCCTTGACCAGCAAGGCGCCGGAATTGGGTTCGACGTTGTAGGGGATGTCGGCAGCGGCCAGGGTCTCCATGACCTGCTTGGTGTCCATGCCGGCCAGGCTGCCATACAGCGGCCGGTAGTCCGGTTGCTGCGACCACAGCACCACGGCAAAGCCGATGGCTACGCTCGCGGCCAGACCGACCAGCAGGCCGACCTGACGCAGCATGGGCATCTGCGAGATGTTTTCCAGGAACGACATGCCGAACAACGGCGGCTTGGGCGCTGCCCCGCTGCTTTTCGCGGGCACGTTATCGACGACTGCTTCGGCCATGACTCAATCTCGCCCTTATACCGGCATCTGCATGATGTCTTGATAGGCCTGCACCAGCTTGTTGCGCACCTGGGACAAGGCCTGGAACGACACAGTGGCTTTCTGCGAAGCGATCATCACGTCGGTGAGGTCAACGCCGCTTTTACCAATCTCGAAAGCGTTGGCCAGCTGCGAGGAAGCCTGCTGGGTGTCGCTGACCTTGTTGATGGCCTGCCCCAGCATGTCGGCAAAATTGCTCGAACCGAGCTCAGGCGCAGCGGCAGCCTTCGGCATCGACATGGCGTCCATTTGCATGGCCCGCATGTCCAACATCAATCGATTAAATTCAACACCTTGGCTCATGGACTTCTCTCTCCGACGGCCCGCATTTTTTTGACACTCACGCAGCGGATAGGCAGGACATAGCAACAAGAGTGCCAGCTCTGCCCGCGACCCGAACAAAAACTCTAATTCAACACCCTGTCAGCTCGCGTACAGGCTAGCCTCGACGTCCATACCGGCATCGCGCATCTGCGCCAGCTTGTAACGCAGGGTGCGTGGGCTGATACCCAGGCGCTCGGCGGCTTCCTTGCGGCGGCCGCGTTCGGCACGCAGAGTGTCGATGATCATCTGGAATTCATGGCGGCGCATGTCATCACCCAGCCCGCCTGCGGCCTCGGCCTCGATCGGCGCAACCGCGGCGACCGGCGCTGCGGCGAATACCGGCAAGGCACCGGCAAGACAGAAATCCGCCGCTTCGATCACCCCGCCCTGCTGCAGGATCAAGGCGCGCTGGATGGCGTTGTCCAGCTCGCGCACGTTGCCCGGCCAGGCGTAACCCTGCAGACAGGCCTGAGCCTCAGGCGACAGGCGAACGGGGGCGTGCTTCATTTTATTGACGTGGCGCGCCAGCAAGCGTTCGGCCAGCGGCAGAATATCGGCGCTGCGTTCGCGCAGCGGCGCCCATGCCAGCGGGAACACCGACAGGCGATAGAACAGGTCTTCACGGAACCGCCCCGCCGCCACTTCACCGGCCAGGTCACGGTTGGTGGTGGCAACCACGCGAATGTCCAGGGCAATCGGCTTGCGCCCACCGACCCGCTCCACTTCACGTTCCTGCAGCACCCGCAGCAGCTTGGCCTGCAGACCCAGGGGCATTTCGGAAATCTCGTCGAGCAGCAAGGTGCCGCCATCGGCCTGCTCGAACTTGCCGGCCTGGGCAGCAATGGCCCCCGTAAACGAGCCCTTCTCGTGACCGAACAGCGTGGCCTCGAGCATGTTGTCCGGGATCGCCGCACAGTTGATCGCCACGAACGGCTGCTCGGCGCGCAGCGACTGCTGGTGAATGTAGCGCGCCAGCACCTCTTTGCCGGTGCCGGACTCGCCCGAGATCAGCACGGTCGAATCGCTTCGCGCCACCCGCGCAGCCAACTCCAGCAACTGCGCACTGGCAGGCTCGCGCGCCACCGGCCCCTCGCCTTCGCCAGCGCCGGCCACACCCAGGGCGTGACGCGCCACCAGTTCGAGCAGGGCCTTGGGCTCAAATGGCTTGACCAGGTAATCGGCCGCGCCCTGGCGCATGGCCTCGACCGCACGCTCGACGGCGGCATGCGCGGTCATCAGCAACACCGGCAGCTGCGGCTGGCGCGCGCGCAGCAGGGTCAGCAACTGATGGCCGTCCATACCCGGCATGTTCACATCGCTGACCACCAGGCTGAACGCCTCGCCAGCGACCACTTCCAGTGCTTCTTCGGCCGAACCCACGGCCTGATAGGCAAAGCCGCCCAGCTCCAGGGTATCGGCCAGTGCCTGCCTCAGGGCGCGGTCATCTTCGACCAGCAGCACCTTGATTGCTTTCATTACTCTGTCTCCGCCTGCTGCGCACCGATCAGCGGCAGGCTGATCCGTGCACAGGTGCCACGACCGGGTCGCGAACGTAATTGCAAACTGCCCTGGTGGGCCCTGGCCACCGCCTTGACCACCGCCAGGCCCAAGCCGGTACCGGTGGCCTTGGTGGTCAGGAACGGCTCGCCCAGGCGCGCCAGCAAGGCACTGTCGATACCGGTGCCGGCATCGCTGATGCACAGGTGCAGGACCTGCTCGCGCCGGTACAGGTGAACCTTGAGCCGCGCCGGCTCGCCACTGGCCTGCAGGGCGTTTTCGATCAGGTTGAGCATGGCGCCGACCAGGGTGTCGCGGTTGCACAGCAACTCGCCCAGGTGACTGTCGCACTGCCAGCGCACCGCATGCCCCTGGACATGAGTCTGCGCGGCCTGCTGCAGTGCCTGGAACAGGGCCTTGGGCGTCAGCCGGTCAGTCAGCGGCAACTCGCCGCGAGCAAACACCAGCATGTCGCGCACCTGATGCTCCAGCTCGTGCAGGCGCTCCTTGAGGTTGCTGGCAAAGCGTTGCTGGGTTTCTACCGGCAGGCTCTGCTCGGCCAGGTGACTGGCATAGAGCATGGCCGCCGACAAGGGCGTGCGAATCTGGTGGGCCAGGGAGGCAACCATGCGCCCCAGCGAGGACAAGCGCTCGTGGCGGGCCAGCTGGTCCTGCAGGTGACGGGTTTCGGTCAGGTCATTAAGCAGTACCAACTGCCCGGGCTCGGCATCCAGCGAGCGCGTGGCAATCGACAGGCGCCGGCCATCACGCAGCGACACCTCGTGGCCGTCATCCTCGCGCGGAGCGAAGCTGCGAGCGATCACCTCACGCCACAGCTCACCCTCCAACGGCTCGCCAAGCAGGTCGCAGGCAGCGGGATTGGCCTCACGCACGCGGCCCTGGCCATCGATGACAATGACCCCGCCGGGCAACAGGTCAAGCAGGTTCTGCAGACGGTTGGCCAGGCGCTCCTTCTCGGCCAGCTCGGCCATGCGCTGGGCACTGACCACCGCCAGCTCGCCCTTGAGCTCGGTGACCCGGGCTTCGAGCAGGCTGTAGGACTCACTGAGCTGGGTGGACACCTGATCGAACATGGCAAAAGCCTGTTCAAGACCAAGGCGGCTTTCCTGCTCGGCGGCGTTTGGCCCCTTCGGCTCAGGGACACAGGAGATGGTAGCGACCTGGGGCATCGTGCTCTCTCGCGTGACTGACCGTCATAAAACGGTGTGGAGCCTGCGATATAGCAATAGCCGTGCCGGATAGTTTCGGAAGGACGCTTACTGGAGCTGCAGAGAACTGGCAAAGGCCGCCAGGACGGGCGTTACAGCCCTTTGAAAGATAGGGTTATTCGCCATGATGGGCCCATTGCGCTGCCCATCATGGCGACACAGGCGTCAATCCTCCGCCTGTTCATCCCCTTCGCGCCGGCTCATGCCGTACTTGCGCATCTTCTCCACCAGGGTGGTGCGGCGGATGCGCAGGCGCTCGGCGGCGCGAGCGACGATACCGTTGGCGTCATCCAGCGCCTGCTGGATCAACCCTTGCTCCAGACCACCGAGGTAGTCCTTGAGGTCGAGGCCTTCGGGCGGCAGCATGGCGTGGTTGGCGAAGTTCGGCGTATGGCCATTGATCGCCACGCGCTCTTCGAGGTCCGAGCGCAGGCTGTCGACCAGTTGCTCGTCTTCGTCATCGACGTAGCGGAATTTCTTCGGCAGCTCGGAAACGCCGATCACCCCATAGGGATGCATGATCGCCATGCGCTCGACCAGGTTGGCCAGCTCGCGGACGTTACCCGGCCAGCCGTGACGGCACAGCGACATGATCGCGGCCGAGTTGAAGCGGATCGAACCGCGCTTCTCGTGCTCCATGCGCGAGATCAGCTCGTTCATCAGCAGCGGGATGTCCTCGACGCGCTCGCGCAGCGGGGCCATCTCGATGGGGAATACATTGAGGCGGTAGTACAGGTCTTCGCGGAAAGTACCCACCTCGATCATGCTTTCGAGGTTCTTGTGGGTCGCGGCGATGATGCGCACATCGATGCTCTGGGTCTTGTTGCTGCCGACCCGCTCGAAGGTGCGCTCCTGCAGCACGCGCAGCAGCTTGACCTGCATCGGCAACGGCATGTCGCCGATTTCGTCGAGGAACAGGGTACCGCCATTGGCCAGCTCGAAACGCCCGGCGCGGCTGGTAATGGCCCCGGTAAAGGCGCCCTTCTCATGACCGAACAGTTCGCTTTCAAGCAGCTCGGCCGGAATGGCCCCGCAATTGACCGGCACAAACGGCGCTTCACGGCGCTTGGAGTGGTAGTGCAGGTTACGCGCCACCACTTCCTTGCCAGTGCCCGATTCGCCGAGGATCAGCACGCTGGCGTCGGTGTCGGCCACCTGCTGCATCATCTGCCGCACGTGCTGGATGGCGCGGCTGGTGCCGACCAGGCTGCGGAACAGGTTGGGTTCGCGCTGGCGTCCACGCTCGCGGGCCTGGTCGTACATCTCGCGATAGACCTGGGCACGGTGCAGCGAATCGAGCAACTTGCTGTAGCTCGGCGGCATCTCGAGGTTGGAGAGCACGCGACGGCGCAGGTCGTCCGGCAGCTCGGCAGAAGAAATTTCGCCCAAAAGCAGAACCGGAAGGAACTCATCCCACCCAGCCACTGTCTTAAGCAAGCCCATCAGACTTGCCGGAGCATTCACGGTCCCGATCAGGACACAGAGTACTTCACGACTGGATGACAACGACTCGACAACCTGCTGCCAGTCATGGCTCGAGCAGGGCAGATTTTCTTCGCCAAGAAAATTCAACACCACCGCCAGATCACGGCGGCGAGCGCTATCGTCATCGATCAGGAGAATTTTGGTTTCACGCCACATGCAATAACAACTTCCCTAGTCATCTCGGCGCCCTTGTAAGGGCAAGCTCGACATCATTCCGACTGAACGGTCAGTGTTCGGACGTCTGAAATTAGAAAACAGCCACTAGTTAAGTCAAAAAACCGTACATAGTCAAATTTATGGCGCACTGCTTTTTGGTTTTGCCCAGTTTCAGCTGAACAAATGGTATACCTTTGCCGCGTTTTTCGCTTGCCGGATCTGCGACATCTCATCGACTATTGTTTGACGCTCGCCACTTGCAACCTCAATTAATTCCCTGTAGACGCCCAGAAGCTCCTCGAGCTTGCTGCGCAGTGTCGCCTCGTCGACCGACGCTTCGGCCAGCACATCGTCCACGCACAGGCGGCAACTGACGTCGAGCTCGCTGATCGCCTCCCAGTCACGACTGGCCAGGGCACCCAGCAATGCCTCGCGGGTTTGTTCGATACGTTCGAGCACGACACTCATCACAGCCTCCTAGAGTTCGGCGGGTTGATCGCCGATCGCGTCCCAGCCTTCCTTGACGGTAATCAACAGCCGGGCCACCTCGTTGAGGATCTCCGGGTCATTCTGCACATTCGCCTCGACCAGGCGCTTGCTCATGTAGGCGTAGAGGTTATCCAGCTCGGCCAGCGAGTCGGCATGGTTTTCCAGGTCAAGACCTTCCCGCAAGCCACCCACAATACCGATCGCCTTGCCGATCAGGACGCCTTTCTGAGCGATATCGTTACGCGCCATTGCCCCTTTGGCCTGGGCAATGCGATCAAGACCACCCTGCATCAACATCTGCACCAGACGATGCGGGCTGGCCACAGAGGTCTGGGCCACGCCGTTGACTTTCTGATACTGCCGAAGGGCCAACATCGGATTCATGCTCTACCTCGTCACCGCAAAAAAGGTTTCATATACCGCCTGTATCGCCTGCGCGTCAAAAAACTTTAGTGCGCCCACCAAAAAGCCCGGAGTCCCCCTAAGGGTACTGCCGGGCTTCTGGCACATCGGTCGATCAGGAGTTCTTCTGCTGCGCCTCGATCGAGGCGAACATCGAGGCGATGTTCTTACGCTGGGCTTCGAGCTTGCCGACCAGGGTATCCATGGCCACGTAGCGCTTGGTCAGCGACTCGGTCAGTGACTTGATACGCCGATCCAGGGCCAGTTGCTGGTTGCCCAGGTCACTTTGCAGCTTGTCCAGGCCCTGCTTGCGCGAATCAAGAATACCACCGGTTACCAGGTAAGGATCGATGGCCTTGTTCATGCGCTCGAACACACCATTGGTGCCGGTGAACAACTCCTGCACCTCAGGGCCGAGCTTCTTATCCTTCAAGGCGCTGTCGAACTTGGTCGAACTGAACTCGAGGGTACCGTCTTTGGCAGTGTTGATACCCAACTGCCCCAGAGTGGTCAGACGATTCCCCGAACCCACGGTGGCCAGCTGCGTGCGCAGGTCGCTGAGCAGTGCGCGAGTGGTCGCATCACCGGTCAGCGGGCCCAGCACGGGCTTGCCATCCTCGTCCTTGCTGACGGCAGTGAGCTTGGCCGCGGTCTTGACCAAGGTGTTATAGGCATCGACGAAGGACTGAACGGAGGTCTTCAGACCTTCCTTGTTCTCACCCACGGTGACGGTAATGGTATCACCCGAGGCCTTGAGCAGGTCCAGGCTCAAACCACTGATAGCCTTGTCGACAGTGTTGGTCTTGCTGGTGACCTCCAGGCCATCGACCGTCATCAGTGCATCCTGGGCCAGGTTATCGATGTAACCCGCACCCGCGCCGACCATCTTGTCGGTACCGTTGATCTTCAGCTCGGCGATGCCGTCCACTGAAATATCGGTACCCTTGCCAGTCGTGGTCGAACCAAACACCAGGCGCGAGCCATCCTTGCCGTTGACGATGTTGGCAGTGATGCCTTTATCAGACAGCGAGCTGTTGATCGAATCGCGTACCGTCTGCAGCGTGGCACCCGGGCCGACCTTGACGGTATACGCCTTGCCATCCTGGGTAATTGTCAGGTCGCCTTCAGGGATCGGGGTATCAGCACCGGTTACGAACGCCTGGCTGGCAACCTTGGACGAGCTGGCAAGATTGGTGACCTTGATCTGGTAGCTACCCGGAACGGCAGTATTGTTCGAGGTGGCCTTGATCGAGGTATCGCTGCTCGATGTGGCGCTGAAAGCATTGAAAGCCGGCGCTTTGGGATCATTGAGCTTTTTCATCGCCGCCTGGTATTCAGCCAGCGCGCTCTTGAGCGAGGCAACCCCGGAAAGCATGGCCGTGTTGTTGGCGGTCTGGCGCTTGATCTGGTTCGCCTTGGGGTCGGTATCGGCCTTGACGAGCACATCAACGATCTTGTTGATGTCTACCCCGGAACCCAGACCGATACTCGGTAAAATTGAACTCGCCATTGCTACTCCCTCATGGTTACGCGCCGCCCCAGCCTTGCCAGACTAGCGAACTTGCGGCTCAGCTGCCAGCTTCAGGCCTTGGCATTGAACAGCAGGCTGTTTACATCGCTCAGACTGTGAGCGATCTTCAACGCCTCTTCCGAAGGAAGCTGGCGGATCAACTCACCGGTCTCGCTGGCGATGACTTTAACGACAATTCTGCCGGATTCTTCATCCGTGGAAAATTCAAGATTACGGCGCGAGGAAGCGAGAAACTTCTCGATATCCTTGACTGCGCTCTTCACCTTCTCAGCTTCGGACACACCACTTTCGGTGGCTTCCTTCGCCGGCTTGACGTCTTCTACGGGCTTGACCGCAGGACGCTCAGCGGTCTGTTCGACCGGCTTCACCGTCGGATAGGACAGGTTCAGCTTTACGCTCATATCCATGTCTACCACCTCTCAATGAAAAAGGCGGAGGAGTGCAACAGGTGCACTCCCCCGCCGACAGCTGTCGAGCGATTAGCCCAGCAGTTTCAGTACGGCGGAAGGCAGTTGGTTAGCCTGGGCCAGTACCGAAGTCGAAGCTTGCTGCAGAGTCTGTTGCTTGGTCATCTGAGCGGTTTCAGCAGCGAAGTCGGTATCTTGTACGCGACCACGAGCAGCTTCGGCGTTTTCGTTGATGTTTTGCAGGTTGTTGATGGTGCTGGTCATACGGTTTTGCACAGCACCCAGGTCGGCACGCTTGGTACCGATGGTGTCCAGTGCAGAAGCGATTGCAGCCATTGCCGAGGAGAAGTTGGCTTCAGCAGTGGCGCTGTCGCTACCGGCGATGGTGATTGCAGCGGTGATACCCAGGTCGCTGGCCAGGAACTTGCCACTCAGGTCCAGCTTGATCTGGTTTTCAGTACCAGTGTTGGAACCGACCTGGAAGGTCATGACGCTAGCCGAACCGTCCAGCAGGTTCTTGCCGTTCAGCTGGGTGGACTGAGCGATACGGGTCAGTTCGGCAGCCATCTGCCCGAACTCTTTGTTCAGCGAGTCACGGTTAGTCGAGTCGTTGGAGTCGTTTCGCGATTGCAGAGCCAGTTCGCGCATACGCTGCAGAATGTTGGTCTGCTCTTGCATCGCGCCTTCAGCGGTCTGGGCGATCGAGATACCGTCGTTGGCGTTTTTGATTGCCATGGTCTGACCGCGGATTTGCGAGGTCATACGGGTAGCGATCTGCAGGCCGGCGGCGTCGTCTTTGGCGCTGTTGATTTTCAGGCCGGAGGACAGACGGCTCATCGAGGTGCTCAGAGCGTCGGAAGCGCGGTTCAGGTTCTTCTGAACGCCCAGGGAGGTAGTGTTGGTGTTAACGGTTAATGCCATGACGAATTCCTCGTGTTTGGGATACTGCGGCTTCCGGCCCTGGCATCCGCCGGGTGTGGCCTAGAGAACCTTCGTAATAGTTATCGTCGTCTGGCGCGGTTGCTTTAGGGCTTTTTAGAATTTTTTTAATGGCACCCTGCCACCCCAATGAAATCAAGGGTTTGACGCCAGAAAAACCACTTTCACACCAACGGCAGGCATAAAAAAAGCGCCACCGGTGCAACCGGCAGCGCTTTTTAAACGGCAAGGCTCTATCTCAATCCTTGCGTTCGATGATCGCCGACCCCCAGGACAGGCCAACACCAAAACCACTGAGGGCGACGCGCTTGTGCTGAGAACCGAGCACGTGTTTTTCCAGCAGCAGCGGAATGCTCGACGACACGGTATTACCGGTCTCGACCATGTCCTTGACGAACTTGTCCGGGTCATCCTCGAAGCGCCGGGCGACTGCATCGACAATCGCCGCACTGCCCTGATGGATGCAGAACAGATCGATATCCGCCGGTGCCAACTGGCTTTCGCCCAACAGCTCGTGCAGGTGCGCCGGCACCTTGAGCAAGGCAAAGTTGAAGACCTGACGACCGTTCATGAAGAACACCCCGTCACTGACCTTCAGGTGCGCAGCGCCGCCACCGTCGGTACCGAACTTGGCCTTGCCCAATTGCCAGTGGGCGCCCTCGCCCATCCAGGTGACGGTAGCGGCATCACCGAACAGCATGGTGGTGTTGCGATCTTCCGGGTCGACGATCTTCGAGTAGGGGTCAGCGGTGATCAGCAGGCCGTTTTTCAGCCCCGCCGCTTCCATGAAGCCTTTCATGGCATACAGGCCATAGACATAGCCCGAGCAGCCCAGGGAAATATCGAAGGCCGCCACATGGGTCGGCAGGCCCAGTTTGTCCTGAACGATGGCCGCAGTATGCGGCAACCCTTCTTCATCACCATTCTGGGTAACGACAATCAGGGCATCGACGGACGCTGGCGACAGGCTCGGGTTGGCCGCGAACAGAGCCTTGACTGCCTCCACACACAGGTCGGAGGTTTCCTGACCTGCGTCTTTACGCGGCAAGAAGGTCGAGCCGATCTTGCCGAGAATGAATTCTTGGTCCTTGGCGAACTTCGCACCCTGGGCGTAGTTGTCCACGCCCTCGACGGGTACGTAACTCGCAATGCTTTTGATGCCAATCATTGTGGCTTCCCGATATTAATGCGGATTTTCACGGGCACTGGAACCTGGTAACCAAGGGCTTGCGAGCCTGCGCGCACCCCGCCCTCCAGTACCGCCCGGCGACTCAATAGATTAAAGATGCACGTTTCGACTGCCAAGTCACTGTTGCACACTCATTACACAAAACCGGCGACGGATTGCCAGTCCGTATCGCGGCAAAGTGGCCACTACAGAGCCACCACCGCACAATTGGCCAGTTTTTTGCTGAAGCCATTCTCAGTCAAAGGCCAACTGTCGGTTTCATGGCGCCCTGCGCCCTTTATCCACCGGCCTCATTAATACAGCAGGCCGCCAGCACGGCGGGTTGCCATTTTTCAGTCATTCCCGAGCAACGCTCCCATGGCCAAACCCATTACTGTAACCAGCCCGCTGCTACCGCCCCTGGAAGAATTCATCCCTTACCTGGAGAAAATCTGGGACAGTAAATTCCTGACCAACTGCGGCCCATACCACCAGCAGCTGGAAAAAGAACTGGCCGAATACCTGGGGGTCAAGCACATTTCGCTGTTCAGCAACGGCACCCTGGCCCTGGTGACTGCGCTGCAGGCCCTGCGCATTACCGGCGAAGTCATCACCACGCCCTACTCATTCGTAGCCACCGCCCACTCGTTGCTGTGGAACAACCTCAAGCCGGTGTTCGTCGACATCGACCCGCGCACCAACAACCTCGACCCGCAGCGCATCATCGAGGCCATCACGCCAGCGACCACGGCGATCCTGCCGGTGCACTGCTATGGAATACCCTGCGATGTCGAAGGCATCCAGCAGGTTGCCGACACTTATGGCCTTAAGGTCATCTACGATGCCGCCCATGCCTTCGGCGTACGCCAGAACGGCACCAGCATCCTCAACCATGGCGACCTTTCGATCCTCAGTTTCCACGCCACCAAAGTGTTCAACACCATTGAAGGCGGGGCCATCATCTGTCAGGACGAAAAGCTCAAACGCCGCATCGACTACCTGAAGAACTTCGGCTTTGCCGATGAAGTCACCGTCATGGCACCCGGCATCAATGGCAAGATGAACGAGCTGCAAGCGGCCTTCGGGGTGTTGCAATTGCGCCATATCGAAGATGCCATTGACCGTCGCCGCCAGGTTTACCAACGCTATCGCAGCGCACTCGAGGGCGTGGATGGCATCAGCCTGTTGCAGGCACCCGATGACCTGCAATGGAACTACGCCTACTGCCCTATCCTGGTCGATGGCGAACGGTTCGGTAGCAGTCGCGACGCCCTCTACGAGCGTTACCGTGCCGAAGACATCCTCGTACGCCGGTACTTCTACCCGTTGATCTGCGAATTTCCCATGTACCGGAACCTGCCCAGCGCCGACACCGGCAAGCTGGGAGAAGCCCTGAAGATTTCCCGCCAGGTGCTGTGCCTGCCGATCCACCCGGAGCTGGATGACCAGACCCAGACGCGCATCATCGATGTGCTGCTGTCAGCCCGGGCGACACCCAATCAATAAAGGATGCGCGAGCTCGTATCGCGCACTCACCACCGGCCAAAACCTCGCTGCCCAAGGGAACCGTATGAGCGCTCCATCCCTGCATGGAAAACCCAGCAACCCGTATTACATCTATGCACCCGACTACCGCGAAACCTCTTCCGGCATCTGTACGCTGCACTACCTGTGCCACGCCCTGAACCTGACCGGCCAGGAAGCCTACGTGTTTGGCTGCAAGGTGCGAAATCCGCGGTTGCGCACCCCGGAACTGACTGAAGAAATCCGCCGCCATCACCTGGCAATCGGCGTCGCCCCTATCGCCGTCTACCCCGAGATCCTCGGTGGCAACCCGCTGGACTGCCCGGTGGTTGCACGCTACATGCTCAACAGCGATGCGTACATTTCCGGCAAGTACCTGGACAGCGAACCGAGCGACCTGTTCTTTTACTTCGCCCATGATTTCCGCGACGGCAAGTCACTGGCCAACATGCTGACCCTACCGGTCATCGATACCAACCTGTTCGCGCCCCTGCCAACCCCGGTACAGCGCAAGGGCAACTACCTGTACTTGCACCGCTTCGATGCCAGCCAGGTGGATTACTCGCTGCTGCCCGACGACATCGAAATCCTGAGCCTGCGCAATCCGAAGACCCTGGCGCAACTGGCAGAGATCTTCCAGACTGCCGAGACCCTGTACAGCTATGAAATCTCGGCAACCTGCAGCGAGGCCCTGCTGTGCGGCTGCCCGGTGATCTACCTGCGTGGTGGGCGGGTACATGAATTGCCGTTTACCGAGCACATCGGCAATGCCGGTGCCGCGATGTACGAAGAGCCTGGCGGACTGGAACGCGCACGCGCCTCGGTGATGCTGGCGCGCCAGCGCCTGCTGGATGTCGAGACGCACTTCTGGCCACAACTGCAGCACTTTGTCGAGCTGACCCAGCAAGCGACACGCGAGCACCTTACCGACAGCCATGTACCCAGCATCAGGGAATGGCTGCTCAACCGCATGCTGACCCCGATTCAGCAGCACCTGGTGGATCAGCGCCGCCAGCAGTTGCGCGGTCATACCAGCCTGACCGTGCTGGTACGCGACCCCCTGGGTGATGCTCGGGCGCTTGCCGACACCCTGGAAAGCCTGGAACTCTGGCAGTCGACCTCTTCGATCGCCATAGAAACCGTGGTCCTCAGCACACGCCCGGGCCCGGACCAACTGCCAGACAACCGGCAATGGCTGTACTGTGCCGAACCAGGCGCCATGGCGTTGAACGAGGTAATCAAGGCCACTGACAGCGACTGGTTCATGCTGCTCAGCGCCGGTGATGAAATGCTGCCGGCCGGCACCTTGATGCTCGACCTCGAACTGCCCGGCGCCGAGGGCTGCCGGATGCTGTACTGCGACGGCATGTTCCGCTCGGCGGATGGACCCGGTGCGGTGCTGCGCCCCTGCGCCAACCTCGATTACCTGTTGAGCCTGCCGTTGGCCATGGCCAGCCACTGGCTGGTGCGCCGCGAAGTGGCCCTGCAGGTCGGCGGTTACGACCTAAAACTGCCCCAGGCCCTTGAGCTGGACCTGATCCTGCGCCTGATCGAAAGCGGCGGCATGAGCGGCATTGCCCACCTCGACGAACCCCTGGTGATCAGCAACAGCCCGACCCTGGACCACAACCCTGACGAGCGCCAGGCCCTGCTGCGCCACCTGGCCAATCGTGGCTATGCCGATGCCCGGGTTGTTGAGGAACCCGCTCGCCATTACCACCTCAAGTATGGCCACCAGCAGCAACCGCTGGTGTCGATCCTGATTGCCACCCACGACCAACTGCCGCTGCTGCAGCGCTGCGTTGAAAGCCTGCTTTCGTGCACGCGCTATCCGCACTTCGAAGTGATTCTGGTCGACAACGACAGCCAGCAACCCGAGACCCTGACCTGGCTCGACGAGATGGCCTCGGTGGGCGGCGACAAGTTGCGCGTGCTGCGCTACCCCTACGCCTACAACCCCAGTGCCATCAACAACCTGGCGGCCAGCCAGGCGCACGGCGAGTATCTGGTGCTGCTCAACCCTGATACCGTGGCCATTCGCGAAGACTGGCTGGACGCGTTGCTCAACCATGCCTTGCGTCCCGAAGTCGGCGTGGTGGGCGGCAAATTGCTCGGTGCCAATGGCAAACTCCAGCACGCCGGCCTGATCAGTGGCCTGCGCGGGCCAGCCAGCAGCCCCTTCCTCGATCAGCCCGCCAGTGCCAGTGGCTACCTGCAGCGCTTGCTGGTCGACCAGAACCTCAGCGCGGTCAGCTCGGCCTGCCTGATGATCCGCACGGCGCTGTACATCGAAGCCGGCGGCATGGACGAGACCGCTTTCCAGATCACCTGCAACGACCTGGACCTGTGCCTGAAGGTGGCCGACCTGGGCTACCTGAATGTCTGGACTGCACACGCAGTGCTGCTGCATGAAGGCGGAGCGAGCTGGACTGAAGCCAGGAAGCAACCACACAACAAACAGCGCTACTACCTCGATCAGCAGAACGCTTATGACAAATGGCTGGCGGTGCTGGCCAACGACCCGGCCTATAACAAGAACCTGTCGCTGCGAGGCAATGGATTCGAACTTGAAGGCAATCATGGCCTGACCTGGAAACCCCTGTCCTGGCGCCCGCTGCCAGTGGTGCTGGGCCACCCGGCGCAGGGGGCAAACCCGGCGCCGGAACGCCTGGCACAACCTTTCGAACAACTGCGCAACAGCGGCTTCGTCGATGGCTGCCTGAGCAGCAGCGTGCTGAGCCCGGTCGCCCTTGAGCGCCTGCAGCCGGACGTCATTGTGTTCCAGCGCCACACTGACCTGCAGCGCCTGGCGCAAATGCACCGCGTTGAGCAGTTGAGCAAGGCCTTCAAGATCCTTGAGGTGGATTGCTTCCTGCCAGCCCTCGAAGGACCACTGGCTTGCGATCAGCAACGCGGTTGGGATGCGCTGCACCAGGCTGCCCGACATGTCGACCGGATCATCGTCCCGACCCAAGCGCTGGCCGAAGCCCTGGAAGGCGTGCACGCAGACATTCGCGTGGTCGAGAGCCGCCTTGGCAAGCAATGGCTGAACCTGCCCCTGGCGCAACGCCTGCCAGGCAAGCCGCGGGTTGGCTGCGCCTTCGACAGCCGCCAGCACAGCAGCGGATTACTCCTCGACGGTCTGGTCCGGCAACTGGCCGACCAGGTCGAATGGGTGCTGTGGGGGGAGGTGCCCATGCATTTGCGCCCTCTTGCCAAGGAGGTCCACGACGGCCAACTGCAAGACAAGCCGGCAATCATGGCGAGCCTGAACCTGGACATCGCCCTGGTGGTGCTGGGGGACAGCACCTTCGATCGCTGCGCCAGCGCCTTGCCGCTGCTGCAGATGGGAGCGTGCGGCTACGCGGTCATCTGCAGTGATGTCCAGGCCTTGCATGGCCCTTATCAGGTCACGCGGGTCGCCAACGACCTGCAAGCCTGGTCGCAGGCACTCACCGAGCACCTTGAGCAGCCGCAGGCAACCCGCCAGAAAGGCGCCAGACTGCGTCAGCAGGTGATCGAGCAAGGCCTGCTCGATGACGCGTACCTGCAAACCTGGCGAGCGGCCTGGATGCCTGGTTGAACCGATGCAGCAGCCATGAAAAAGCCGGGTGGGAACCCGGCTTTTTCATTTGCTTGAGGTATTACTGCAAGTCGGCCAACCAGTGCAACTGGACCGCCTCGCCTGGCGCGACCATTCGGGAAACATCCACGCCATGGCGCTCATCCACCCGCGCCCTTACGTTGAATGCCGATGGCCAGCGCGCAGCCAGGACCTGCTGCTGCGCCTGATCAAGCAGCGGCACGCCCGCGTTGAGCAATTGCGCCAGAGGCGTGCAGATCACCATCAGGCCCGCTTCGGCCGCCTTCAGGCAAAGGTCGATATCGGCACCGTCAATCACTTGCAAGCCGGCACAGTGCTCGAGCAACTCCTTGCGCACCATCAGGCAGTCTTCGCTGACCGCGGCAACGCTACGCACCTGCGCCAGCCCCAGCATCGATTCGACGGTGTCGCGCGAGGCCCCCAGCCACGCACCGCGCACCTGCTGGGTATCCAGCAGCTCGTAACCGGCATGGGTAATGAACCCCGCCTCGTCGTGCATCTGGCCACCCACCACACCGACTTCCGGCCGAAGGGCCTGATTGAGCAAGGCTTCGATCCAGGACGGAGAAAGCACCTGGCTGCGACTGGAGAGCAGTATCAGGTATTCACCCTGGGCCTGGGCCGCCGCCTCGTTGATCATCTGCACATGCTCAAGCGGTTGCGCACTGGTCAGGAGTTTTACCCGGCCACTCAACTGCAGATCGCCCAGACCGGCGGCAGTCGATTCGGCCGCAGCGCCAGAGCTGACCACTATCACTTCATAGCGCGGATAGCGGGTGCGCTGAACAATGCTCGCCAGGCAAGTCTTGAGCTGGGCGATGTCATCACCGGCCGGCAACAGGATGCTGACCAGCGGCGACTGCGAATGACGGTAGTCGATCTGGAAGCCGCCGTCAGCGCTTTCACTCACCTGACTGTTGTAGCCGAGCACGCCCAGATGGCGCTTGAGGGTCGCCAGCGCTGCATCCGCCATGCTCTCACGGGCGCACTGACCGATCACCAGGTACTCATCCAGATGGGCCAGGCCGCCAACACCCTGCTCTTCCACCAGCCTGAGCAGCAGATCGAACTCCAGCGCCTGCGCACAATGTTCGCTGTAGCCACCCAATGCGACCACTCTGTCGCGGCGCACCAGCCAATGCCGCGACATCAGGTCCGGACGGCTACGCAGCAAGTCCAGGTTGCAACCGGGGCGGACAATACTGAGCAGGCGCCCGTCCTGGTCACGCTGCACGACGTTGGCGCAGATAGCATGACAAGCATCGGCGCCGGCCAACTCGACCTGCAGGCGCAACAACCCACCTTCGGCCAGCACGTCGCCAGCCTGCAGCAGCATCAACCAGTCGCTGGACAACTGCCGCACTACCTGGTTGATATGCGCGACCAGGTTGCCGGGGCTCACCTTGATGAAATGCAGGGTGTCTTTGGCCGTGGTGATCGCTGGCAACTGGCCGACCTTGAACACCACGATCTTGAAGTTGCGCAGGCCGCTGGCCAGCAGGCTGTCGAAGGTATCCTGCAATGCAATGTCGCTGTCATCCAGGTCGACCACCAGGAAGGCCATCTGCGGCGACCGTTTTTTCCCCAGGTGACCCAGGATGCGCTTGCGCGCGGCGCTGTCTGGCGTCGCGGCGGCAATGGCCGCCAGCACCTTGCCCGACGGCGTAGCGGCCAGCAACGGCTGTACATTCGAACCCGGCAACTCTTCGAGCTGTTCGAGCCACCGGCTGAGCACCTGGATCAGTGTCTGATCGTCCTTGCTGTCCAGGGTAGCGAGCAGGCGCTGGCAGACCTGCGGATTGAACAGCCCCAGGCCGAAAGCCTGCAAGTAGCGCGCCTTGAGGCTTTCCTGAGTGTCGTTGGGCTGGACCACCAGCAACGCCTGCTGGCGTACCCAGGTACCTTCCAGTGAGTTCTTGTGCGCCTGCCCGGCTGGCCAGGCATGCAGCAGAAACTCCAGCGCCCGCAATTGCCCGAACAACACCGCGTTGTAGTACGGCATTTCGACAAACTGGCGCGGCTCGAAACTGCGCTCGGGCTCAGTCACTACGCTGCTCCAGCGCGAGGTGAAGAGCAACGGCGCCTGACGCCCTTCATGGCTATTGCGCACGAACGCGTTGAGCACCTCGAAACCCTGGGCATCGGCGCATACCTGGCCATGTTGCTCATCCCATTGGCGAATCAGGCGCACGGTTTGGTTGAGCTGCTCTTGTGCCGCACCCTGCGGGGACGATGATGGGCGGTACTCGCTGATGAGACTGGCTTGCGCCAACACCTTGACCGCACCTTGTGCCAGCAGCCCATAGGACAGCGCCACGCACCAGCCCTCGAACTCCAGGCCCAGCGGTGCATCAGCCAGCACCGCCTTCAAGCTCTCGACCCGCACCAATGCCCGCCAGGCCTGCAATGCGTGCTCACCATGCCGCGCAATACGCTCACGAGCGGTTTCAGCGATTGCGTTGGCGCCCAAGGCTGCACCGAACTTGTAATAGGCCACCTCGCTGTTGCCAGGGCAATAACCCAGCGAGTACCCCTGGGCCATCAGGTATTCAGGCTCCACCCGCAGGGCCTGGGCCTGGGCACTCAAGGCATCGGCCAAAAGGAAGTCACTGTCCAGCGCAAGCACCACAAAGGGCGTTTCGACCTGCTCCAGCGCTGCAAGCAACTGCGCCTTCCAGACCGCGCTCGATGCTTGCTGGCAAGGCACCGCCACCGTCACCTGGTGACGGAAGCGTGCCCGGTAGTAGTGGGCGGCACGACCGCTGTAACCAGGATCATTCTGCCCCAGCAAAACGACGGTTACATCGTCCAGAAATACCGCCGACTCCAATGCTTTTTCACCCATAGCGCACCTGATGCTCTCGTTGTTCTGTTGCTGACAAGGCCGGCAAGCCGGCCCGTTCGATCAATCGGCCAACCAGCCGTTGGCCCATTGCTGCAAATTGTGCTCGGTCAGTACGTAGTCTCGCAGCACCGCCTCGCGCAGCGCATCGCCCTGCCGGTAGCTGGCCTGCGGGTCAGCCAGGTGCATGCGGATCGCCTCCAGCCATTCCTGTGCGGTGTTGCTCAGCACGCGCGTACAGGGCAAGTAGCCCTGATAAGCCTTGGTGTCGGTACAGATCACCGGGAACCCGCAGGCACCATACTCAAGCAGGCGCAGGTTGCTCTTGCAATCGTTGAACAAATTGACCTCGAGCGGCGCCAGCGCCAGGTCCAGGTCCAGGCTGGCCAGCTTTTGCGGATACAAGTGCAGGCCGACACCGCTGTGAAATTCCTTGATATACGGGCGCAGGATGTCCGGGCACATGCCAAAGAACACCCAGTCGACCTCGTTGGCCAACGCCTTGACCACATCGGCGATCAGCTCCAGATCGCCCCGATGGCTGGTGCCACCGGCCCAGCCGACACGCGGCCTGGACGAGGTCTGGCGGCGGCTGTTCAAGCCCAGCCACAACTGCGACGCCAGCATGTTCGGCACCACGCGGATGTCCTGATGCATGCTCGACAAGGCATCCGCCAGTGGCTGGGTCGATACGACCAGGCGGTCGCACATCGCAACGCCACGGGAAACCATTTCGCGCATGTTGCCCGGCATGTTGCGGCCGTGGTCGTTTTTCTCCGGCAGGTCGAGGATGTAGTCATCGATCTCGTAGATTCGCCGGGCATTGGAGAATCGCTTGATACGCGCAAAATCGTCGAGCGAACTGCTCATGTAGCGGCACTGGAGAATAATCACGTCCGGCTTGTCTCGCTCAAGCTCGATGACGCCCGGGGTCGAGTAATTGACCCGGCCCTGAATCCAGCCGGCACGCTCCAGTTCCGACAATGGCTGGGACACCCGGTAGTGACCGATCGCCGTAGTATTGATCGGCAAGCCCAGGACATAGGGCAAGGTGCGACTGATGAACGGGTCCCAGCCGCTGCGCAAGCCCGGGTCGAGGCTGAAGCTGGACATCGTCAGGTGCAGGTTGCGGTTGTATGCCGGATCATAGGCAACCCGTGATAGCCAGCGCTGGTAGAAGGCATCGCGATCCTGTGCCCTGCCTGAGACAGCTGGCGTGCGCCCTGCCGCTGCCAGCCGGGCGACCAGCGCATAGGGGGTCCACACCACCAGATAGCCAAGGTCGCGAACCCGCAGGCAGAAGTCGGCGTCGAGCCAATCGTTCAGGTACTGGTCTGCGGCCAGGCCTTCAAGCTCGGCAAAGATGTCGCCGCGCACCAGCAGGCAATCGCCGCTGACAGCACTCCAGTTCTGCACGGTAGTGAGGCGGTTCATGTAGCCGCTGGCATCCGCCGCAAGCCCCACAAACGGGCTGTCGGCCGGGCCGTGCAGGCCCAGCACCAGGCCCGCGCCCACCACCGAACCGTTGCTGGCACACAGCTTGGGCCCCACCACGCCAACTTCCGGACGCTGCGCCTGACTCATCAGCTCGCCCAGCCACTGCCCGTCAAAGATCATGCAAGCGGCATCGAGCAGCAGCAGATAAGCGCCACGTGCCTGAGTGCTGGCCTGGTTGATCCGCTGGTGCACACCCGGCACCGCAACATCGAGGATGCGCAACTGTTCGCTGCCCAGGCTACGCATGGCGCTGAACCAGTCCAGCATCGGCGCCGGCTCATTGCCAGTGGCAAGCACCAGCACCTCGTAGTTGGCATAGGCCGTGTGTTCGAAAATCGACTCCACGCAGCGCCGCAATACAGGCAGATCGTCTCCCGCGTCGATGATGATCGACACCGCCGGCAACTGCCCATGCTGATACAGCACCCTCGACATCAAGGTACCCTCGGCACTGGCCACCTTTGCGGCCACACCCAGGCGCTGCAGGTGCGCCTTCAGAATCCGCGGGGCCTGGGCCAGGCAGGCCGGGTCAATCAACCATTGGCCATAATCGGCCTGGCACTCCACGAGCAGCTCGGCAACATGCTCGACCACGTGCAGGCCTTCGGCTTCAACCATTCGCCAGAGCAAATCCTGAGGTGCCAGCACGCCAAAGTCCTGGGAGAACCCGCCCAGCGCCAGGGTCTTGGCGCAATCGAATGCCAACATGCGTCCCACGTAGGGCAAACTGCGCATCAGGTCGAGGTTGAAATCCGGCTTGAAGATCGGCTGGCCGGCTTGCAGGTTGTCGTTGCTGCCCTCGTCGGTGTACAGACAGGTTGCGCCGGTCCGCAAGGCCATACGCTCGGCCATGATCACCAAGGCATGTGGATGCAGACGGTCACCGGCCTGCAGCAGGTAGATCCAGTCAGCCTGATCAGCACCTGCCAGGCGCTCGTTTAGCTGGCCGAAACCCTCATCACGCAGGGCTATATGCTGTACCCCGGCCCCACTGCCCACCTGACCTTCCTGCGTGCTCAGCACCCAGACCTGACTGGCGGCATAGGACTGGGCCTGAAGGCTTTGCAGTGTCAGCTTCAACGCCAGCGCATCACCTTGCGGATCAAAAACCGCGACCACAATGCGCGGCCGATGCGGCCATCGCTCGATGCGCTTGGGCAATGAGCGCTCCTGCGCTGGCGACAGTTTCCGGCACTCCAGCCACTCGGCGTAGACGTCAGCAAAACTCAGGCTTTGACTGCCAACCTGCTCCTGACAACGAGCAAACTGGGCAGAATACAGGCGGTTCAGTTCGTACTCTTCCCAAGCCTTGTCCGGCCCCTCGCTGTACAGCGCAATAGGCACGTAACGCACCCAGCCGGTAGCGGGTGCCGCTTCACTGGCCCGTGAGGCCAGCATCTGCAGCAGCCATTCCGTTTCGTGGGTAAATGCCAGCTGCGTGCCGGCATGATGGCTTAGCCGCCCGGCATGCATGCGCTCGACGCTAAGCACGTCTTTCAGACTGGCCAGGTGCCCGCGACGCAGCAAGCAGATGTACAAGGCGATATCCAGGCGTGCAGAGAAGCCATGACCATCCTGTACCAACTGGGCGAGAAACTCTTCGACCTGGAGCCTTCGGAACAAAGCGTGACTGATGCCGCCAATCAGGTTAACCCCGTTGGCCGAGATGATCTCAAGCAGGTCACCGCCATTGATCACCGCACTTTCCGCGGAAATCACGAAATTGACCATTCGCGATGGCAACAAGGCGTCGTCGAAGGCGCACAGCAGGCGCTGGTTTATCACCATGCTCACATCAGGGCACTGCTCCAGCGTCGCAGCCTGCAGTGCGATACAGCCATCGAGCAGCCAATCGTCATCGCACAGGAACTTGATCAAGCTGCCGCGGGCGTGCTCCAGGCACACCAGCAGATTACGCGCAAACCCCAGGGTGCCCGGGTTGCGCACATAACGCAGCGGGTACGGTGATTGAACCGCCAACTGATCGACGATCGCCTTGACTTCGTCCCCGGGACTGTCATCGCACACGACTACTTCGAGATTGTCGTATTGCTGCGCAATGACACTTTGCAGTGCCCGAGCCAGAGATTCGGGGTTGAAGGCGGGAATGGCGACGCTGACTAGTGGCTGTTCGTTCACGATGGGAAACCTGGAGAGGATCCGTTGCCCGCCCCCCAGCGGGAGGCGGCGCAACGGTCAGTACTGCGGTGAGAACCTGTCAGAGGCGATTGAACAGGCTCAGCGAGGAGATCTTGGTGAACGCCAGTTGCGAGGCCTGCAACATGGTCTGCTGCAGGTTGAGGCGAATCAGCACCTCGGCCGGGTCGGCGTCACGGATCGAGCTCTGCGTCTTGGTGTTGGCCATTTTCAGGCTTTCGTTGGTTTCGGCCTGAACATCGAGTGCAGCGCCGCGGGCACCGATGGAACTGATGGCTTCGGCGACCTTGTTGGCGCCGCTGTCCAGGTTACCGATTGCCGATTGCAAGGCCCCCTGATACTTCTGCCGTGACGCCAGATCTTTGTCCACCGGCAGCTCCAGCGCCTTGCGAAACGCCGAGATGGTATCGAGGATGTTCTGGGTCTGGTGGTTATCGACCTTGACCGAAAACTGGTCGCCAGCAGCTGGCGGTGCCGAGAAATCGAAATCGACACCGGCAATCGTGGCCTTGGTTGCCGGGGTACCGGTCAGCGTGCCAGTGGCAACCGGGCGCGCGTCTGGCCCCAAGGGCTGAGCATAGACTTCGTAGCCTGAAGCGCTGGTGAACTTGATGACTGCGCCACCGCCGGGGAAGGCATTGTGGTAGGCAGTCGAGTCGGTGATCTTGGCGCCGGTGATCTGCGACGACGAAGTATTGCCGGGGCTGCGCGAACCGCTGACTTCATCTGGCTTGGAGCCGAGCGAAAAGGTATGGCCGGCGATCAGCGCATCAGCGTTGGGCTTGTCCGCTTCCGTCAAGTTGATATCGAGGATCATCTCGACACCACGGAAGGTAACACTACCCGGTTTGCTCGGATCGAACTTACCTTCGCCGGTTGCCTCCAGGGTCACGTCGTTGTTCGCCGCGTCGGTGACCTTGAACTGCGTGCTGCTGGTGAAGGTGATGGTGTACGGCTCGCCACCGCGGAAGCGATCGTTGTACTGGGTGCTGCCGGAGACCTGGCCATTGGACAGGCCGACCCGGCCGTCATCCACTGCCGGCGAGGTCAGCTTGGTCTGGCTGCGGCTGGTGTTCAGCGCCTGTTCGAACACGCTGTAGCCACTCTCGTTGGTGGCCATGCTGAGCATGTCACCGACCTGCAGGTTCAGGGTGCTCTGGTCGCCCTGGTAGGTATAGGTGCCATCGGCATTACGCACGTACGGCGGGGTATCGCCACGGGAACCGGAGAACAGGTACTTGCCGTTTTCATCACGGCTGTTCATCAGGTTGTAGAGCTGCTCTTCGAGCTGGGCCAGCTCCTGGGCATTGGCCTTTCGGTCGGTGTCGGTGTAGCCGCCGCTGCCGGCACCGATGGCCAGTTCCTTGACCCGCGCCAGGACGTTGGTAATGCCGTTGAGGGTCGCCTCGGAGGTGCCCAGGCTGTTGCGCACGTTGGTGATGTTGCCATCGTACTGGTCGATCAGGTTGCTCTGCTGTTGCAGTTGCAGCAGGCGAGCAGCCCCAACCGGATCATCGGCAGCGGTGCGCACGCGAATGTTGTCGCTGGCTTGCTGGCCGGTCTTGACCGCATTGGAGAAGTTGCGCTGATAGTTCGCGGAGCTGGTTTCGTAGAACTGGGAAGTAGAAATACGCACGGTCTACCACTCCTTAAAGGGCGTTGATCAGCGTGGAGAAGATTTCCTGCGCCGCTTTGATGATTTGCGACGAGGCCGTGTAGTACTGCTGGAACTTGATCAGGTTGCCGGCCTCTTCATCGAGCTGCACGCCCGACAGCGAATCGCGCGAGGCCCTGGCCGACTCATGCAGAGCGCCGGTAGAGTCGACATCCATCTGCGCCTGGGCGGTCTTGCCGCCGACGTTTTCCACCAGCTTGCCGTAAGCGTCGGTCAAGCTGATGCCTTTGCCATTGGCGCCGACTTCGACGGTACCCTTGGTCTGCAGGTCGATCACCGCCTGGCCGTTGCGATTATTGTCCGAACCCGAGCCGGTCATGCCGACGGTGTAGTTGTCACCTTCCTTGGGCGCGCCCGACACGCTCATGTCGAAGGTGAAGGACTTCTGGTTACCATTGGCATCCTTGATCGCTGCGCCGGTGGAGTCGACCATCGGCACCGAGAACTGCAGTTTGTTTTCCTGGCCCGGAATAATGGTGCCGGTACCCAGCGTGCCACCCTTGGCATCGAGCAGCTTGTAGGTTTGCGGGTTGACCTTTTCGTCACCGAACACCAGCTTTACCGGGGTCGAATACTTCAGGCCGTTCTGCAGGTCCAGGCGCTGGGCCGGATCGTAGATGTCCAGGGTCGACGTCAGGTTTGGCTGGCCGATGATCCCGGTGCCCTTGTTGCCGGCACCGCTGGTGGAAGTCAGCGGCGATGCCAGCGCCAGGCGCTTGGGATCGGTAAGGACGGTGTCCAGGTTGGTCGCGGCATTGCGTGTCGGGGTGATCTTGAAGGTGTCACCGGCCTTCACCGCACCGCCATTGAGGTTGAGGCTGAAACCGTCGATGACCGGCGCCGGATCGTCGGTAAGATCGTAGGAACCGATGACGCTGCCTTCCGGCAGCTTCTTGACGCTGTAGCCGGTGGCACTGGTGAAGGTCACCTGGTAGTCGCTGGTGCTCAGCTTGCCGGTGTCCTTGATGGTCACATCGAGGTTGCCGGAGCCTGCGCTATTGCCCGCCTGGGCGATGCTGCGCTGGCTGATCAGCTCGGGGCTGTTGATGTTGTTGAACAGGGCCGCGCCGAACTCGCCGTTCTTGTCGATGCCCTGTGCCAGCTGGCTGTTGATGCGGTCGGCCATGACCAGGGCCACGCGCCCCAGTTCATTCAGCGACGGGTCCAGCACTTCACTGCGATAGCGCAGCAGGCCGCCCATCTCACCGCCCTTGAGGCTGGAGGTGACATCCATGGTGGTAGTGCCACGGTTGATCTGCACGCTGACCCGGGTAGGGTCGTTCTTGCTCGGCACGGTCTGCAGGGTATTGGTGGTTTTACCCATTACCAACGGCTGGCCGTTTTCCAGGTAGATGTCGAGGTTGCCTTCGCGCTCGACCACCTGGGTACCGACCAGCTCGGAGAGCTGGCGCACCGCTTCATTACGCTGGTCGAGCAGGTCGTTCGGGGTGCCCTGCACCACCGCTACCCTGGAGATCTGATCGTTGTACTGGGCAATGGTCGCTGACAGCTTGTTGACCTGGTCGGCCATCGAAGCCAGGTTGCCATTGATGTTGCTGTTCTGTTCGTTGAGCTGGTTGGCGATGGTGTTGAAGCGCTTGCTCAGCGATTGCGCGCTGGTCAGCAGCAACTGGCGCGACGCATCTTCATTAGGCTTGGCAGCAGAACTCTGCAAGGCACTGAAGAAGCTCTTCAAGGCGCCGGTGATGCCGGTATCGGCGCCCGACAGTATCTGGTCGATCGGCCCGACCTGCTTCAGGTACGAGGCGGCATCACTGCTCAGCGAGGTGGTGGTACGCAGCTGGCTTTCAAGGTAGGCATTGTACACCCGGCGCACATCGGAGAGGGTCGTGCCGGTGCCGATGAAGACATTGCCAACCTGCTGCGCGCCGCTGGCCCGCTGCACGTTCTGCTGGCGCGAATAACCGGCAACATCGGCATTGGCAATGTTGTTACCCGTGGTGTGCAGGCCCGCCTGGTTGGCGTTGAGCCCCGACATCCCGATGTTGATCAAACTCGCCATGGTTCAAACCTTATAGTTTCGTTGTAGTGCCAATCGCTGCGTAGCTTTCGTACGATTTCATCTGTTTGGCGATCTGCGAAATCTTGCTCGCGTAATCCGGGTCGGTTGCGTAACCGGCTTTCTGCAGCTCGCGTACAAACTGTTCCGGTTTATCGGCAGCCTTGACCGCATCTTTATAGCGCGCGTTGTTCTGCAGCAGGCTGACCAGATCATGGAAGCTGTCCTGGTAGGAATCATAGGAACGGAACGCCGCGGTCTCCTTGACGAACTGACCGTCACGGAACTCGCTGGTGATCGCCCGCGCCTGGCCGCCCTGCCAGTTGCCGGTGGCCTTGATGCCGAACAGGTTGTGGCTGCTGCTGCCATCGGCCTGACGCATGACCGACTTGCCCCAGCCGGTTTCCAGCGCCGCCTGGGCCACCAGGTAGCGCGGATCGATACCGATGCGCTTGGCGGCCTGCTCGGCCATCGGCAACATGGTGGCGACGAATTCATCGGAAGAACCGAACGCACGCTTGGCCGGTGCCAGCGGCGGCTGGGCCACGGCGCGACCATAGATGCGCATCGAGCCCGGCGCGGCAAAGCTCTGCGCCGACTGCCAGTCGCCTTTGACCACGGCATCGGTCATGGCCGTGGTGCGCTGCGGCAAGGCTGCGGTGTTGGTGGTGGCCGCAGCGGCGCCGGCCGACGGTACGATGCCGGCCAGCAGGCGATCGGTCAGCTTGCCCGGCAGGGCCAGGCGACGCGAGTTGAGCGCTGCCATATCGTTGCGGGTGACGGCGGTTTCTTCGCTGCGCACAGGCTCGGCCACCTTGGCCGCCCACAATGGACGCTGCTGGGTGTCCACCCGCGGGAACGGGCTGTTGTTGGTCGCGGCGCTGGCCTTCTGCTTGGACAACTGGCGCATCAGCACTTCCTGCAGACCGATACCGCCGCCCTCGCGGGACATGCTCACCGCCAGCTGCTGGTCGTACATCTGCTGGTACTGCTTGGTGGTCTCGGTATTGAGCGGGTTGTCCTTGGCCAGCACGTCGCTGGCCGAGCGCATCGACTTGAGCATCTCGTTGAGGAACAACGACTCGAATTCCTGGGCCACCTTGCGCAGGTTGGCGTCGCTGTCGCGATCGCCGACCTTCAGCGAGTTCAGACGATTGAGGTCGGTGTAAGCCCCGGTATCGGCGGCATTGAATGCGCTTTTCGGCATATCCATGGCCAGCCCCCTCAGATCACGATCAGGTCGGCTTGCAAGGCGCCGGCCTGTTTCAGGGCTTCAAGGATCGCCATCAGGTCACCGGGTGCAGCACCCACCTGATTTACCGCACGGACGATTTCATCCAGGGTGGTACCCGGGCCGAACTTGAACATCGGCTTGGCTTCCTGCTCGGCATTGACCCGCGAGCGCGGCACCACGGCGGTTTCACCATTGGAGAACGGCCCCGGCTGGCTGACGATCGGGTCTTCGGTGATGGTCACGGTCAGGCTGCCGTGAGTGACCGCCGCTGGCGACACCTTGACGTTCTGGCCGATGACGATAGTGCCGGTACGCGAGTTGATGATGACCTTGGCCACGGCCTGGCCCGGATCGATCTCGAGGTTCTCGAGGATCGACAGGTAGTCGACCCGCTGGCTTGGATCGAGCGGCGCAGTGACCCGCACCGACCCCCCATCCAGGGCCTGGGCTACACCCGGGCCGAGCAGTTCGTTGACCTTGTCGACGATGCGCTTGGCAGTGGTGAAGTCCGGGCGATTGAGGTTCAGGGTCAGGCTGTTGCCCTGGTTGAATCCGCTGGGTACGGCGCGCTCGACCGAGGCGCCGCCCGGGATACGACCGGCCGATGGCACGTTGACGGTGATCTTCGAACCGTCGCGGCCCTCGGCATCGAAACCGCCCACCACCAGGTTGCCCTGGGCGATGGCATAAACGTTGCCATCGATACCCTTGAGCGGTGTCATCAGCAGGCTGCCGCCGCGCAGGCTCTTGGAGTTACCGATCGACGAGACGGTGATGTCCACCACCTGACCCGGCTTGGCGAACGCCGGCAGGTCGGCATGCACCGACACCGCGGCAACGTTTTTCAGCTGCACGTTGCCCGACCCCGGCGGCACCTTGATGCCGAACTGCGAGAGCATGTTGTTGAAGGTCTGCAGGGTGAACGGCGTCTGGGTGGTCTGGTCACCCGTACCGTTGAGCCCCACCACCAGGCCGTAGCCGATCAGCTGGTTGGTGCGCACGCCGGAAATGCTGGCGATGTCCTTCAGACGCTCGGCCTGCACGGCGAACGCAGTGGACAGCAGAATCGTAGCGGCAATCAGCTGCTTGAAGTTGAACATGGTCATCCGAACCTAGAAAGGCCAAAGCGGGCTGATGAAGAACCGGTCGAGCCAACCCGGCTGGCTGGCATCGGCGAACGAGCCGGTACCCGAGTAGGTGATGCGTGCATCGGCGACACGGGTTGAAGGCACGGTGTTGTCGGTGGCGATGTCATCGGCACGGATCATCCCGGCGATACGCACCAGCTCATCGCCGGTGTTGAGGGTCAGCCACTTCTCGCCGCGCACGGCAATGATGCCGTTGGGCAGCACGTCGGCAACGGTGACGGTGATCGAGCCGGTCAGGGTGTTGCCCTGGGCCGCCTTGCTGTCACCCTTGGTTGAGCGGTCGCCGCTGTAGCCGGCGCTGAGGCTGAGGTCGCCATCACCGAACGGGTTGTTGGTGGTCACGCTGCTGCCGAACAACGAGGTCAGGCCGAGTTCGGCCTTGCTGTTCTTGGCGATCTGCGAGTTGGCGTTCTTGCTCGCCTGGGTGCGCTCGTTGAGGGTGATGGTGATGATGTCACCGACCCTGAAAGCCTTGCGATCGCTGTACAGGTTCTGGTCGAAACCGGCCTGGTAGATCGAGCCGTTGTTGGCCGCCGCCGGCAATGGCGTGCGCGGCAATACCGGCGCGTAGTAGGGATCGTTGGGCTTGGGCGTCGGCGCGACGCAACCGGCCAGCAAGGCGATCCCACTCAGGGCTAGCATGCAAAACAAACGACTCATGACTCTGACCTCACGGTGTAACAGGCGCCGTTCAAGCGACCTCGAAGACTTCACTTACAGGTTCTGGGTAACGTACGAGAGCATCTGGTCAGCGGTGGAAATGACCTTGGAGTTCATTTCGTAGGCACGCTGGGTGGTGATCATGTTGACCAGCTCTTCCACGGTGCTGACGTTGGAGTTCTCCAGGGTCTGCTGCTGTACCACGCCAAAACCGTTGAGGCCCGGGGTACCGATTTGCGGCGCGCCGCTGGCGGCGGTTTCCAGGAACAGGTTGCTGCCCATGGCCTGCAGGCCGGCCGGGTTGATGAAGTCGGCGGTCTGGATGTTGCCGATGATCTGCGCCGCCGGGTTGCCGGCAGTGGTGATCGACACGGTGCCGTCCTGGCCGACGGTGAACGTCTGCGCGTCTGGCGGCACGACGATCGCGGGCTCCAGGGCAAAACCGTTGGCGGTGACGATCTGGCCATCGGAGTTCAGGTGGAAGGTACCGTCACGGCTGTACGAAACAGTGCCATCAGGCTGCAGGATCTGGAAGAAACCACGACCGTTGACCGCCATGTCCAACGGGTTCTCGGTGGTCTGCAGGCTACCGGTACTGAAGTTCTTCTGGGTGCCGACGATGCGCACACCGGTACCCACTTGCAGGCCCGACGGCAGTTCGCTGTCCTGGGTCGACTGGGCACCTGGCTGACGCTTGATCTGATAGAGCAAGTCCTGGAACTCGGCGCGATCACGTTTGAAGCCGGTGGTCGAAACGTTGGCCAGGTTGTTGGAAATGGTGGTCAAGTTGGTGTCCTGGGCGGACAAACCGGTTTTACTGACCCAAAGAGCCGGAAGCATGCTGTTCTCCTCGCGCGCCTGTTTTACGGCGCTACGTCTGTGTTATTAGCCGATTTGCAAAACACGAGCCATGGCTTCGTCGCCTTCCTTGGCCGTGGTCATCATCTTGATGTGCAATTCGAATTGACGGGACAGCGCCAGCACCGAGGTCATTTCCTCGACCGCATTGACGTTGCTCGACTCCAGGAAACCGGAGACCACCTGGACGTTGGCATCGGCGACGGCAGGCTGGCCGTTCTTGGTGTGGATCAAGCCGTCCAGGCCCTTGGTCATGTTCTTCAGGTCCGGGTTGACCAGTTTGATCCGGTCGACCTCGGCCATGACCCGCGGGCCCTCGCCCATGGCGCGGATGCTGATGGTGCCGTCCTGGCCAACCTCGACCTTCTGCTCTGGCGGCACGGCAATCGGCCCGCCATTGCCCATCACCGGCATACCGTTGCCGGCCCGCAGCACACCCAGACCGTCAATGTTCAGGCTGGCGGTGCGCACATAGGCTTCACTGCCATCCGGGGCCTGCACGGCGATGAAGCCGTCGCCGCCGATGGCGATGTCCAGGTCACGGCCGGTTTCCTGCATCGAGCCCGGGCTGAAATCAGTGGCCGGGCGCTCGGTCATGGCATAGGCCCGCGCCGGAAAGCTGTCACCGAATACCGGCATCGAGCGCGCCTGCTCCAGGTCACGCTGAAAACCGCTGGTGGAAATGTTCGCCAGGTTGTTGGCATGGGCCTTCTGCGCCAGCGCGTTCTGGCTGGCGCCGGTCATGGCCACGTATAGCATCTTGTCCACAGTCATCCTCCGCTGCGCTGGCGAACACTTGCCGTCCGCCGCTGCTTTGCAGAGCCTGAAGCAAGTTTCAAACCAACTTTTGAAAAAGGCGGAAAACGCCCGAAAGACAAGGGGTTCAAGCGCGCGCGAGATCTCACGCAGAAGATGCGCCGTCGAAAATACGGCGCCAGTTTGCCGCTAGCGGCAAGCTCAGTGGTCGCGGCAAGCCGCGTTATTGAACGGACCGGCAAAACGCTTCCAGCCCTCGCCCGGCGCAAACTGTGCGCACACCAGGCGCCCGGTGACCTGGCTTTCCCAGCGATACCAGGGCGCGGCATCAGCCCAGGCCTGGCTCATCAACAGCACGGCGAACAGCGCCATCAGCAATCGTTGCAACATGATCGATACCTCTGAAATGCAAGACCCCTTCCGAGAAAGGGGTCCGCTCACACCGATTACCTCACACCCGCATCAGGTCATCTGAATGATGGTCTGCATGATGGTGCTCTGGGTCGAGATGGTCTTGGCGTTGGCCTGGTAGTTGCTCTGCGCCTTGATCAGCTCGACCAGCTCGTTGGTCAGGTTGACGTTGGAGTCTTCCAGCGAGTTGGAAGCGATAGCGCCCAGGGTGCCGGTCTTCGGCGCATCGATTCCCGGAATACCCGACGCGTAGGTTTCGGTCCAGCGGGTGCCACCCATAGGTTGCAGGCCCTGCTCGTTGGCGAAGCTGGCGATGGCGACCTGGCCGATGGCGCGCGACTGCTGGTTGCTGAAGCTTGCGAACATCACGCCGCTGGAGTCGATGCTCAGGCTCGACAGAATCCCGGTAGCGTAACCGTCCTGGCTTTGCGACAGGCGCGTGGTCGGGGTGTTGTACGAGGTGGTGTCGGTCATGTCGATGGCGATGCCGCCAGCGTTGGCGGCCGAACCGTTGGTACCCCAGACCGGAGGCTTGGCATTCGGATTGGTCACTTCGGCAGGGATCCAGCCGGTCAACTTGAAGACCTTGTTGACCACCTCGTAACCCGAGCCCGCGGCACCGGCAGTCATGGTCTTGACGCTACCGTCGGAGTTGAACTCGATGGTGCCTTCCAGCGCCTTTGGCGGCTCTTCGGCCGGGTTCAGCGGGTTGCGGCCATCGATCAGGGTGTACGACTTCCAGGTGTTGGTCCCGGTCTTGACGTAGTACTGATCCATGACGTGCTCATTACCCTGGCTGTCGTAGATCTTGGTGGCGAAGGTCTTGTTCCAGCTGTTTTCGTCAGTCGGGCTGAAAGTGGTGGCCGCCGGGATGATCTTGTCCGACGAGTTCAGGTTCAACCCCTGGTCGATCGAAGTGGTGCTCTTGGGCGCCAGCGCCGAGGTATCGATCTTCAGGTCGGTCAGCACGCCGTTGATGATCTTGCCGTTTTCATCGACACCGTAGCCGCGCAGGCGCAGGCCGTCAGCGGTGACGACGTAGTTGTCCTTGTTGGTCTGGAAGGCACCGGCGCGGGTGTAGCTGAGCGAGCCGTTGTCGCTCAGCACGAAGAAGCCCTGACCCTGGATGCCCATGTCCAGCACGTTGCCGGTGTTGTTGATTTCACCGTTCTTGAACTGCTGCGATACCGCTGCCAGGCGCACACCGTTACCGATGTTGCTGGTGCCAACGCCCAGCTTGTTGGCCGAGTAGACGTCGGCGAATTCCGCGCGCGACGATTTGAAACCGGTGGTGGCGACGTTGGCGATGTTGTTGCCGGTCACGTCCAGTTGCTTGTTGGCTGCATAGAGACCGCTAAGGCCGATATTGAATGACATCTTTCACTCCTTGTGCCGCGTTAGCCGGCTCTATATACCGATGGTTTGGATTTTGGACAGGGCGATGCTGCCCAGGCCGGCAAGATTGAGCATCATCTCGCCGCCAGTCTGACTGATGGTGACGCTGCTGACGGTGGCCGGCAGCATGGTGTACATGTCCAGCTGCTTGCCATCGACGGTGGTCTTGGCGGCAAAGGTGTAGGTACCCGGATCGACCTTCTCGCCCTTGTCGTTGGTACCGTCCCAGACGAAAGAGGCATTGCCGGCCTTCTGCGCCCCCATGTCGATGGTCTTGACCAACTTGCCATCCTTGTCGGTAATGGTGACGGTGGCATTGCTGACCGCCTGCGGAACCACCACCGAACCGTTGAGGCTCTTGGTGGTATCGACCACGGCCTTGTCGGTCTGGGCAACCACCGAGCGACCGACCAGCGACGAGGCCTGCAGTGCCTGCGAAGACTTGTAGTTGCCGGAAATCGCGGTCACCGACTCGTTCAGCGAGGTGATGCCTTCCAGGCTGCTGAACTGCGCCAACTGGGCCACGAACTCGCTGTTGTCCTGCGGATCGAGCGGGTTCTGGTGCTGCATCTGGGTCACCAGCAACTGCAGGAACGCGTCCTTGCCCAGTGCCTGCTTGTTGGCGCCGGTCTTGCTGTTGGTGGCCGAGGCGATACCGGCGGCACTGTTGGCACTGGTTTCGCTGTTCTTCTTGCCCGACGCCTTGATGACGTCGTTCAGGCTTACGCCGGCTGTTGGATCGTTAACGCTTGCCATTGGCTTCGTCCCTTATCACTGACCCAGGGTCAGGACCTTCTGCATCATGGTTTTGGCCGTGTTCATCAGCTCGGCATTGGTCTGGAACGAGCGGCTGGCGGAGATCATGTCAGCCATCTCTTCCACCACGTTGACGTTCGGGTAGTAGACGTAGCCGTCCTTGTTCGCTGCCGGATGGTTCGGCTCGTAGCGCGCCTCGAGATTGCTCTGGTCCTCGACCACGCCGAGCACCTGCACACCTTGGCCGGCAGCATCCTGGTCCTGGAACAGCGACTGGCTGACACCGGCCTGGGCCTGCTGGAAGGTGGTGGCAAATACCGGGTGACGGGCACGGTAGGTCTGGTCGATGCTCGACGAGACGGTCTCGGCGTTGGCGATGTTCGAAGCGACGGTGTTCAGACGCGTGGTCTGGGCGCTCATGCCGCTACCGGCAATGTTGAAGACACTGGCGAGGGACATGACTTACTCTCCGCGCAGGGCTGATATCAGCCCTTTGAATTTACTGTTGAGCAGCGTGAAGCTGGCCTGGAAGCCCACGGCGTTTTCCGCGTAGCTCGACTGTTCGAGCTGGGCATCGACGGTGTTCTGATCGATCGACGGCTGCATCGGCGTGCGGTACTGCAAGGACTCGTCGCCCATGCTCAGGCCTTCGGCCTCGATGTGCCGGGCGTTGGTACGATCCAGCGCGAAATGACCCTTGCTGGTCTGCTCGGCCTGGGCCGCCAGAACCGAAGCGAAGTCCATGTCGCGCGCCTTGTAGTTGGGCGTATCGGCGTTGGCGATGTTGTTGGCCAGCACCTCGGCACGCTGGGCGCGAAAGCCCAATGCCTTTTCGTGGATGCCGAGCGCTTTGTCGAAGCTGATGCTCATGTCGGGGAAACCTTCGAAGGTTTTTCGTTGACTGAGCTAGAGCAAGAGCCATGCCAAAAAACAAAACCCCGTAAATACGGGGCTCTGAGGAGTTTGCCGCCAGTGGCAATGCCAGAAAAGTGGCAAAAGAGCGGCAAGCGGCAAGCTTCAAGCGGCAAGAAAAAGCCAGGCTGCGCGCGATCTGCTCTCTTTCTTGCCGCTTGCAGCTTGTGGCTTGCCGCTAAGGCCTATTTGGCCTGATAGATGATCCCCGGGCTGCACTGGACCATCTGGTAATGATCCGGCAAACCGTTGAGCGCTTCGGACGCGCCCAGGAACAGGTATCCGCCCGGCTTGAGCGTGCCGTGAATGCGCAGCAGGATGTCCTTCTTGACCTGGGCCGAGAAGTAGATCAGCACGTTGCGGCAGAACACGATGTCGAACTTGCCCAGGCTCGCATAGCTGTCGAGCAGGTTGAACGAGCGGAACTCGACACGGCTGCGAATCGGCGCCTTGACCGCCCAGCGCCCCGGCGCCTTGACGTCGAAGTAACGTTGCAGGCGCTCCTGGGACAGGCCGCGGGCAATCGCCAGGCTGTCGTATTCGCCGGTCTTGCAGTTGTTCAGCATCGAGCCGGACAGGTCGGTGGCAACGATCTGCGCACCCATCTTCAACTGGCCAATGTTGCTGCGCTCGAACTCGTCGATAGCCATGGAGATCGAGTACGGCTCCTGCCCCGACGAGCAGGCCGCCGACCAGATGCGCAGGCGCTGCCCGGGGTTGGCCTTGATCTGCTCGGGCAACACCTTGTTCTTCAGCACCTCGAATGGATAGGTGTCGCGAAACCAGAGGGTCTCGTTGGTGGTCATGGCATCGACCACCTGCTCGCGCAAACCACTGCGCGGCTGGCTCTGGATACGCTGCACCAGTTCGCCCAGGGACTTGATGCCCTGCTGCTCCATCAGCTTGTTGAGACGGCTGGAGACCAGGTATTGCTTATTTTCGCCCAGCAGGATGCCACAGGCTTTTTCCAGGAAGACCCGGAACTGTTCGAAATCCAAATTACCCGTAGACAATGATGCCGCCTCTTAAATCGTATGTACCGCCAGGAGCGAACGCTCCTGGCCGTTAGTGCGTGGCCTTGATCCGATCAACAACGCGCTGGGCGAGGTCGTCCGGGCGGAACTTGGCCAGGAAGTCATCGGCACCGACCTTCTTGACCATCGCCTGGTTGAACACCCCGGAAAGCGAAGTATGCAGGATGATGTGCAACTTTTGCATGCGCGGGTCGCTGCGGATCTCGGCCGTCAGGGTGTAGCCGTCCATCTCCGGCATCTCGATGTCGGAGATCATCATCAGGAACTCTTCTTCCGGCCGTTTGCCCTCGTCGACCAGCTTGCGCAGGTAGTCGAGCGCCTGACGGCCGTCGTTGAGCGCCACCACCTCGACGCCGACGGTCTGCAGGCAACGGCTGACCTGCTTGCGCGCCACCGACGAGTCATCGACTGTCAGCACCCGCAGCATCACCGCCTTGTCCTGCACCTCGGCATCCACCACACCGGCGGAAATCGCCTCGGAGGTCGGTGCCACTTCGGCGAGGATTTTCTCCACGTCGATGATCTCGACCATCTTGTTGTCGACCCGGGTCACCGCCGTCAGGTAGTGATCGCGCCCGGTGCCCTTGGGTGGCGGATGGATCTCCTCCCAGTTCATGTTGACGATGCGCTCCACCGAATGCACCAAAAACCCCTGGGTCTTGGTGTTGTACTCGGTGATGATGACGAAACTCTTGCTGGTTTCTTCACTCAGACCGGGCATTCCGGTCGCCATCGCCAGATCGAGGATCGGGATGGTTGCCCCACGAATATTCGCGACACCGCGCACGACGGGGCTGGACTTGGGCATTACGGTCAGGTTCGGGCATTGCAGCACTTCCCGCACCTTGAACACGTTGATGCCATAGAGCTGCTCGCCATTGAGACGGAACAACAGCAGCTCCAGGCGGTTCTGCCCTACCAGTTGCGTGCGCTGGTTCACCGAATCCATTACACCAGCCATGCCAGACTCCTTCACCAAACGCTTCGAGCTTCGTACCCAGTCGGCACGCGCTTTGCTTTTTTTAATCGTATGAACATGAAAACGACATTTTTCCGACGCCTGACCCGCCACCTGCCCGGCTTCCTTGCTGCGCTGTGCCTGCTGGCCCCTGGCGCTCGAACTCTGGCTGACGCTTTCACCTTGCCTGAACAGCTTATCGGTGTCACCCAGGGGTTTCTTGAATTCACCGTAGAAGATTACCTGGCCACCAGCCAGACCGAAGGCCGCTACGAGATCCAGGTCAACAACCTCGATCCGCGCCTGCGCATGCCGCTGTGCGACCAGCAGTTGGGCGCCGCGCTGGAGAGCCCGGCGCAGCCGATGGGCCGCGTCACCGTGCGGGTTCGTTGCGACGGCAGTTCACCGTGGACGGTGTTCGTGCCCGCCCAGGTACGTCTGTTTCGCAATGTGGTGACCGTGGTTCGCCCGCTCAAGCGCGACAGCATCGTCGGCGAACAGGACGTGGCCCTGCGTGAACGCGACGTGGGCATGCTCAACCAGGGTTTTCTCGGCAGCCTCGACCAGGCGGTAGGGCTCAAGGTTATCCGACCAACGGTCATGGATCAGGTCCTTACCCCCCAGCATCTGGAACAGGCCGAGGTGGTGCGCAAGGGTGACCAGGTGGTGATAACCGCCCGCAGCGGCAGCCTGGCCGTGCGCATGCCCGGCGAAGCGTTGAGCAAGGGCGGCCTGAGCGAACAGATCCGGGTACGCAACCTCAACTCCAAGCGGGTGGTCAAGGCCAGGGTCACCGGGCCGGGCCAGGTGGAAGTGGCCATGTAGGTACTTGAATCAACAACAATGCTGGCGATCAGGAACTGCTTTTCCTAAACTGTGTCCCATTGGATGCCCCGAACCGGCCGCGCACGCCATTGAGCATTTGCGCCTAAAGTTTCTTTCGGGTTGGCCGAAAACAAGGCAAGCGTCCAAATACCCAGAGGTTTTCTGATCATGGTCATCGACTTCAGTCGTTTGAATAACTCCCCGTCCGTTGCGGGCGGCGTGCGTACCGGCAGCAGCCAGGAAAGCACCGCCAGCACCGCTTCGGCCAAGGCTGGCAGCGTCGTTGAGAACAGCGCCAGCGGGGAAACCGTACACCTCAGCCACGAGGCCCAGCAGTTGCAAAAGGTCAGCGACAAGCTGCGCGACCAGCCGATTGTCAACAGCGCCCGGGTGGCCGAGTTGAAACAGGCTATCGCCGACGGCAGCTACCAGGTCGACAGCAACCGCGTCGCCAGCAAACTGCTTAATTTCGAAGCCCAGCGCTAGCCCCCGGCGCGCTGACTTCAGGACGCTTGAACCAAAGAGCCAGCCATGCACGACACTACTCTGCTGCAACTGATCGAAAACGATATTGCTCCAGCGCAAGAACTGCTCGAATTACTGCAGACCGAGAATGTAGCCCTGCACGGCCGCGACATGCCGCTGCTGGAAAACATTCTGGCGCGCAAGCAGTCGCTGGTGATCCTCCTCGATCAGCATGGCCGCCAGCGTAGTGAGCTGCTTGCAGGCCTGGGCCTGTCCCAGGACCGCGAGGGCGTCGCCCAACTGGCCAGCGAGTCATCCTTCGGCGAGTTGCTGTTGCAGCAACTGGATGTACTGGGCCAACTGCTGGCTGACTGCCAGGCAGTCAACGAGCGCAATGGCCGCTCGATCCAGCTCCAGCAAAGCACCACCGCCAACCAGATCAGAATCCTCATGGGCGGCGAAGCGCCGTCGCTCTACGACAGCCGTGGGGCCACCTCTCCCCTCGCCAAGCCACGGGCGCTGAGCCAGGCTTGATTCCCCTGTATCAAGGCACGGAACATACTGGCAAAATGCCGTAACTTGCGTGTGACGATTTTGCCTGGAGAATGATTAACCGTGTTCAATGAAGCAGAAGCTCCGCAGCCTCCGAAGGTGCTCACCACCCCTTTGGAAATTGCCGCCAACTTGCGGTCGCTGCAAGAGAGCCATGACCCGCTGATCATCACCTTCCACGAACGCAGCCAGCGCTTTCAAAGCTATGTCGTTGAAGTCGACCGCGAAGGCAACCGCCTGGCCCTTGATGAAATGATCCCTCGCGACGGCGAACGCTACCTGCAAAATGGCGAACCGTTTCGCGTTGAAGGCTTTCATGATGGCGTGCGCATTGCCTGGGAGTGCAACAGCCCGCTGAGCATCGTCGAAGCCGACGGCCATCGCTGCTACCGCGGCACCCTGCCGACCGAGGTCGCCTACCATCAGCGCCGCAATGCGTTTCGCGCGGCGCTGAAGCTTACCCAACTGGTGGATGTGGCACTCGACGGCGACAAGCTCAAGGGCAATGGCACCTTGCGCGGCAAGCTGCTGGATATTTCCGCCACTGGCTGCAAGTTGCGCTTTGAAGGCAATGTCGAAGAGCGCCTGCAACTGGGCCAGGTCTACGAAAAGTTCGCCACCGGCGCACCACTGGGGTTGTCCCAGGTCGAGGTCGAGCTGCGCCATCTGCATTTCGAAGAGCGTATCAATGCCACTTTTGCCGGCGTACGCTTTCACAACCTCAACGGGCAGATGCAGCGCAAGGTGGAAACCTTTGTGTATCAGCTGCAGCGTGAAGCGCGGCGGTTCGATAAAGACGATTACTGAGTCGCAACCCATCGCTGGCAACGCCAGCTCCCACAGGTGCGCTGCATACGTGGGAGCCGGCCTTGCCGGCGATGGGCCGCAACGCGGCCCCGACCACTCCATCACACCTGCGTCGGTTTGACCTCTTCAGCCACAACTTCAGCTTCAGCCCCCTCCTCCGCCTCGGTATCCTCGGCTGCCACCGGCGTCTGCATCTGATCCTGCACCACCTGCTCGTCAACCCGTGGGTCCAGCGCTGCCGACAAGGGTGAACCTGCCGCCGGCATTGCCACGTGATGCAGCGGCGCATCGTCGACCTGGTGCAAACCGGTAACCGCTTTCGGCCGGATCCGCCAGACCAGCACCAGAGCAAAAAATACGAAGAAGGCATAGAGCATCTGGTTGCCCAGCAGCTTCATCATCACCCCGGCCACCAATGGCCCGATGCTCGCCCCCACGCCATAGGTCACCAGCAGCATTGCCGTCAGCGAAACCCGTCGCTCGCCCTCGACGTGGTCGTTGGAAAACGCCACCGCCAGCGGGTACAAACAGAACTGCAGCAGCGACACCGCAAAGCCCGCGACAAACAGCACCTCCAACGGCACGGCCGGCATGATCGCCAGCGGCAAGGCGACAATTGCCAGGCCCACCGCAACGCTGCGAATCAGCACCGCGCGGTCGTAGCGGTCCGACAACCAACCCAGCGGCCACTGCACCAGCAGCCCGGCGAAAATGCAGCACCCCATGAACAGACCCACCTGCTCGGTACTCAGCCCCTGCTTGGCCGCATACAAAGGCGCCAGGCCATAGAAGGAACCGACAATGAGCCCAGCACCGAGCACCGTACTCAGCGACTGCGGCACACGCTTGATAAAGAAGCGCGGCTCCATCGGCGCAGGTCTGAGCGGCGCCGGGTGAATCCGGCGAGTGAGCGCCACCGGCACCAGGCACAGGGCAAAGCACATGGCCACCAGCATCAGCAATTCAAGACCCAGTTGCGGATGCACCACCAGGATCAACTGACCGAGCACCAGGCCCAGGTACGAAGCGATCATGTAGCCGCTGAACACCGCGCCCCGCTGCTTGGCATCGGCCTGCTCGTTGAGCCAGCTTTCAATGACCATGTATTGGCACATCATGCCGAGACCAACGATGATCCGCAGCACCACCCAGGCCGGCAGCCAGCTGACCAGGCCATGGCCGAGCACCGCCGCGCCGACGATCCCGGCGCAGGTGGCATAGGCACGGATATGCCCGACCCGGGCAATCAGCCGGTGGCCGATCTTGCCGCCCAAGGCCAGGCCGAAATAGTTGGCGGCCATCAGCGCACCGACCCAGAGGCTGTCGACGTGGTCGGCAGCCAGGCGCAAGGCCAGGTAGGTACTCAACAAGCCGGAGCCGATCAACATCATCAGCGCAGCGAAATACAGCGCGCGAAAAGACTTCCAGATCTGTCGCATCAGCGTCCCGAACGGCTCCTTGAGCTGGTGGAAAAACTGCTTGAAAGCATAAGTGAAAAAAACCGTGTTGCAGGCGGCTGGCATAAAAAAACAGGTGGCAGACGCTTATCGAAGAATGTCTGCCACCTGCTTTTGAATTGTCCGAGCACTGCGTCAAAAACGCCTCGCGGGTTACGCCTGAGCTGCCAGTACGCGACGCTCCCACGGGGTGATCTCATCGAAGAAACTGGTCAACTCCAGGGTCTTGGTGGCGATGTAACCTTCGATGAACTCCTTGCCGAACAGTTCCCGCGCCAGCTCGCTACGCTTCAGACGCTCCAATGCCGCATGCAAGGTACATGGTAGGCTCAAATGATCCGGCACCGCGAATTCGCCCTGGATTGCTGGCGCCGGTTCAAGCTGCTGTTCGATACCGTACAGGCCGGCCGCCAGGCTTGCGGCAATCGCCAGGTACGGGTTGGTATCAGCGCCTGGCAGACGGTTCTCGACCCGTCGCGCCACGGGTGAACTGGCCGGAATACGCAAGCCGGCCGCGCGGTTGTCTTCGGACCAGCAGGCATTGTTGGGCGAGGCGTAGGGGTGGCAGAGGCGCTGGTAGGAGTTCACGTTCGGCGCGAACAGGGCAGTGAAATCCGCCATGCAGGCCTGCTGGCCGCCGATGAAGTGATAGAAGGTCGGCGTCGGCTTGCCCTCGGCATCGCTGAAGACATTACGCCCGCCATCCACCTCCACCACGCTCTGATGAATGTGCATGGAGCTACCCGGCGTGTGCGCCAACGGCTTGGCCATGCACACCACGGTCAGGCCATGCTTGAGCGCAACTTCCTTGAGCAGGTGCTTGAACAGCAGGGTCTGGTCGGCCAGCAGCAGCGGGTCGCCGTGCAGCAGGTTGATCTCGAACTGGCTGACGCCCATCTCGTGCATGAAAGTATCGCGCGGCAGACCCAGGGCGGCCATGCAGCGATAGACCTCAGCGAAGAACGGACGCAGGCCATTGTTGGAGCTGACGCTGAACGCCGAATGGCCCTCTTCACGACGACCGTCCTTGCCCAGCGGCGGCAGGAACGGCTGGTTGGGATCGCTGTTGGGGGCGAAGACAAAGAACTCAAGCTCGGTCGCCACCACCGGCGCCAGGCCACGGGCGGCGTAACGAGCGATTACCGCCTTGAGCAGGCCGCGACTGGACAGTCCAGAGCTTTCGCCGTTGAGCTCGACCGCATCGCAAATCGCCAGGGCCCGCGGCTCATCACTCCAGGGCAGGCGATAGATGTGCTGCGGGTCGGCCACCAGCGCCAGGTCGCCATCGTCGCTGCCATAGAAGCGCGCCGCCGGGTAACCGCCCATGATGCATTGCAGCAGGACGCCGCGGGCCATCTGCAGGCGGCGGCCTTCGAGAAAGCCTTCAGCGGTCATCACCTTGCCCCGCGGCACTCCATTGAGGTCCGGGGTAATGCACTCGATCTCATCAATGCCCGTCAATCGCTCGGCGAGTGAGTTTTGGCCATTGGTCGTCATGACTCTATCCTTGTTGTTTTCGCATGCCGGGAACGGCGACGGTTACAACATAGGCACCGGGCGTTCGAAATTTCAAGCGCCAAACGGACGATGTGAACGTAATTTTCTACACAGCCTAGCCTGGCAGGGTCAGGCCATTGGCCGGCAGCGGCAGCGCGGTTTTATAGCGCACCTGTTTCAGGGCAAAACTCGAACGGATATTGGCCACCCCCGGCAAGCGCGTCAGGTAGTCGAGAAAGCGCTCCAGGGCCTGGATGCTCGGCAGCAATACGCGCAACAGGTAATCAGGGTCGCCGGTCATCAGGTAGCACTCCATGACCTCCGGGCGCTCGGCAATTTCCTCCTCGAAACGATGCAGGGATTGCTCGACCTGCTTCTCCAGGCTGACATGGATGAACACATTCACATCCAGGCCCAGCACCTCCGGCGCCAGCAAGGTCACCTGCTGGCGAATCACCCCGAGTTCTTCCATGGCCTTGACCCGGTTGAAGCAAGGTGTCGGCGAGAGGTTCACCGAGCGCGCCAGCTCGGCGTTGGTGATCCGGGCATTTTCCTGGAGGCTGTTGAGAATGCCGATATCCGTACGATCCAGTTTACGCATGAGAGAAAATCACCTGTTTTTTGTCTTTATAAGGAATGTTTATCCGCAAGCCGAAGCAAAGGCAACGAACTTGAGAAAAATATTCTTCAGGCGCCGGAATATCATGTAGGACAAGACTGACTCCATGGTCACAAGCCGGGTGTCAGTAGCGACCGCTTCAAAGCTCAACAAAAACACAAGACAGAGCGAGCGTAAAAAAGCATGAACGAGTACGCCCCCCTGCGTTTGCATGTGCCCGAGCCTACAGGCCGGCCAGGCTGCCAGACCGATTTTTCCTACCTGCGTCTGAACGATGCCGGTCAGGTCCGTAAACCTCCCGTCGATGTAGAAGCCGCCGATACCGCGGACATCTCCTATAGCCTGATCCGGGTGCTGGATGACAAGGGTAATGCCCTGGGCCCCTGGGCCGAGGACGTCAGCCCCGAGATCCTGCGCCAGGGCATGCGCACCATGCTCAAGACCCGGTTGTTTGACAGCCGCATGGTGGTTGCCCAGCGGCAGAAGAAGATGTCGTTCTACATGCAGAGCCTGGGTGAAGAAGCCATCGGCAGCGGCCAGGCCATGGCCCTGAACCGCAGCGACATGTGCTTCCCCACCTATCGCCAGCAAAGCATCCTCATGGCCCGCGACGTTTCGCTGGTGGAGATGATCTGCCAACTGCTGTCCAACGAGCGCGATCCGCTCAAGGGCCGCCAGCTGCCAATCATGTATTCGGTGCGCGAAGCCGGCTTCTTCACCATCAGCGGCAACCTGGCGACCCAGTTCGTCCAGGCGGTCGGCTGGGCCATGGCCTCGGCCATCAAGGGCGATACCAAGATCGCCTCGGCCTGGATCGGTGACGGTGCCACTGCCGAATCGGACTTCCACACCGCGTTGACCTTCGCCCACGTCTACCGTGCGCCGGTAATCCTCAACGTGGTCAACAACCAGTGGGCGATCTCCACCTTCCAGGCCATCGCCGGTGGTGAGTCGACCACCTTCGCCGGTCGTGGCGTGGGTTGCGGCATCGCCTCCCTGCGCGTCGACGGCAACGACTTCATCGCCGTGTACGCGGCCTCCCGCTGGGCCGCCGAACGCGCCCGCCTGGGCCTCGGCCCGACCCTGATCGAATGGGTCACCTACCGTGCCGGCCCGCACTCGACGTCGGACGATCCGTCCAAGTACCGTCCGGCCGACGACTGGAGTCACTTCCCCCTGGGCGACCCGATCGCCCGCCTCAAACAGCACCTGATCGCCATCGGTCACTGGTCCGAAGAAGAGCACCAGGCGGTCAGCGCCGAGCTCGAGGCCGAGATCATCAAGGCGCAGAAAGAAGCCGAGCAGTACGGCACCCTGGCTGGCGGCCAGATGCCGAGCCCGGCCTCGATGTTCGAGGATGTCTACAAGGAGATGCCGGAGCACCTGCGCCGGCAGCGCCAGGAACTGGGGATCTGACATGAACGATCACAACACTTCAATCCAGTTGGAAACCGCTATGGCGACCACCACCATGACCATGATCCAGGCCCTGCGCTCGGCCATGGACATCATGCTAGAGCGCGATGACAACGTCGTGGTGTATGGCCAGGACGTCGGCTACTTCGGTGGCGTGTTCCGTTGCACCGAAGGCCTGCAGACCAAGTACGGCAAGTCGCGGGTATTCGATGCGCCAATCTCCGAAAGTGGCATCGTCGGAACCGCCGTGGGCATGGGTGCCTATGGCCTGCGCCCGGTGGTGGAAATCCAGTTCGCCGACTACTTCTACCCGGCCTCCGACCAGATCGTCTCGGAAATGGCCCGCCTGCGTTATCGCTCGGCCGGCGAGTTCGTCGCCCCGCTGACCCTGCGCATGCCCTGCGGTGGCGGTATCTACGGCGGCCAGACCCACAGCCAGAGCCCTGAAGCGATGTTCACCCAGGTCTGTGGCCTGCGTACCGTGATGCCTTCCAACCCTTACGACGCCAAAGGCCTGCTGATCGCCTCGATCGAAAACGACGACCCGGTGATCTTCCTTGAGCCCAAGCGCCTGTACAACGGCCCGTTCGACGGCCACCACGACCGCCCGGTAACCCCGTGGTCGAAACACCCGGCCAGCGCCGTACCGGACGGCTACTACACCGTGCCGCTGGACAAGGCGGCGATTACCCGCCCGGGTAAGGACGTCACCGTGCTGACCTATGGCACCACCGTCTATGTCTCGCAGGTGGCCGCTGAAGAAACCGGCGTCGACGCCGAGGTCATCGACCTGCGCAGCCTCTGGCCGCTGGACCTGGAAACCATCGTCGAGTCGGTGAAAAAGACCGGCCGTTGCGTGGTGGTCCATGAAGCCACGCGCACCTGCGGCTTCGGTGCCGAGCTGATCGCGCTGGTCCAGGAACACTGCTTCCATCACCTCGAAGCTCCGATCGAACGCGTCACCGGTTGGGACACCCCCTACCCGCACGCACAGGAGTGGGCGTATTTCCCCGGCCCTTCGCGAGTGGGCGCGGCATTGAAACGGGTCATGGAGGTCTGAATGGGCACGCACGTCATCAAGATGCCGGATATCGGTGAAGGCATCGCACAAGTTGAACTGGTGGAATGGTTCGTCAAGGTCGGCGATACCGTCACTGAAGACCAGGTCGTGGCCGATGTCATGACCGACAAGGCCACCGTCGAAATCCCTTCGCCGGTCAGCGGCAAGGTCCTGGCCCTGGGCGGCCAGCCCGGTGAAGTCATGGCGGTGGGCAGCGAACTGATCCGCATCGAAGTCGAAGGCGCCGGCAACGTAGGAGCGGGCTTGCCCCGCGAAGAGGCCAGTGCAGTCGCTGCACCTGCCCCTGAACCAGCAGCAAAACCTGCTGCACCAGCACCCGTTGCTGCACCCGCAGCCTCCACCCACCAGCCCGCCGCCATCGTTCCGCGCGAAGCCCACGAACGCCCACTGGCCTCGCCTGCCGTGCGCAAGCGTGCCCTGGATGCCGGCATCGAGCTGCGTTACGTACATGGCAGCGGCCCGGCCGGACGCATCCTGCACGACGACCTCGACGCCTTCCTGGCCCAGCCAACCACCAGCAGCCAAAGTGCCCCTGGCGGTTACGCCAAGCGCAACGACAGCGAGCAGATCCCGGTGATCGGCCTGCGCCGCAAGATTGCCCAGCGCATGCAGGATGCCAAGCGCCGCGTCGCCCACTTCAGCTACGTCGAGGAAATCGACGTCACCGCCGTGGAAGAGCTGCGCCAGCACCTGAACAAGAAGTGGGGCGACAGCCGTGGCAAGCTGACCCTGTTGCCATTCCTGGTGCGCGCCATGGTCGTCGCCCTGCGCGAGTTCCCGCAGATCAACGCCACCTACGACGACGAAGCCCAGGTCATCACCCGCCACGGCGCGGTGCATGTCGGCATCGCCACCCAGGGCGACAATGGCCTGATGGTACCGGTACTGCGCCACGCCGAAGCCGGCAGCCTGTGGAGCAACGCCGGCGAGATCGTGCGCCTGGCCAACGCCGCCCGCGGCAACAAGGCCAGCCGTGAAGAACTGTCAGGCTCGACCATCACCCTGACCAGCCTCGGCGCCCTCGGCGGCATCGTCTCCACCCCGGTAGTCAACACCCCGGAAGTGGCGATTGTCGGGGTCAACCGCATGGTTGAACGGCCGATGGTCATCAATGGCCAGATCGTCATTCGCAAGATGATGAACCTCTCCAGCTCGTTCGATCACCGCGTGGTCGATGGCATGGACGCGGCACTCTTCATCCAGGCCATCCGCGGCCTGCTCGAACAACCTGCCAGCCTGTTTGTGGAGTGACCATGCAACAGACGCTCAACACTACCCTGCTGATCATCGGCGGCGGCCCCGGCGGTTATGTCGCGGCCATTCGCGCCGGCCAACTGGGCATTCCCACGGTGCTGGTCGAAGGCCAGGCCCTGGGTGGCACTTGCCTGAACATCGGCTGCATTCCGTCCAAGGCGCTGATCCACGTCGCCGAGCAGTTCCACCAGACCCAGCTGCACAGCCAGCAGTCGAGCCTGGGCATCAAGGTCTCGCCACCGAGCCTGGACATCACCCAGAGCGTGGCCTGGAAAGACGGCATCGTCGATCGCCTGACCAGCGGCGTCGCGGCCCTGCTGAAAAAACACGGGGTCAAGGTGATCCACGGCTGGGCGAAGATTCTCGATGGCAAGCACGTCGAAGTCGACGGCCAGCGCATCCAGTGCGAGCACCTGCTGCTGGCCACCGGCTCAAGCAGCGTCGAACTGCCGATGCTGCCGCTGGGTGGCCCGATCATTTCCTCCACCGAGGCCCTGGCGCCGAAAACCCTGCCCAAGCACCTGACCGTGGTTGGCGGCGGCTACATCGGCCTGGAGCTGGGCATCGCCTACCGCAAGCTTGGCGTCGAGGTCAGCGTGGTCGAAGCCCGCGAGCGCATCCTGCCAACCTACGACAGTGAACTGACTGCACCGGTGGCCGAGTCGATCAAGAAGCTGGGGATCAAGCTCTACCTCAAGCACAGCGTCGAAGGTTTCGATGCCGACAAGCAGGCGTTGCAGGTACGTGACCCTGAGGGAGAACTGCTGCAACTGAGCACTGACCAGGTACTGGTCGCGGTCGGGCGCAAGCCGCGCACCCAGGGCTTCAACCTGGAAAGCCTGGCGCTGAAGATGAACGGTTCGGCGGTTGCCATCGACGACCAATGCAAGACCAGCATGCTCAACGTCTGGGCCATCGGCGATATCAGCGGTGAACCGATGCTCGCCCACCGGGCCATGGCCCAGGGTGAAATGGTTGCCGAAATCATTGCCGGCAAGTCGCGGCGCTTCGAACCGGCCGCCATTGCCGCGGTGTGTTTCACCGACCCGGAACTGGTGGTGGTCGGTAAGACCCCGGAACAGGTCGAGCAGGATGGCCTGGACTGCATCGTTGCGCAGTTCCCGTTCGCCGCCAACGGCCGAGCCATGACCCTGGAATCGAAAAGCGGTTTCGTGCGCGTGGTCGCCCGTCGCGACAATCACCTGATTCTCGGCTGGCAGGCGGTCGGCGTTGGCGTCTCGGAGCTGTCCACCGCCTTTGCCCAGTCACTGGAAATGGGCGCGTGCCTGGAAGATGTGGCGGGAACCATCCACGCTCACCCAACCCTGGGTGAGGCGGTACAGGAAGCGGCACTGCGCGCCCTGGGGCACGCCCTGCATCTGTAGACACTGAAGCGGCTGAGGCCGATTTGACCCGCTGCTCCGTGCAGCGGGTCCTTTTTCATTCACCGATTTCATCCTTGCCGGCCGCCTTGGCCCGGTACAGCGCCTGGTCCGCCCGGCACAGCAGTTGCGCCTGCCCTTCACCTTCCAGCCACTCGACCACGCCATAGCTCATGGTCAGCAACCGCTCGCCCACCGGCGGCGCCTGCTCCAGCGCCTGGCGAATCTGCCGCGCCAGCTGCAGCGCCTCTTGCCGCTGCGTGCCCGGCAGCACCGCAACGAACTCATCACCGCCCCACCGCGCCAGCAGGTCATCGCTGCGCAGGCAGACCTTGATCCGCTCCACCGAGGCGATCAGCGCCTGATCACCCTGGGCATGGCCGTACTGGTCGTTGATCGGCTTGAAGTCGTCGATATCCATGATGATCAGCGCCAGCGGCTGGCGAAAGCGCCGCGCCCGCTCACACTCCTGCTGCAGGACCTTTTCCAGGCGGTAACGGTTGGCCACCAGGGTCAGGGCATCGCGCTCGGCCAGGTCGCGGTTCTCATCGAGCTGGCGCTGCAGTTGCTGGTTGACCCAGGACAGCTCGCGGGTGCGCTCGGCGATCTGCGCTTCCAGGCTCAGGTTCTTCTCCTCCAGCCGATCAACCAGGCGCCTGGCGTCATCGATATTGCGGTGGGCACCGAGCATCCGCGCCACCGAACCATCCTCGTTGCGCGCAATTATGTGGCCGCTGTCCTCGATCCACAGGTAGCTGCCATCCCGGCAACGACAGCGGTACTGGATGCGGTACCGCCCGGCGCGATCAGTGAGGTAATCCTCGAAATGCGCCATCACCCGCGGATAGTCCTCGGGGTGGATCACCCCTTCCCAGGTCAGCACCGTATTGTCCAGGGAATGGCTCGGGTAGCCGAGCATCCTGTACCACCCGGGATTGCGGTAGACGTAACCGGTGTTGGCATTCCAGTCCCAGATCCCGTCGCTGATCAACTCCAGCAGGGTTTGTAACTGCTCTTCCCTGAAATCGGCCAGCGGGGCCTTCAATGGTGGTGTATCTGACGTTTGAGTCATGGACGATCTCCCTTGTCCAGGCAACTACGCCCCAGCCGGATGTTGGTGCTGCCGGTTTGAATTGATTTGCCGCTGACGGCAAGGGTTTTCCTCTTCGGGGCAAAGCATGCTCCGATTTCCTACCCGCCGTACAGCGCCACCCCCTGAATATACTAGCTCGTGGACCTGTCAGCAGAGCTGGCACAAGACTTGCCATTGATCGATGGTCAACTTGCATCCATCAAGGAGAGTGATCAGGTGAGTAGCATCAATGCCGTCGGCGCCCAGCCGCTGACCATCAACCCGACCCGTGGCGTGGCCGAGGCGGCCGCCGCCGAACAGGCCCAGTTCCGCCCGCCGGTGCCCACCAGCAGTGCCAATCGGCAGCAGCACAGCCATGGCAATAGCTCGCAGCAAAGTGCCGAAGACGCCCGCGAGGAAGCTTTCGCCAAGCTCAAGGTACAGCTGCAGAACCCGGATGTGGACATGCGTGAGCAGGCCAGCATCGGCACCAGCGAATCCGGCAAGAGCGCCACTCAGGCGTTTCGCGAGTACATGGCCCTGAGCCCGGCGGAGAAGATCAAGCTCAAGCTGCTCAACGAACTGGGCATCAGCCAGGAAGAGTTCGAGGCCTTGCCACCTGCCGAGAAGGACAAGATCGAACGCAAGATCGCCGAGCAGATGAAAAAGCAGACCGAGCTGGAGTCACTGGCCAGCCTCAACTCCCAGCTGCAAGGGCCGGCAATGTCAGCCAAGCTGGTGGCTAATCTGACTGCGACCCAAGGTGGCAGCGATGACAATAAGGATCAAGACCTGGCATCCGCCTCTGCTCTGACCCAATCGGCGAATGCCTGAACCTCGGGGCGCTGCAAGGCTTCTTGTCGGCACACCAGGTAGTAGGCGAAACGCGCAGGCCAGGGTTTGTCGAGGGCCAGTTGCAGCTTGCCGCTGGCCAGGTCTTCCGCAGCGTGGGTGTCCTGTACCAGCGCTATACCCTGGCCTGCAGCCGCTGCACGCAACAGCAGCAGGTCATCCTCGAAACTCGCACCGCGTGCTGCCCGCGGCTCATCGGCCACGCCATGAGCCTGTAGCCAAAGCATCCAGTCGGCGCGATCGGCATCGTGCAGCAGCGGATACTTAAGACAATCGGCGGGGCGCTTCAAGGCCGGCCCTTGCGCCAGCAACTGCGGGCTGGCCACCGGCAACAGGACCGGTGCCAGTAAACGAATCGACGCCAGCCCCGGGTACTGGCCGAGCCCATGGCGCAGGGCGACGTCGATACGCTCACGTTGAAAATCCACCAGCTTGGCCGAGGCCTCGACGCGCACTTCGATCTGCGGGTGCAAGGCATTGAAACGGCCCAGGCGCGGTACCAGCCAGGAGGCTGCGAAAGACGGCACGGTGCTGATGGTCAGGGTCTTGCCCGGCGCCAGTTGCTCCAGCAATGCCAGCGATGCCTCGATCTGATCGAAGCCCTTGAGCAGCCCCGGATACACCCGCGCGCCGGCTTCGCTCAGGTGCACGCCATGGCGGCCACGCACGAACAACACCACGCCCATGCGCGCCTCGAGCAGGCGCACCTGCTGGCTGACCGCCCCCGGCGTTACCCCCATGCGCTCGGCGGCCGCCTTGAGGCTGCCCAGACGTGCCGCTTCAGTGAAGGCCCGCAATGCCAACAACGGTAGAACCGCGCCCATTTCTACCCTCTCCATGGTTTAGAAAATCTATCGCCTAAACGCAGAATTGATCGTTTTTCAATCAGCCAAGGCCTGCCTAGCATAGCCCTTCTCTGAACACTCCTGAAGAGAAGGCCCATGCCGTTGATTCTTTATAGCGATAGCTCACCTAATGGCTTCAAGATCACCATCGCCCTGGAAGAACTAGGGCTGCCCTACACCCTCAAGCACGTGCAGATCGACCGTGGCGAGCATCGCCAGGCTGACTTTCTCAAGCTCAACCCCCATGGACGCATCCCGGTACTGGTCGATCCCGAGTCCGATATCACCCTCTTCGAGTCTGCGGCGATCCTGCTGTACCTGGCCGAAAAGAGCGCACGCCTGCTGCCGGATACCCCCAGCGAACGCTGGGCGACCATTACCTGGTTGCAGTTTCACGCAGCGAGCATGGGGCCGATTCTGGGTCAGCGCGTGCATTTCGAACTGTTCGCCCAGCAGCCCTGCCCCGAGGCCATCGCCCGCTACCGGCGCCTGAGCGAAGAACTGTTCAGCACCCTCGACCAACGCCTGGCCGACCGGCCCTGGCTGGCGGGCAGCAGCTATTCGATCGCTGACATCGCCACCTTCGGCTGGACCCATATCGCCCAGGTTATCGACTTCGATTTCAGCCAGTACCGGCATCTGAGCGCCTGGCATGAGCGCGTCAGTCAGCGCCCTGCCGTCCAGCGCGGCATCCGCCTGCCAGCACCTGCCACTGGCCCCTGAAGCGCAACAAGGAATTTGCCGATGAACCCGACATTAACGGGCGCCAGCGCCCATGCCTTCGCCCATCACCCCGGCTATCGACGCATGTTCGCCGCCGACCACCTGACTCTGGGTATCTTCCTGCCGCTGCGCTTCTACCGCGGCGACATGGCGGTGCTCAATGGTCAGGCCGCGCTGGTCGGCGAGATCGACCGCCTCGGCTTTGCCGCCGTCTGGGTGCGTGATGTGCCGTTGTACGATCCGCACTTTGGCGATGCCGGCCAGCTGTTCGATCCTTTCGCCTACCTCAGCTACCTGGCCGCGCACACCCGGCGCATCGCCCTGGCGACGGGCAGCGCGATCTTCGCCTTGCGTCATCCGATCGACCTGGCCAAGGCCGCCACTACCATCGACCAGTTGTCAGGCGGGCGCCTGGTCATGGGTATCGCCTCCGGGGACCGCCCGATTGAGTTTCCCGCCTATGGCCTGGAACACAGCGAGCGTGGCGAGCGCTTTGCCGAGGCAGTGCGTTATTTTCGCCAACTGCTGCAGGTTGGCGACCATCCGATTCAATCAGCACTGGGCCACCTTAGTGGCGCGCAACTGCTGCCCAAGCCCGTCAGCGGAGCCATCCCCCTGCTGGTGACCGGCAGCTCGCGCCAGTCCCTGCAGTGGCTGGGCGAGCAGGCCGATGGCTGGCTGACCTTTCCTGAGGCAACCGAGAACATTCTCGGCCCTCGGCGCCTGGCCGAAAAAATCCGCGCCTGGCGCGACCACATTCCCGGTGGCGGCTTTCGTCCGCACGTGACCAACGAGTGGATCGACCTGGACGCCAACCCCGACTTTCCACGCACGGCCATGCAAGGCGGCTACGTGCTGAGGACCGGGCGCAAGGGGCTGATTGATCTGCTCGGGGAATGGCAGGATGCCGGGGTCAATCATGCGGCGCTGGGCATACAGTTTTGCCAGCGGCCGGCAGACGAAGTGATTCAGGAGCTGGCAGAAGAAGTGCTACCGCTGTTTGCGTCCCATGAAGGGCCGTTGCCATTGCGCCAGGATTGGTAGGCCACAGGCCGCAGCTGGCGCTGCGGCCTGGCAACTTCCAATCTCGGTATTTTTTTTGCAGACTTGCCATTCCATCTGGATTGGCAAGTCACTGGCCCCATTGTATAACGGCCTGCTAGTGGCATTTCGCCACCTCTAGATAGGGACGATACATGAAAAGGACTGTCGGGCTATTAGCCCTCATCGGTGCTCTCCACGGCTGCGCATCTGTGCCTATGGGTGACCAGGCCACCGATAACGAGATGAAGCGGTTCGGCACGATCCCGGATATGTCGAGGATCTACATTTACCGAAACGAGACCATGGGTGCAGCCATTAAGATGACCGTCACTATCGATGGTCGCGTGATCGGGGCAACTGCAGCCAATACTTACTTGGTTGCCGATGTGCCGGCCGGGCCGCACACCATCGGATCTGATGCCGAAAACTTAACCATGCTCAAAGTTAATACTCTGCCAGGGAAGAACATCTACGTGTGGCAAGAAGTGAAAATGGGATTCGGTTACGCACGTAGCCAGCTGCACCTGGTGCCCGAGGCTGAGGGTAAAGAAGGCGTGTTGGAAACCAAATTGGCCAGCTCCCTCTGATACTGTTAGAGCCCCTCTCTCCAAGGGAGGGACCCAAGCGGCACACCCTTGTCATTCCAATTTAGCAGTGACGGAACATAGGCTATCTGCGAACTGGGACTTGCGCTGCCGTCACAGCGCTTACCGAAGGCCAATAACAATGGGAATTTGCCGTCAAGGATGCGGCAACTCGGCGAGAACCAAACCCGGCTAAATACCCCGGACAAGGCGAGCCAGAAGGGACTTGGATGATGGAGTTCTAAGTACTCGAAGGGGCTGCACCGCAGCCCCATTGCCACTTCATAGATGACGACACCCCTTACTCCTCAATCCCGTCTCCTACCTCCTCAGCGATCTCTTTAGAGGTCTTGGATTTGAACAAGCTGGTGAACCAGGACTTTCTTGCGAATTTCTTGAATATTCTAGGGGTTCGATTTTCAAGCTTCGTCACTACAGACGCCATTCCTTCTCGCAGCCTCTCGGAATACCTGAATCTCGACAGCTGTTCGGCTTTTCCATCCAGGAAACTCGCTGCCCGCTGTGTAGCGTCTGGGTATCTTCCGATGTAGTCCAACAGCCTGATTAACCGAGTAGCTTCCTCACTGTTAGCCGGCTGGATGTCCAAGATTAGGTTTCCGAAGCTGTCGAGCACCTCGAAAAGTCTGCCGATGTCTTTGGGATCGGAGTAGAACAGAGCACGGAGGCGGCCTCCGACTACATGTCTTAGCTGCTCATCGAGCGCCTGTAGCAATGCATTCAGCATGGCTAATGTCTGGTTGTTCAGTTGGACCGACTCATCGCTATGAACGTAGTCACTCAAGGTAGCCACTATGGCGTCACTAATCGGCTCGGCGCTGGCCAGCGGAACGGACTTGTCCGCCATGGCACGCGCAATGATCGCGACCTGAGGCCAGGCATCAACGATGATTTTCTTCCACCCCTCCTCGCTCCGATCACTAGAGTCCAGGAACTTAAATGACGCTTCTTTAAATACCTTAAATTGCGTCTCTGGAGCGGTGAAAATCGCCTCAGACAACTTGGCGTCAATGATCTGAGGTTTATCGGCGTGTTTCCCTGCGTGGGCATCCCAGCCATTAAACCAATTCAGAATCTCTTGCGGATTAACTCCGTGAGGCTCTACGGCAGCCTTGAGCGAACTATAGTTTTGCAACAGCCAAACGACATCCAATGAACCAATGCCTTTTTTCATGATTAGGTAGGCCACGTATGGTGCCACCACATCAGCCGCCTCGCTCAGCAACAGCGATAAAATTTTAGTGGACAGCAGTACCGCATTACCCAGAGACTTAAAGACCTCTGAATTCAAAACTTTATCAATATCGGAGATGCTGACGAGTGCCTGTTGGCCGAGAACGAGGGCCATGGATCCAGCAGGCCCTCTCGGTATTAACGGACGGAGACTCAATTGCGCGTCGTGATGAGTTGCAGGCTCTTGGGACTGACATTTCCGAGTACCTAGCAACACAAGGCCGCCATGCTATCGCCCATGCCGAACGCGACGATATCGTAGACCCGGATGACCCGGATGATCGCCAGCGGATTCACATGGACAAGCCACTGATGAGACATCTTGCTGAGCTCGCTATGGAGGAGCGTCTTGGGGTGCCAGCACGGTGGGCATATGAACGGGAGCACCTGTATGAGCTCGAAGGATTTCGTGCTCTGTTTGACCAAGAGCAGTTGGACGGGTTAACGCGGGGTGGGTGAGCTCGTCCCTAATCCGCAATACGAAATTCCCGATGAGTTTTACGTACTCGCACGCAAAGGAAAATCATGCACTCCCCTTGGAAACATGCGCCTTTCATCCGCAGGCATGGATGACGGGAAGGTAGGTGTTCGTCTGGAGTCGGCCAACGGTCGAGTGGCGTTTATTTTCTGGATGGATTTCAGAAACGAGCGTCTCCTAATAGATCCTCTAGCGGGCTGTGGCTTACTAAATGAGCGGCGTGATAGCAGAAGTGACATCCAGTCGGAGCTCTCCCTTCAGGAGTTTAAATTCGCCTTGTACTGTAATGCGTCGGTGGAAATCTGGTCTTCAAACCTTCAACAGCGCTTAGGTAAATCAGAACCTTTCGTGCTCTTCAACGCAATGCCAGATCTGACGAGGCATCGTCAGATCATTGACGGGCTCAAAGCGTTATTGGAGGGGATGCCCCCCTGAAGATGGTTGAACGCTACATTGCCGCCACCGAGGGTGGTGAAGCCCCTACACATGATCACGCTCGCCTCAGCACATCCTTGGTACCCCCGACCGCAGAAGTCGCCCCTCAAAAACTTGCGTCTCGCTGGATCCCTCACGGCCCTCCAGGCGGATACCGGGACTGCGTGAAAAACTCCAGATACGTCGATCTAAACCGAGACCAGCCTACGTATGCAGGCGGCTCCACGTCAAAAGAAAGGCTAACGCCGTCGGTTCGCATCCGATTGCGGGAGTTCGCGGTTCCGTGCCTTTACGAAGGCCCTCGGATACATGATGATAGCGTTTTGACTACCAGCTTGGGTTCATCATGGACGAATTTTGGAAAAGCGCTGTCAAGTATTGCGGCAGTGCGGCGATAGCCGGCCTGTTGGGGTACACGGTTTATCCGCAAATCATCTCCTCGCCTTACCTCAAGAATCTGACTCATACCGAGCTGTTCGCTCTGATGTGCCTTCTGGTGGTTGTGACCTTCGCATTATGCGTGGCATTGATTAATGCCGGTACAAAAGGACGCACTGGAAGCAATACCGTGAACATCAAGGGTTCCACAGTTCATGGTTCAGTTCGGGCGGGCAACGACACAAACAACTCGCCCAAATGAATAAAGCAAGCATTTGGGGCTCCAACATCCAGGGCGGCGTGCGTGTGGGTGATGACACCAACTACGTCATCAACCTACCCCCTGCAGATCCGACTGCAATTACTCGCGCACTTGCAAGAATCCAAGAGTTGAGTGAGCACGATGAAGATTTCATGTACTTCATCGAGCGTCTGGATTTCTTTACCAACCAGAAAACTCAGTCTCCGATGATCGGTCTGGAGCAAAAACTCAAAAACGGGGGGCGTGAGGATTTGCTAGAGGTAGCAATCGAGCGCAAAGATGCCTTTGCGAAGAGGTTAATGAAGTCCCAGCTCAATCGAAGACGACAGGCTATCTTTCTCTACATTCTCCAAAAAATTAGTTTTGGCTTCGAAGAATCCATTCGACCGCTAATAAAACAAGGTGTCCCGAATGATGTTATCGATGGGGTAATCCTCAACGGAATTGTCGATACCATTTACCGGGAGATTATGGCGGAAGACTTCACAATAGATCAATACATGATTTCAGGGATGCTATATTTTCTCACTGGGAAGTGCCACTTGATCTGGGAGAAGCCAAAATGCTGATGTATCACCCAGCCTTCGATGCAAACCACTGCCTTTACAGAACAGTATCAATTCTCAATGCGACTGGTAGCACGCCGATTAGTTGGCCCCTGTTTCGCATGCTTGATTTTTATTATTTGTTCCCTAGCCAGCTTAAGGCGATAAAACCGTGGCCTAGGGAAATCGGCAAATACAAATCAAAAACCGCTAACATTCAAGATCAGTTTGAAGATTTGACAAATCCCGCTCGCACATTCTTTGACCTCCAAAGTTTCCAAAAGGCAGCAACACTCGAGCTTATTGCGAAAGGTTGTTTATCGAAATCCGAATTCGATAAAGGCATCATGCAGTTAGAGCCAGACGCTTTGCCGCCCGGTTATATTGCACTCCTTGAAACCGATGAGTTTTTGAGGAGCGACGCATTCATAGTCATTACAAAAGCTCTACCAGAAGCACCTTTTTACGGATCGAACGGACTCAAATCTCGCTCCGGCCTAATGGAATTTATCTATGACATCTAAGCCTTCAACATTATTTGTGAACCGATTCATAATCACCAGGTCGGGTAAGGCGGTATATGACGCAGTGTTCCACAAGGGCGTCAATATAATCCGAGGTGCTAACAGTGTCGGAAAGTCAACAATCATGGACTTTCTATTTAGCTGCCTAGGTGGGGATATAGCCGAAGATCGATGGAATGAAGAAGCACAAACCTGTGATGGAGTTTTTGCTGAAATTGAGATTAACGGTCACGTGATGACCATACACAGGACGGTAGAGCCTGGAAAGAAGCCACCCATGAGCTTTTACGGAGGGTCATACAATGAACTCCGCGAAGCAGGCACGTCAGCCGTGTGGCAAAAATATGGTTTGATTCGAACCGACGAAAAATTGAGCTTTTCTCAACAAATCTTTGAGTTACTAGATTGGCCTCACGACCAAACTGACGACTTTGCCAACTTGACTATCCATCAGGTCTTGCGACTGATTTATGTTGACCAAGGCACCGCAGTAAACAAGATCTTGAGGGCTGAGCACACAACCTTCGACAAGCCTAGCATGCGCCAGGCAATAGGTGACTTCCTACTCGGCCTTGATGATCTCGGGATTTACTCGCTGAAGCAAAAGCTCGCAAAAGCCGAATCAGAATTCGCCAAAATTGATGGGCAATTAGACTCAATCTACAGATACGTATCGCCATCCGAAGGCACGTTGCGTGAGACCTCACTCAATACTGCCATCAAAAATTCCAATATCGAACTACAGGAGCTTCTAGCGGAACGCGAGCGCCTGATTGTCCAGCCTGAAGAGACCTCTGACGCGGCGCTTAATGTAGAGGCGGAGAAGGCAGCTAAAGCCATTGGTGAGCTCTCTAAGGAGATCGACATTCGAACTGCTAAGCAGGCGGAGATGGTGAATGAAATAGTAGAATCCGAACTTTTCATTTCGGCAATAGATTCAAGAATCAAATCCCTTAAAGAATCGAAGACTGCCTATGATTTTTTTGGCGAAGTAAGATTTAAGTTTTGCCCAAGCTGCCTTTCCGCCATTACCAATCACGAGAGAGATCAGTGCCACCTGTGCAAAACCGAGATTGATACAAACTCTAGAGAAGCTTCTTATTTAGCAGCCTTGAATGAGCTGATTTTTCAAAAAAAGGAAAGCACTCAAGTATTACTTGAAATGAGGACGAAGTTTAGTGAGCATTCTCACTATCTGGAATCTAACCAGCTTGCACTTCAAGCTTTAAGGGCCAAGCATGTCACGACTTTACGTATAAGCTCCGACCGGACTCTGAAACTTAACGAGGTATCTGCAAAAATCGGAAGCGTAGAGGAGCGGATTAAAAATTACGACACCAAAGCCAAGCTGGTTGCTGCGATAGAAGGTCTCATAGAGAAGAAACGGGTTCTTAATGAATCCATCCTAAATCTGGCAGAAGACATCAAGATTAAGAGGGGTCAAACAAGCACGCGCAGAGAAACTGTTGAAAGCCGCATTTCTGAAAAGACAGTCGAATTGCTGAAGCAAGATGGTGGTTTCGAGCCGGCCTTCAATGACGCCGAAGTGGTGATGTTCGATTTCGGCAAAGATTTTATGCTTGTTGATGGCCGTTCAAAATTTTCCGCAAGTTCGGAAACGATCCTTAAGAATAGCTTTCATCTTGCTATTCTACTGGAGTCGCTGGAAGATCAGACGATGCGTTACCCTAGGCTTTTGTTGCTGGACAACACAGAAGACAAGGGAATGAACTCCGACCGCAGTCAAAATTTCCAGCGAGTCTTGGTAGAGTCCCTATCGCATCATAATTCCACGCCTTTTCAGGTCATCATGACGACCTCCATGGTTGACCCGGTTCTAGATAAAACTGCACTTTGCGTAGGCCCGCATTATGCAAAGGGGATGCACACGCTGAATCTGTAGCGCAATTTTCTAAGCCTTTGCACAACGTGGAGGCTGACGAAACGGTGCCGATAGTTTCAGAAACGAGTGTGCAGCAGTGGACATCTCCCAAGGCGATGGAGAACAGGAGTTCGTATGGGCATCAAGATGGGCAGTGCCCTGGATCGCACAGGCAGTGAATGGCAAGCCGATACGTATCAAAAAGGTATGGGAGCAGAGCCGCTCAAATGTCGGTTTTGCAGTATCGGTGTTACCCACAATCCGTCTTACACACGAGAGCTACACGACAAGTCGGTGTTTGTCTCTGCGTACTTCAGGCTTCTGCCTGGTGGCGAGCACGCAGCCAACTGCAAATACGGAGTGCAGGAGGAAATCTCGGAAATTGCCAAAGAGTCGCAAGGCCTTCTCGAGAGTATCAAAGGTAATCAATACCGCATGCGCCTGGTAATGATCAAAGAAGCCCTAGAGGGTTGCGCAGCACCTACAAACCAAAATGGCGACGGCTCCAACGCCAGATCCAGCAAAACCTATGTATCTACTCCTGGCAAACTGCCTGCATATATCAACTCTGCCAAGCGAGCCCTCAAACTACGAGCACTGTGCGCCAGTGATAGCGACGTTGAGGAGCACTTAGAGCTAGTATTTGAAGGCAATACGGTTGTCAATTGGCGCCAGTTCTATTTCGAAACGGAACGGCACATGGAGGCGTTCCATGCAGTATCCCAAAACACCACCCAGCATCCCATTGCCATCCATGGGTACGTCAAAAGTGTTCGGCGCTGTGTGGGCGACGATAAAAACAAGAATGTTTTGAATCTCAGGATGAACAAGTACCGTGCGGACTCCGAAAAGCCCGACAACGGCGTAGGCCTCGAGGTCAGTATTTGGTCTCGTCAGACAGCATGGTTCAAAGGGATAGAGTATGACGATGAGGTCGTTGTGCTGGGAATGTGGAAGGCTTCAACCACGCCTCCTACGACCGCGCCAAATGAAGGACGCTACAAGACTTTTACCAAGAATCGACTCAGCCTAAGCCTTGTCCTGATGGCTCAAATTACAAAGGTTTAGGATAGTGAATGTAAAAGCCACCGAGCTACTCGACAAAATCGACGTGTTTTTATCGGCCAGTGACCCTCGCCAATCCGAATTACTACTTTCAGGCATTCTTCTGCCACTATTGGAGCATGAAGGCTACAGTTCAATTCGACAAAACATAACTGTTAAGCCTACGCCCTCTCGTACACTCGACGAATGGGATTTAGTCGTTGAGCGATCAAAAAATGACCGATTCATGGAAGACTCTATTGGCGTAGAAGTTAAAACATATACAAAAAAGAAGACAGACAAAGAAACAGTTGAGCACACGCTAAGTAAAGCTCGCTCTTCAGGCCTAAAGAGAACATTGATATTTTCAAAGACAGGTTTCGAGAAAGACGCTTTAACTCTAGCCTCTAGGTATGAACCACAGCAGATTGAGCTAGTCGATGCTGCCACCCTAAAAAACTGGGCGTCAGCGCTAAACACCAAGAGTGATGATGAGTCAAAGTGCGAAATACAGCTAATTATAAAGTCTGCCTCTAAAGCTTTTATCAGAGCGATAGCTGAAAATCCAAGAGCGCTTGACGCGCTCGAGTGGCGAGATTTGGAAAGGTTGATGGCCGAAGCGTTTGAAGGCATAGGTTTTTCGGTTACGTTAACTCCCCCAAGCAAAGACGGGGGCAAAGATTTAATCCTACATGGCGAAATCAGAGGCAAACTCAAAACCTATGCCGTCGAGATTAAACATTGGCGGGCGGGAAATAAGGTTGGGCAGCTCGCAGTAGCGTCGTTTATGGACGTTCTTATCAAAGAAAAATATGACGGAGGAATTTTCTTATCAACCTACGGCTTTACGGCCAACGCCTTTGAAGCACTAACTAAAATACAAAGAAAACATCTAAAATTTGGAGCCGAATCTAAGATTGTTTCACTATGCAAAACATATGTAAGAATAAACCAGGGATTATGGTCTCCTGAAATAAATCTAACAGACTCACTATTTGACGAGACCATGTGAGACTTAAATACGCACAAAGGCAACGGGATGTGCGCAACGCCCCTACTAGGTTGTCAACAATCTCGATAACTTTATGACTAGAGTTAAGGCTACCAAAAATGAGGGAATATTTCCTATTGTCGCTGGCTACAGTCGCAAACCAATTCCCCTTAAGGGAGTTAGTCTAAATGGCTAAAGCGGCTTGGCTGCCGATTCCAGGTAGAATAAAGGTTTTGCCCATCCCAGTAGCTCACGCGCCCCTGATCATCCAATGACCGTTTTGCGCGGAAGACCGTATCGGCATTTTTAGAAGAAAGTACCCGGTTATCTAAAACTGGGATCTCATGCCCATCGAGTCCATGAGTGTCTTGGCTGATAATCTGCCGTGGCAGACTCATGAGTAGAGCAGCGTGCTTAGTCTCTTTGAGTACAAGTGCAAAGCTATTGCCAATTGTTTGGTAGCCAGTGTGAGCGTGAACGACCAGCCCGTTACTGCCATCCTCAATACGACGCAGAATTGATAATAAATGCGCAGCCGAAACTAATGTGGATTTGTCTTTTACAATTCCCGCCTGCGCTTGCTGACACCACTGAGCAACGTCCGCAGAAGTCTTCAGTTCCAATATTCCTGATGATCGATGTGCAAAACTCTGCGCTCCCTGTAAATATCGGGAGGTGGTGACAAATATGCCAAGGTCTGCACCGTCATTTGCTACCGCCCCGCGCAAAGCCTGCACGGCCTCAAGACCTATGGGTCGATTTGGGGCATATCGCTTAGCTTGGACATAAGCCATGGTGTCCCCTAACGGACTCCGCTGAAGTATCTTGACGTCCCCCCCTCCATCTCCAACTCCCGGCCCCAGCTCTGATTCATATCCCAAGCTCTGGAATACGTGATAAAGCAATATTTCGAATTCGCGGTGATGCAGGCTGTAAAGCCGATCAGGGCGAGCTTGAAAAGCGCCATACAGATTTCGATCTCCGCCGAATCATAAAAGCGCAAGAGCAGGGTTTTGACTTACCGGTGACGGCGTATCGCGTCTCCGCTTGTCCGGTAGCCTACCCTTCATTGCTTGGAGCAAGCTGTCGGTGCCTTGCGCACCTACTGTGCGATTGCGGCTTAGTTGCGCTGGGTCGGCATTGGGTGTGAGCTGTTCTCTAAAAGTATGACGCGCCGAACGAGCGACCGCGCCTATGCTCTTTAACTTTTTCGTGCGTAAAATCGCGTAGCTCATAAGAATGGCTCATCAAAACCAATTCTATAAGCCTGGCGCTTCTAGGTCGGTGTAGTGGTCAACTAACCCCGGACACTGCGTTAAGTTTTTCCTCGGCCACAGCGGGCGCCAGCCCGCTGTTAAATTGATGTGGCCGTTGCCAGTTGTAGCGCTGCATCAAAAACCGGCCGATATCCTGCTGTGCTAACGAAGCGCTCATGTAGCCCACGGTCGGTATCCATTCCGTTTTCAGGCTGCGAAACAACCGTTCCATCGGTGCATTGTCGTGGCGGTTTCCACGTCGACTCATGCTCTGTTTGAAGCGATAGCGCCACAGTCGCTGACGGAAGCCTCGGCTGCCGTACTGGCTTCCTTGGTCGCTGTGAAACAGAACGTTCTGAGGCCGACCACGCTGCTCATAGGCCATATCCAAAGCCTTGATAACCAGGTCAGCGTCAGGCTTTGATGAAAACGCCCAGCCCACCACGCGACGGGCGAACAGATCGATCACAGCCGCCAAATAGTGCCAGCGACCTTGAGCCCAGACATACGTGATGTCACCGCACCAGACCTCATTCGGCGCCGACACGGTGAACTCTCGATCCAACACGTTCGGGATATCCGGCCGCTCCACCGTCGCCTTTTTATAGGCATGTGAGCCAGGTTGCTTGCTGATCAATTTCATTTCGTTCATCAGCTTGCGCACCTTGAATCGCCCAATCTCTATGCCGTCCGCGCGCATCATGAGCATGATGCTTCGGCTGCCCGCCGCGCTGCGGCTTTGAGTGAACAGCTCATTCACGCGGCTGCGTAAAACCAACCGCTCAACGTCCGGAGATCGGCGCTTGCGGCAATGCGCGTAATAGCAAGATCGGGTGACTTCAAATACCGAGCACAACAGATCAACAGGCTCTTCAGAACGAAGTTGATCAATTAACGCGAACGCTCGTGCTCCTCGGCCATCAAGAGCGCGGTGGCCTTTTTTAAGATCGATTTTTCCCGTTCCAGCCGATTGATTCGAGCTTCCAGCTCCTGGATTTTCTGCTGTTCGGGCGTCAGCGCTTTACTGGTCGGAGTTACACCATTTCGCTCTTCCTGAAGCTGGTTAACCCATCGACGCAGGGCCGACTCCACCAGCCCAAGTGAACGGGCGGCATCGATATGGCTGTAGCCCTGGTCGAGCACCAGGCTGGCAGCTTCGCGCTTGAATTCTGGGGTAAAGGTACGACGTTGCTTGGTCATCAGACACCTCTCTATGGCGAGCATTTTCGCCTAAATGGGTGTCCGGAATCATTAGACCACTACATCTCCGCCTCGATCTACGCCGAGGACAAGGTGTAACCACTATGCGGTTCGTGACATTATCACCGCTCTAATTGTCTAGGGAGGGGATTATGTCTGTAGTCAAGCTGATCAAGGTGGGAGATAAATTTGACGCTCGCTGGAGTTACGAGCTGACACCAGATCCTGATAGCGACCTTCACTCGATTAGATACGTTCTCTTTGACGACTCCAACGGGTTTACTCTGTGCAAAGTGCGAGCTTGGAATGATTTCAAGGAAATTGCTCCGAATGGTTCTCGCCATGTATGGAGATTGAGCTTTTCCAGTCGGCGCGGGTTCGGCAGTCATGCCACCAATCTAATCGACTTCTGTGGAAGGCAGCTGGAACACCAAGACGAAAACAACCTGGCGCGTCTTTTGGATCATGAATATACGCATCATCATACCCCGGAGGCGTCTCAGCCGAAGGTAATGCTTAACCTTAACGAAGCTCGGGACGCGGTAGCAGATTATTATCTGGTTGATTCATCTCAAGTAAGCATCACCATATCCAGTCGTTGACCTAGAGCCCGCATCAAGCGGGCTTTTTTTTGCCCGGAGGAACGCTGAGCGCCAGAGCGCTCAAGGTTCGTATACTGTCCGCACTCAACTTGAGGACGAGAAATGCACAGGATCATGCTAGCAGTCGCTGCCACCGCACTAATTTCAGGCTGCACCAGTAAGCCCATTGACCCGACCGAAGCAAAGGCGGTGCCGCATCAACGGCTCTACTCCCACCAGGTCAAGGCTGAGCCTGGCGCCAAGCTGGTAATCACTAGAGATAGCGGCTATTGGGCCTCTGGCGGATGTATCGCCCAAGTGCTCATTGATGGCAAAAAAGCGGCCCGGATGGACACCGGAGAGGTGGCGATGTTCGAGGTCAAGCCTGGCCGTCATTTCATCGGCATAGATGGCGATGATGAGGGAAGCGGGCTCTGCGCAATGCAGATCGGACAGCAGCTCAAGGAGATCACCACCGAGATTTCCGCCGGCGAGGTACAGCGCTTTCGGATCACCGGCCAGAACGGTGTCGACATTAGGCCAAGCTCGATCTGACCTTATCGGTATGCCTAAGCTGATACGGGCTGATTGAGCTTTTATCAGCCTTTCCTCTTGATATGTGACACCCAAAATGCAACAGTATTAGGACAACACCCTAACTGATACGGGTTGCCATATGTTTATCCGCGCCTACCTTCGAGCATCCACCGACGAGCAAGACGCCGGCCGCGCCCGCGCATCCCTAGAGAAGTTCGCCAGCGACCAGAACAAGGTCATCGCGTGCGAGTACCTAGAGAACGCAAGCGGCGCCGCCTCGGATCGGCCGGAGCTGCTGCGCCTGCTCAAAGATGCTCGTAAAGGTGACGTGCTGCTGGTTGAATCCATTGACCGCCTCTCCCGCCTGCCCGCTGATGACTGGACCAAGCTCAAAGCCGCCATCGACGCCAAGGGGCTACGCATCGTTGCCCTAGACTTACCCACCAGCCACCAGGGTATGCGCGACACTAAGGGCGACGAGTTTACCGACCGGATGCTGGCCGCGATCAATTCGATGCTGGTGGAGATGATGGCGGCGATCGCCAGGAAGGACTACGAGCAGCGACGGGAGCGGCAAGCCCAAGGCATCCAGAAAGCAAAGGCGGCCGGCAAGTACCAAGGCCGCCCAGTGGACGAGGAACTGCACAAGCGGGTTAGGGAGCTACTGACAGCTGGCCTTGGTATCCGGGCCACGGCTAGGCACGCTGCTTGCTCTACCACAACGGTCCTTAGAATCAAAGAGTCAACCCAATAATCACCAGTTGTTAAACGGGATGCCGGATGACCAAACAAACACCTTGTCAAAGCCAAACGATTCTAAAGCCATTTTTGCGGCCTTGGAGGAGCGCTGCTGATTCGGGCTTGGACCAATAATCAACTGTCGGAACATATCTTTAGAATCGAAAATCTTCAATTCTGAATAGGGGATTAGGCAGGAGGTTCCAACACGGAATTCTATTTTCTCAGGCTTGTGGACTACAACGCGCCACTCTGCCTCCTCATGGAAGCCCTCATTTTTGTAAAGAGGTGCAAGCTGTGTCAATTCGTTGCCGAACCATTTTAGTGCAGCATCTGCTTCCAGCTTCCCACCCCCAAAATTTACCAGCTCCCGATATTCTTCCGAAAACTGCACAGCTTTGACTACGGGTAAGGCCTCGTATTCAGCGCGCCCCAACGGAGGTGCCGGGAATTTTTTCCAGCATTCGTCTATGAGTTCATGGAGCTTTTTTTCAAGCTCTTCTCGCTCATAGATACACCTCTCAAAACGGAAGCCATTTTCTTCGCAAAACCCGTTCAGTAGATTTTTATCCACCCCAATGCACACGCCGGAACCACCTGGGCAGTACCCCCGCCACTGACTTAATAAGTCCGGTTTCTCACTGAAAGAGGTAACGTAAATCTCCGGAGCTCGCATTAATTGGAGGAACCTTCGCAGCTCCCAACTAAATACGTCGAGATAATCATCAGTGTCTAGGATTGTACCAACCATACTTTTTGCTAGATCAAACGCGTGAGAACACTCGCTCGCATCATTTAAAAAGCCGGTATGCGATGCCCACACACCATTCGATCTAAGGACCCCCAATAGGCCCGCTTGGCTGGTGTAGTGGAAGAGGATTTGCGCATCATCCATGGGAACCTCTGTCGGGTAATTGCACCCACTGTGCACCCATGGGGCAAATGGCTAAAAACCGAAACAGGCTGAAAGCCTTGAATAATATGGTGTCCCAGGGCAGGTTCGAACTGCCAACCTTCCCCTTAGGAGGGGGATGCTCTATCCAATTGAGCTACTGAGACGCAGAGCCGGCAACGAGCGTCGCGCGGCAGGGACGGCGTGCATGTTAACCAGCAGGCCGGCATTTGTCATGTCATCCGTGGGGCTTTTTGCCTGTGGGCTTTTTAGCGGATCGTGCAATCTGCAATGAGGCAGTCAGCCATCATTGCAGATTGCACGAAAAATCACGCAAAAAACCAACGTAAGCTACTGATTTTAAAGGGTAAAAACCGATAAAAAGCCTGGCATGCAGTGTGCTTTATCTATTTCATGAAAAGTGGCTAGGGCTCAGCCCTCACCTTTGCGGAGTATGCCCATGAACAGCACCCTGCTTCTGCTCAACGCCCTGGCTCTAGCCGTTCTGGTTGGCCTGGTCGTGCAACCCGACGGCATTGCCGTGCCTGCGCAGGCCCATGCCGTGCCGGCGATGAAGGCGCAACTGGCGGTGTTTGGCACCCAGGCTGCGCAAGTACAAAGCGCACCCCAAGTCAGCAACGAACGGCTGGTGTTCTAGGCTTCAGCTCGCGCCAAGCAGGCCTTGCTCGCGCAGCAGCCCAAGCAAGCGCTGGACCGCATCGGTCAAGGACGTGGAGTTGTCCAGCACTTGCACTTCACCCTCCTCTACCCTCACCTGCTGTGCCCGCGCCAGACGCTGCTCGATGTCTTGAGCGGTTTCCCGGTTACGATCCAGCAAGCGCTGGCGCAATACCTTATGATCAACCCGCAGCAGCACCGGTAACAGATCCGGGTAGCGTTCACGTGCCTGCTGCAAATGCGCGCGCGAGCCATTGACCAGCACCGCCTGCCCTTCAGCCAGCCAGGCATCGATTTGCACCGGTATGCCATAGGCCAGGCCATTGGCCTGCCACTGCAGGGCAAAGGCGCCCTCGGCGCACAGGCGTTCGAACTGTTCAGGGGATACACCGATGGCATCTTCGCCCTTGGCCTCGGCCGAACGGGTGATCACGCGCCGGGCGATGTGCACGTTCAGGCGCTGCAGTTCAGGGCGCGCCGCATCGATGAGGGAATCTTTTCCGGCACCTGAGGGTCCCATCAGGTACACCAGACGACCCGGGTTCACTGTACGCCGCGTCGCGCTTGCGTCATGCTGCATAGCCACTATGCTCAATGGTAAGAAAGCACGCGCATTCTAGACGCTTTCCAAGGCCTTTTCTGCCTGTTGCATGCCGTTGCCGACGAAGGTCTGCAGCAGCGGAAAAAGAGAAAATGAAAACTTTTCAAACCAGTGCTCATTTCTGATAATTGGTACTGGCAAAACGCCTTTATCCGGTTCAATATTTGTCACAGAATTGACGCCAAGGAACCGGCGATAATGAGGCATGATTCACGCCTCATTCACAATTCAGGTTGAACATTTTGACGCCGGGATGGTCGTAGTGACATCGTGCGGCCAATTTCGAGAACCGCTTCCCCCTGAACCAAAAACCGGTCAATTATATGCGCCCAATGAAACAGGCTATTTACTCAAGCCGCACCGCTGACAAATTCGTCGTCCGCCTCCCCGACGGAATGCGTGAGCGCATTGCCGAGGTAGCGCGCAACCACCACCGCAGCATGAACTCGGAAATCATCGCTCGCCTGGAGCAGAGCCTTATTCAGGAAGGTGCACTGGGTGAAGAACTGAGCATGCGTCTGGACAGCCCGGAACTGTCCCTGCACGAACGCGAACTGTTGCAACGTTTCCGCCAGCTTTCCCATCGCCAGCAGAATGCGCTGGTGTCGTTGATTGCCCATGACGCCGAGATGGCAGCTGACGCTTCCTGATTTCGTGGCACAATCACTCAAGGCCAATGCTCACGCATTGGCCTTTTTTATTACCTCGATCATACCCGTTTGCTGCGCGACAGTAGCCAGAGCAGATAGAAACCGCCGAGCAAACCCGTACTCAGGCCGATGGGCAGATTGAGATTCAACGCCAGGCGCTGGCTGAGCAGGTCGGCCACCAGCAACAGCACCGCGCCCATCAACGCTGCCGGCACCAACGGCACTTCAGGCGCACCGGTCAAACGCCTGGCCAGCTGTGGAGCAGCCAGGGCGATAAAGGCGATAGGCCCGGCAGCTGCAGTGGCAATCGCGGTCAACGCCACGGCAACCAACACCATGATCAGCCTTGTGCGCTCCGGGGCGATACCGAGCTGACTGGCCGTGTCATCGCCCATTTCCAGCAGGTCGATGTGTCGCGCATGGCCAATAACCACCGGCACAATGGCAATGAAACCTGACGCTGCCGGCAGTACGTGGGACCAGGTGCGGGTATTGAGCGAACCGGCCAGCCAGATTTGCGCCGACATGGCCCGGTCGAGGTCGCCCATGACCAGCAGCACTGTATTCAGGCCCGAGAGCATGGCGCCGACACCAATCCCCACCAGCACCAGCCGATAGCCACCGGTGCTACGCCCGCGCATCGACAGCACGAACACCAGCAAGGCCGTGCCCACTCCTGCGAGCACCGCCGCCAGCGAGGTTCCCAGGGGGCCAGCATCGAACAGGATGATCTGCACAATGGCGCCGCTGGCAGCCCCGGTGGTAAAGCCAATGACATCCGGAGAACCGAGGGCGTTGCGCGAGATCGACTGGAAGATCGAACCGGCCATGCCCAGCGCGCCGCCCACCAGCAGCGCAGTCAGCACCCGCGGCAAGCGAACCCGCTGAATCACCCGGTCGGCGGTCGGATTGTCGCCTCCCCCGAGCAAACTCTCGAACACCTGGCCAGGTGTCAACGGCAACGATCCCACGCCCAGCAAGAGGATCGCCAGGCCCACGGCTATCAGCGCCAGCACTGCACAGACCACGGCAACCCGTGGCCGCCAGCGCAGTGAATAGTTACCCAGGCGCAGCACCGCCCCCGTCATGACCGGCTCATCCGGAACTTGCGCACGATGACAATGAAGAACGGCCCACCGATCAACAAGGCAATGATCCCGGCGGCGACCTCCGCTGGCGCAGCGACAACACGGCCGATTACATCGGCGCCCAGCAGCAGGATCGCGGCAATCAGCCCGGCATAGGGCACTATCCAGCGGTAGTCCGGCCCCACCACCCGCCGGGCTAGATGCGGTGCGACCAGGCCGACGAAGCCGATCGGCCCGGCAGCCGCGGTTGCCGCCCCGGCCAGCAGCATCACTGCCAGGCAAGCCAGCAACCAGGTAGCGCGAAGATTGACGCCCAGGGCCTGGCCAAGATCCGTGCCCAGGGCCATGGCATTGAGGTTGCCGACGATAGCGATGGCCAGCGCCAGCCCGACAGCGGCGACCAACGCGAGCACGCCAAGGGTCTGGAAGCTGCTGCCTTCAACCGAGCCGGCCGACCATCTGCGAAAGCTGTCGAACACCTCAAGCGGGGCGTTGAGCAGGAGGATGCCGGTGATCGACGCCAGCATCACCGACAACCCCGCCCCGGCCAGCACCAGGCGCACCGGGTTGGTACCGGTTTCGTGAGCCTGGCCAAGAATGAACACGGCAAGCGCGGCCAGCCCGGCACCCGCAAAGGCGAAGCCGACATACTCGACAATGCTCACCAGCTTGAACAGGGTCACGCCGATGATGACCGCCAGCGCAGCACCTGCGTTGATGCCAAGCAGCCCGGGTTCGGCCAGCGGATTACGTGTCACCGCCTGCATCAGCGCCCCGGCCACGCCCAGGGCCAGGCCCGCCAGAATGGCTACCAGGGTGCGGGGAACACGCAGTTCTCGAATCACCAGATGCTGATTGTTCTGTGGGTCATACGACCAGAAGGCATCGGCGATTTCGCCAAGACCGATGGCGCGTGAACCGATCAGCAGGCTGCAGACGGCGACCAGCCCAAGCACGCCCAGGCCAGTCAGCAGCCCCGAGGAGCGCATGCGCCGGTGCCGGTTGAAAGCCACGGTGCGCAACGCTGCAATCGCCATGGCTCAGCGCAGATGCCGGGCGACGGTATCGATCATCTGCCGGCCAGAGTAGTAGTCGACACGGAACGAGGTCGGCCCCAGGGCGTAGACTTTGTTCTGCGTCACCGCGGGCAGGTTGGCCAGTAACGGGTCGGCAAGAAACGCCTGTACATCAGCGTCGGTGGCGCCGAGCAGAAACACGCTTTCACCGGTGATCGCCGCCGAAAGGTTTTCGCGGGAGATGAACTCGAAGTCCACGGCGCGGGTGACCTCGCCACTCAGGGCCGGTGGCAGGCTCGCGACCTTGACCCCCAGCGCAGTGAACAACCGGGCCTGCGGGCTGGAAGCGCGGCCGACGGAATAGCTGCCACCGATGTTGTAACCGACGATGCTTACACCGCCTTTGGGCGGATTGATCGAGGCCGCGGTGAGTGCGGCGTAATCGTCAAAGTCCTTGATCGCTGCCTGTGCTTGCGCCTCCAGGCCTGCGGCCTTTCCCAGAGTGGTGGCAATCTCTTGCCAGCTCTGGTTCGAGTAATTGACCACCAGGGTCGGTATGCCCTGGGCCTCCAGCTCGGCCTGGTGCTGGACCACGCTGTCGGCACCGGTGGCGGCGAGCACCAGCAGGTCCGGATTGACGCCGAGCACCGCCTCGATATCGAACACCAGATTGGGGTACAGCACCTCGACCTGGCGCGCATCGGCGACGCTCGCCCACTGGCTGAAAAAGCCCTTGCTGTCGGTCATCCGGCTCGGGGTGGTGGCAGCAGTGGCCACCAGCGGTGCCTTCATGGCCAGCAGGATGCCGGTGACACTCGGCGAGGTCGAGGCAATCCGCAGCGGCTTGTACTGCCCGGCCGCGACAGCGGTTGCCGGACGCAGCCCGACGGCGGTACAGGCGAGCAGGATCAGCGCCGCAACAGCCAGCGTTGGCGCAAATGTGAGCTTTTTCATCGGCGATCTTTCTTCGGCTACAAGTGAGGCAGGAAGGGTTCGACAGCGGGTGCTTGCCCGCCTAAACGTGGATGCGATGCAATCTCATTCCATATTGCAGAATTAATTCTGCACATGCAATACTCGCCGCCGAGCTGCCAGCCAGGAAAGGCCACCCATGACGCATCGCCTGCATGCTGACACCGTGACGCTGTGTTACGACCAGCGCACCATCTCCAGCGACCTGTCCATCGCCATCCCCGATGGCTCCTTCAGCGTGATTGTCGGGCCCAATGCCTGTGGTAAATCCACCCTGCTGCGCGCCTTGTCGCGGCTGCTTGTTCCCGCCCAAGGCCGAGTGGTGCTTGACGGTAAAACCATCACCGAGCTTCCCGCCAAGGAGGTCGCCCGACGCCTCGGCCTGCTGCCGCAAAGCGCCACGGCACCGGAAGGCATCACGGTTGCCGACCTGGTGGCACGCGGGCGATTCCCTCACCAATCATTCTTGCGCCAATGGTCCGCGGCCGATGAACAGGCGGTCAACTCTGCCATGGCCGCAACCCAGGTCAGCGAGCTGGCGGAGCGGGTGCTGGATGAACTCTCTGGCGGCCAGCGTCAGCGGGTATGGATTGCCATGGTGCTGGCGCAGGACACACCGATCCTGCTGCTCGATGAGCCCACCACCTTCCTCGACATCGCCCACCAGATCGAACTGCTCGAACTGCTCAGCGATCTCAACCGCCAGGGTCGGACCATCGTTGCGGTACTGCACGACCTCAACCAGGCCTGCCGCTACGCTTCACACCTGATTGCCATGCGCGGCGGCGCGGTGCTGGCCCAGGGCGAGCCTGGCGCAATATTCACCGAAGCGCTGGTAGAGGAGGTATTCGGCCTGGCCTCGGTGATCATTGCCGACCCGGTCACCGGCACCCCGCTGGTGGTACCCAAGGGACGCCAGATGCAGATTCAACCGCGCTGATCGAAAATCCGCCCACCCGTGGCCTGGTTGACCAGGCCGGCTTCACGGTGCAAGGCGTCGCGATCGTCTGCTGATTTGAGCTGGCCAAGGTCAGTGACCGTGGTCATCACGCAGACAATTTCCTGCTGGGCGTCGAACACCGGCGCCGCCTGGCCGGTAACATTCGACAGCAAATGGCTGGTCAGCTCGGCCCAGCGGCCGCTACGCACCTCATCGAGCAGCGCCTTGCTCGGCGGCGTGCCGCGAAAATGCGCCGGCTGCTGCTTGCGCGCGGCATCGATCACCGCCTTGGGCAGGAAGGCCTGGAACACCAGGCCGCAGGCGGTATTGTCAATCGGCAGGATATCGCCCAATGCCAGCGGGTTGATCGAGAAATAGGCACTGCGGTACCAACGCACCAGTGTCGGCCCGCGGTCGGTCCAGATCGCCACCCCGCCACTGGCGGCATGCTGCTGGGCCAGGGACTTCATGTGCTGGGCGGCGATGTCTACCGCGTCGACACGCTTCAAGGCGCTGATGCCAATGTTCAAGGCGGCCGGCCCCAAGTCGTACAGGCCGCTGGCCGGGTCCTGCTTGGCCAGGCCTTCCTTGACCAGGCTCTGCAGATAGCGGTGGGCGGTCGAGCCGCCGGTAGCGGTGCGCCGAGCGACCTCCCCCAGCGCCAACTCACTCTCGGCATTGGCCAGGACCTGGAGAAAACGCACCGCGATCGACACCGACTGAATAGTGCCGGAGCGCTTTTCCGGGGCTGCTTGCGCTTCTTCGTCCAGGGCGGTCATCTCATTGTTCAATTGTTCGCTCTCCTCGCCGGCGCGCACGGTCGCGCTTGTTGGCGGCCATGATACCGATTCCATGAACCTGTACCTATTCCCATTTTGCGGAATGAATTCTTTATTGAGGAACGCAATGGCACCATGCTACCCTCGAACGGGAAAGAGGATCATTCTCATTTGGGGGCATCTTGAAGGCACATCCACACCGCACACTGCGCCAAGGCTTTAGTGTGTTGACACTCTCGACATTGCTGGCATCGCCTTACGCCTTTGGACAATCCGTCGTCACTACCCACAAGCAGAGCGTTGTTTTCGAGCCGATCATCGTCACCGGCGAAAAGCTCGAACGCGACCTGAAAGACACGGCCTCTTCCGTATCGATCAAGACCGCCAAGGAGATCGACAAGGAAAAGACCGGCAGCGCGTCGGTGTCGGAAGTGCTCAATGATGTACCCAACGTGATCTACACCGACTCGGTGGGCGCGCCGATCATTCGCGGCCAGGACACCCAGGGCCCGAACAATGGCCAGAACGTGTTCTGGGGTGGCACCGTGCCGCGGGCGACGATCAACCTCGACGGCCATTACCTGAACTACAACGAGATGTTCTTCGGTGCCACCTCGGTCTGGGACGTGGACAGCATCGAAGTGTTCCGTGGTCCACAGACCACCTCGCAAGGGGCCAACGCCATTGCCGGTGCGATCATCGTCAACACCAAGGATCCGACCTTCACTCCGCAGGCGGCCTACCAGACCGAGATCGGCAGCTACGATGCCAAGCGCAGCTCGGTTGCCATTTCCGGCCCGCTGATGGGCAATGAACTGGCCGGACGCCTGGCGGTGGACTACTCGGCGCGCGACACTTTCATCGACTACGACAATCCGAAATTCCAACCCGGCAAGACCGACCAGAATTTCCGTGCCGTCAATGCCCGGGCCAAGCTGCTGTGGGTGCCTGAGTCACTGCCGGGGCTTGAGGCCAAATACACCTTCTCGCACAACGATAGCAATCGCCCGACCCAGGAAGCGGCCTCGGCGCCCTTTCACAAGCTCGACCACGACACCACCACCATGCCCAGCTGGGAGCAAGACACCAACACCAGCGTGCTGGATGTCAGCTATGACTTCGACAACGGCATCAAGCTGTTCAACCAGGCGCAGTATTCGCTGTCCAACGTGCAGCGGGTAACCGGCGTTGCCGGTGAAGGCGATGCCGATATCAAGCAGAAGAACGCCTCCAACGAATCGCGTATTACCTTTGGCGACGCGCTTGATACCGTCAGCGGCATGGGCGGCATCTACTATGCCCACACCAAGACCGACGAAACCCTGAACCTGCGCGGACTGTCGGCCTTCGATGACACCAAGGAAAACCTCGGCATCTTCGGCGAGCTGAACTACCGCCTGAGTGACCGCTGGACCCTGAGCACCGGCCTGCGCTATCAGCAGGATCACATCGAGCGCCAGGGCAATTCAGTGCTTGCGCCCACGGCACTGGACTACGGGAAAACCTTCTCCGCCCTGCTGCCCAAGGTCTCGCTGGCCTTCGCCGCGACGCCGGACTGGACCGTCGGCGCCCTGGTCAGCCGCGGTTACAACCCCGGCGGTGTGTCACTCAACCTGACCACCCGGCAGTGGGCATACTTCAAGGAAGAGTCGATCTGGAACTATGAGCTGTTCAGCCGCGCCAACCTGCTCGACGACCGCCTGATCCTCAGTAGCAACCTGTTCTACATGGACTTCAAGGACGCCCAGTACAACATCCCGGTGGTGATCTCCCCGGGCGTCGCCCAGTCCTACACCATCAACGCGGAAAAGGCCCATGCCTATGGCCTGGAGCTGAGCGCCGACTACCGCGTCCTCGATAACCTGACCCTCAAGGCCAGTGCCGGTACCTTACGTACACGCATCGACAAGATCTCCAGCAACGCCGACTACCAGGCCAACGAGTTTGCCCGGTCGCCCGGTTACACCTTGAGCTTCGGCCCAAGCTGGGACATCACCGACAAGCTCAACTTCAACGTCCAGGTCCGTCACCTGGATGGCTATTACTCAGACACCGCCAACACCTCGTCCTACTCGGTCAAGCCCTACACCCTCACCGATGCGCGGATGAGTTATCAGTTCAACAAGCAGGTGCAGCTGTACGGCTACGTCAAGAACGTATTCGACGACCGCTCCCCCACCTACATGCAGCAGAACCGTGGCATTGGCGGCACCGAGGCGAGCATGACCCTGCCACGCATGGTTGGCGTCGGCGTCAAGGGCGCGTTCTGAGCCGGTCTATAGATAACGAGGAGAACCGCAAGGATGAGTACCCCCAAGCGCCTGCACATTGGCCTGTCACTGGCGCCTACCTGGTTGAGCGGCGATGGCTGGCGTCGTGACAACAGCAACATCGAAGGCATCTTCACCGCCGAGTTTGCGATCGATCTGGCCAAGCGCGCCGAAGCTGCGCACCTGGACTTTGTCTTTCGCCCCGATGTACATGCCCTGGTGCCGGAGATGCTGGAAAGCGGCTCCGGGTTCGCCAGCCTGGACCCAAGCATTCTGTTGGCTGCGGTTGCCCAGCACACATCCAGGATCGGCCTGGTCTCGACTGTATCGACCACCTTTTTACCGCCTTATGTGGTCGCCCGTCAGTTGCAGTCATTGAACTGGATCAGCAAGGGCCGGGTTGGCTGGAACATCGTCACCGCGCTGCAAGGCCATGAGAACTTCGGCCTGACGGCGATGCCCAGTGCCGATGAACGTTATGAGCGGGCTGCGGAGTTCACCCGGGTAGTGCACCAACTGTGGGAAAGCTTCCCCAGCAATGCGCTGAAACTGGATCGCAGCACTGGCCGCTATGCCGACGCCTCACAGGTTCGCCCCATCGACCACGCCGGCACTCACCTGAAGGTCAAGGGTCCGCTCAACCTGCCGATGTACGCCAACACGCGAATCCCGTTGGTGCAAGCCGGCGCCTCGGACTCGGGTCGTGACTTTGCCGCTGCGGTTGCCGACCTGGTGTTTGCACCGACACCGGATATCGAAGCCGCGCTCGAGCTGCGCCGCGATCTGTCCCGTCGCGCGGAAAAACACGGCCGCTGCCCCGCCGACATTCGTCTGCTGCCCGGCCTGAGCCTGTACCTGGCCGACACCCGCGAGCAGGCCCGCGAGCTGTTCATGCAAACCCACGCGCGCATCGACAAGCCGCGCAAGTTTGCCTCGATCAAGGAGATGATCGGGATCGACCTCAGTGAATGGCCAGAGGACCGGCCGATCACCCGCGATGACCTGCCGCCACCCGCAAGCAATCCCAACAGCCGCACCCACACCAATCTGCTGCGGCGCCTGGTCGAACGTGAATCGCTGCGGGTCAGTGAGTTGTTGCTGCGTCCGGAGGTGATCTCCGCTGCGCACTGGCAAGTGATCGGTACGGTGGACGATGCGCTCGAGAGTATCGTCGAGTGGGCTGCGGCCGGGGCAATCGATGGCTTTATCGCAGCGCCCGGTGGCTCGGTGGAGTCGGTGCATCTGTTTCTTGAGCAGGTGATGCCGCGCCTGGTGAAGGCCGGGTTGTTCCGCGAGGGCTATAGCGGCAGCACTTTCATCGAACACCTGTCCGAATAGTGGGAGCGGGCTTGCCCCGCGATTGCGTCGTGACAGCCACGACGCTTCGCGGGGCAAGCTCGCTCCTAGCGTTAGTCAGAGCAGGAAGATAGTGGCAAGGCCCAGGAAGATGAAAAAGCCCCCACTGTCGGTCACGGCCGTGATCATCACGCTGGAGCCCATCGCCGGATCGCGGCCCAGGCGTACCAGGGTCATGGGGATCAACACCCCCATCAGCGCCGCCAGCAACAGGTTGAGGGTCATGGCGCCGGTCATCACCACGCCGAGCGACCAGCTGTCATACAGCAGGAAGGCAACCACACCGATCACCCCACCCCAGATCAGGCCGTTGATCAACGACACCGCCAGCTCCTTGCGCATCAACCGCGAGGTGTTGCCGGGGCTGACCTGGTCCAGGGCCATGGCGCGCACGATCATGGTGATGGTCTGGTTACCGGAGTTGCCGCCGATACCGGCAACGATCGGCATCAGCGCCGCCAGTGCCACCAGCTTTTCAATCGAGCCTTCGAACAGGCCGATAACCCGCGAGGCGACGAAGGCGGTGATCAGGTTGATCGCCAGCCACGCCCAGCGGTTACGCAGCGAGCGCCAGACCGAGGCGAAGATGTCTTCTTCTTCGCGCAGACCGGCCATGCTCAGCACTTCGCTTTCGCTCTCTTCACGGATCAGGTCGACCATCTCGTCGATGGTCAGACGGCCGATCAGACGATCGCTCTTGTCCACCACCGGGGCGGAAATCAGGTCGTAACGCTCGAACGCCTGAGCGGCATCGTAGGCGTCTTCGTCCGGATGGAAGCTCACCGGGTCGCTGGCCATGACCTCGGCGACTTTCTTCTCCGGGTCGTTGACCAGTAAACGCTTGATCGGCAGCACGCCCTTGAGGATGCCGTCGTAATCGACCACGAAGAGTTTGTCGGTGTGGCCTGGCAGCTCCTTGAGACGGCGCAGGTAGCGCAAGACCACTTCGAGGCTGACGTCTTCGCGGATGGTGACCATCTCGAAGTCCATCAGCGCACCGACCTGATCCTCGTCGTAGCTCAGGGCCGAACGGACACGTTCGCGCTGCTGGGCATCGAGGCTTTCCATCAGCTCGTGGACAACGTCACGGGGCAGCTCTGGCGCCAGGTCGGCCAGTTCGTCGGCGTCCATTTCCTTGGCGGCGGCGAGCAGCTCGTGATCGTCCATGTCGGCGATCAGGGTCTCACGGACCGAGTCGGACACTTCCAGGAGGATGTCACCGTCGCGCTCGGCCTTGACCAGTTGCCAGACGGTCAGACGATCGTCCAGCGGCAGGGCTTCGAGGATGTAGGCAACGTCAGCGGAGTGCAGGTCGTCGAGCTTGCGTTGCAGCTCGACCAGGTTCTGGCGGTGAACGAGGTTTTCTACCAGGTCATGGTGATGACCTTCCTGACGGTGGGTCAGGTCTTCGACCACGCGTTGACGCTGCAACAGTTCGACCACCTGGGCCAGGCGATCCTGCAGGCTCTCTTGCGTCTTTTTTACTTCGATTTCAGTCATAGGCGAACTCCACTCCCAGCAGCGGAGCACGCCGGGAGGATCAATCAGTCAATTCTTGATTGGCAAAACTTGCTATTGAGTAACTACTGGGTAAGTCCATGGTGGTATTCCACAAGCCCCGGCGGGGCTGACGGGCGCAATCATACACCGCTTGAGCTGTCTGGGTGCTGAAAAAATCGCGGCTATAACAATCGTTTGCGAGACATACTTGTGACAACGTATGCAGGCAACAGTGCGACGGCGGCAGCGCGAAAAAAAACACATCGGGGTCGGCAAAAAATAGCGCGGGGCAGGCACGGCAACGATGACAGTGGAGTCATCACGCCTTACCGGAAGATGAATGCCGGAAAGCAAAAAGCCCGCCTTGGTAGGCGGGCTTTCTGTTGTATGGTGCACTCAGGAGGATTCGAACCTCCGACCGCTCGGTTCGTAGCCGAGTACTCTATCCAGCTGAGCTATGAGTGCAAGTTGGCGCTTGATGGACCAGATCACCTCTGGTTACAGCTAAAGCAACTTTCAAACTGAAAACTGCTTTGATGTATGGTGCACTCAGGAGGATTCGAACCTCCGACCGCTCGGTTCGTAGCCGAGTACTCTATCCAGCTGAGCTATGAGTGCAGGGTTGGCGCTTGATGGACCAGATCACCTCTGGTTGCAGCTGAAGCAGCATTCAAGTTGAAAACTGCTTCGTCGTATGGTGCACTCAGGAGGATTCGAACCTCCGACCGCTCGGTTCGTAGCCGAGTACTCTATCCAGCTGAGCTATGAGTGCATTTGTTACCGCGCATTATAGGCCGCTAAATCTTTTTGCCAACCACTTTTTCGTTTAATTTCAACGACTTAGGCGATTCAGGCAGATTACAGCGTCCTACATGAATAATGGCGGAGAAGGGGGGATTCGAACCCCCGATACCCTTGTGAGGTATACTCCCTTAGCAGGGGAGCGCCTTCGGCCACTCGGCCACCTCTCCGCAACACGGGGCGTATAATAACCAGACCCTTCCCCGTTTGCAAACTCTTTTTTGAAAAAAACTCGATAAAAATTAATGGGTTGGTTCTTCGTCCTTCTCTTTCTTGATCCGCAGGTAGATTTCCTCACGGTGGACGGCCACTTCTTTAGGGGCGTTTACCCCTATCCGCACTTGGTTTCCTTTGACGCCGAGCACGGTCACGGTGATTTCGCCGTCGCCAATGATCAGGCTCTCGGCGCACCGACGAGTCAGAATCAACATAGCTTTCTCCTCACGCAATTCAGTTCAGGGATAACAGTCTGCAAAAAAAAGGGCTTCAGCCTACAACCCGTGACGGCTGCTGACCTACGCCTAAGTATTGACTAGCGCGAGCAAAAGCACAGATTTCTCACACCAGCCAGAAAAACGAAGGGCGCGGCCAAGCCGCGCCCCCAGAGGCAGCCGCCTTACTCGCCCTGTCGGGCCGGGGCGTCCAGCTCGAAAGCGGTGTGCAGGGCGCGCACCGCCAGTTCCAGGTACTTCTCTTCTATTACCACCGAGACCTTGATCTCGGAGGTGGAGATCATCTGGATGTTGATGCTCTCCTTGGCCAGCGCTTCGAACATGCGGCTGGCGACACCGGCGTGGGAACGCATGCCGACGCCGACGATCGAGACCTTGGCGATGTTGGTGTCACCGACCACTTCGCGGGCGTTGAGCTCGACGGCGGTCTTGTCCAGGACCTTGTGGGCCTTGTCGTAGTCGTTGCGGTGCACGGTGAAGGTGAAGTCGGTGGTGTTATCGTGCGAAACGTTCTGCACGATCATGTCGACTTCGATGTTCGCGGCACTGATAGGGCCGAGGATCTTGAAAGCAACGCCCGGGGTATCCGGTACGCCGCGGATGGTCAGCTTGGCTTCATCGCGGTTGAAGGCGATGCCGGAAATGATCGGCTGTTCCATGGATTCCTCTTCATCAATGGTAATGAGGGTACCCGGACCCTCCTGGAAGCTGTGCAGCACGCGCAGCGGGACGTTGTACTTGCCGGCAAACTCGACGGCGCGGATCTGCAGCACCTTGGAACCGAGGCTGGCCATTTCCAGCATCTCTTCGAAGGTGATCTTGTCCAGGCGCTGGGCCTGGGCCACCACGCGCGGGTCGGTGGTGTAGACACCATCGACATCGGTGTAGATCTGGCACTCGTCAGCCTTCAGCGCTGCCGCCAGGGCCACGCCGGTGGTGTCGGAGCCACCACGACCGAGGGTGGTGATGTTGCCGTGCTCGTCGACACCCTGGAAACCTGCGACCACGACCACGCGGCCAGCCTTGAGGTCGCCGCGAATCTTCTGGTCGTCGATCTGCAGGATGCGCGCCTTGTTGTGCGCGCTGTCGGTGAGGATCCGCACCTGGTTACCGGTGTAGGACACCGCCGGAATACCACGCTTGATCAGGGCCATGGCCAGCAAGGCGATGGTCACCTGCTCGCCAGTGGAGACGATCACATCCAGTTCACGCGGAACCGGCTGATCGCTGATCTTCTTGGCCAGGTCGATCAGGCGATTGGTTTCGCCACTCATCGCCGACAGTACAACCACCAGGTCATCGCCGGCTTCACGGAACTTCTTGACCTTGTCGGCAACCTGCTCGATTCGCTCGACTGTGCCGACCGAGGTACCGCCAAATTTCTGTACGATCAACGCCATTTCAAAGCCGCCTCAGCCCATGAAGGGCACCCAATAAACATTCAAACGACGCCATGGCCCACCACTAGACGGCGGGCCGATGTACGCCTTAAACGCCCTGCTCCACGAATGGCACGGTCAGGGCCAGCGCGCTGTCCAGCGCTGCGGTGTCTACGCCACCACCTTGCGCCATGTCCGGACGACCACCGCCCTTGCCACCCACCGCGGCAGCGGCTTGCTTCATCAAATCACCGGCTTTGAGTTGGCCAGTCAGGTCTTTGGTCACACCGGCAACCAGTACGACCTTTTCCTCATGGACACTGCCGAGCAGGATCACTGCGCGGCCGAGTTTGTTCTTCAGTTGATCGACCAGCGCCAGCAGCGCCTTGCCATCCTGGCCATCGAGACGTGCGGCCAGGACCTTGACGCCCTTGACCTCGACGGCTGCGTTGGACAGGTCGTCGCCAGCAGCGCTGGCGGCCTTGGCCTGCAGTTGCTCCAGCTGTTTTTCCAGCTGGCGGTTGCGCTCGAGCACGGCCGAGAGCTTGTCGATCAGGTTGTCGCGACTGCCCTTGACCAGTTGCGCGGCTTCCTTGAGCTGCTCTTCGGCAGCGTTCAGGTACGCCAGTGCGGCAGCGCCGGTGACCGCTTCGATCCGGCGTACGCCGGAGGCCACGCCACCTTCGCTGATGATCTTGAGCAGGCCGATATCACCGGTACGCTTGGCGTGGATACCGCCGCACAGTTCGACGGAGAAATCGCCGCCCATGCTCAGCACCCGCACGCTGTCGCCATACTTCTCGCCGAACAGCGCCATGGCGCCCTTCTGCTTGGCGGTTTCGATATCGGTCTCTTCGGTTTGCACCTCGGAGTTCTTGCGCACTTCGCGGTTGACGATGTCTTCCAGAGCCTTGAGCTGCTCTGGCTTGACCGCCTCGAAGTGACTGAAGTCGAAGCGCAGGCGCTGGCTATCGACCAGCGAGCCCTTCTGTTGTACGTGATCGCCCAGCACCTGGCGCAGCGCCGCGTGCAGCAGGTGTGTGGCGGAGTGGTTCAGCGAGGTGGCGTGCTGAATATCGGCATCGACCCGGGTCTGCACCTGAGCACCGACGGTCAGGGTGCCGCTGGCCACCACACCGTGGTGCAGGAAGGCGCCGCCGGTCTTGGTGGTGTCGCGCACATCGAAGCGCACGTTGCCCGCCTGCAGGTAGCCGGTGTCACCAACCTGGCCGCCGGACTCGGCGTAGAACGGCGTACGGTCGAGGATGACCACACCCTCCTCGCCTTCACCCAGCTGCTCGACGACCTTGCCGTCCTTATAAAGAGCAACGATGCTGGCACTGCCTTCGGTGGCGTTGTAGCCGGTGAACTCGGTCGCCACGTCGACCTTGACCAGGGTGTTGTAGTCCAGGCCGAAGGCGCTGGCGGAGCGGGCACGCTCACGCTGGGCTTCCATCTCGCGCTCGAAGCCTGCTTCGTCGATGGTCAGCTCGCGTTCGCGGGCGATGTCGGCGGTCAGGTCCATCGGGAAACCGTAGGTGTCGTACAGCTTGAACACCACGTCACCCGGCACTACGGTGCCCTTGAGATCGGCCAGGTCCTGCTCGAGGATTTTCAGGCCCTGCTCCAGGGTCTTGGCGAACTGCTCTTCTTCAGCCTTGAGCACGCGCTCGATGTTGGAATGCTGTTGCTGGAGCTCGGGGAAGGCTTCGCCCATCTCGGCCACCAGGGCGGCGACGATCTTGTAGAAGAAGCTGCCAGTGGCGCCCAGCTTGTTACCGTGGCGGCAAGCGCGACGGATGATGCGGCGCAGCACGTAGCCGCGGCCTTCGTTGGACGGCAGCACGCCGTCGGCAATCAGGAAGCTGCAGGAACGGATGTGGTCGGACACCACCTTGAGCGACGACTGCTCTTCGTTGGCGCAGCCAATGGCGGCGGCCGAAGCGCTGAGCAGGTTGCGGAACAGGTCGATCTCGTAGTTCGAGTGCACATGCTGCATGACCGCACTGATGCGCTCCAGGCCCATGCCGGTATCCACCGACGGTGCTGGCAACGGGTGCAGCACGCCATCGGCGGTGCGGTTGAACTGCATGAAGACGTTGTTCCAGATCTCGATGTAGCGATCGCCGTCTTCTTCCGGCGAGCCGGGTGGGCCGCCCCAGATGTCTGCGCCGTGATCGTAGAAGATCTCGGTGCACGGGCCGCACGGGCCGGTATCGCCCATGGTCCAGAAGTTGTCGGAGGCGTATGGCGCGCCCTTGTTGTCGCCGATGCGCACCATGCGCTCGGCCGGTACGCCGATTTCCTTGGTCCAGATGTCGTATGCCTCATCGTCGCTGGCATAGACGGTGACCCAGAGTTTCTCTTCCGGCAGGTTCAGCACCTTGGTCAGGAAGGTCCAGGCGTAGGTGATGGCGTCTTTCTTGAAATAGTCACCGAAGCTGAAGTTACCCAGCATTTCGAAGAAGGTGTGGTGACGGGCGGTGTAGCCGACGTTTTCCAGGTCGCTGTTCTTGCCACCGGCGCGCACGCACTTCTGGCTGCTGGTCGCGCGGGTGTAGGCGCGCTTTTCCTGGCCAAGGAAGCAGTCCTTGAACTGGTTCATCCCCGCGTTGGTGAACAACAGGGTCGGGTCGTTGCCCGGGATCAAGGAGCTGGAGGCAACTCGGGTGTGTCCCTGCTCTTCGAAGAAGCGAAGGAAGGCTTCACGGATTTCTGCGCTTTTCATAGGTTCTTCCACGGAAACGGCGGCCTTAAGGCAAATGCTTGCGTCAAATTGACGAAACGACGGCAAAGGGCCGCATTATATCGGGCCTTAGGCTTGGGTGCAGTGTGTTTATGCTATAGAAACCGTCAATTGGACGGCCTGCAACGACAACGTCAGCGAAAAACCGCTCGCGACCACTCCGCCCGACCTCTCTGGGCCTGATTTGATCTGGTGACACGATATTACTGGGGCCACACAAAGCAATTGGCAAGGTTTCCCGGATGAAATGTCGTTGATCCGGAAAAAATCGTTAGCAGCCTATACGTTTACCTGACATCTGTGCTAATAATTCCTCGCCGTTGACAACCGACGGTAACGTTCTCAGGGCGGGGTGCGATTCCCCACCGGCGGTAATTGCGCGCAATGCGCATAGCCCGCGAGCGCTTGCAGGCCTGCCTGCAAGGTCAGCAGACCCGGTGTGATTCCGGGGCCGACGGTCATAGTCCGGATAAAGAGAGAACGGGAGAGGTGCATCCGCGCCTGTCGTTGTGCAGCTGCATGGCGAAATCCCCTTCGATCCAGCGCCCTGTTTCTCATCCAAACAGGAGTCCGTTTCAATGCAACCTACCGCAATCGATAGCAAGAACCCCTCCCACGAGCGCATCGCCTTCATCCAGGCCTGCTGGCACAAGGATATTGTCGACCAGGCTCGCAAGGCATTCGTCGAAGAGATGGGTAAACAAGGCTATCAGGCGAGCGATATCGATTTCTTTGAAGTCGGCGGCGCTTTCGAGATCCCTCTGCACGCCAAGCTGCTGGCCCGTGGTGGTCGCTACGCCGGCATCGTCGCCGCCGGCCTGGTGGTCGATGGCGGCCTGTACCGCCATGAGTTCGTCGCCCAGTCGGTGATCAGCGGCCTGATGCAGGTGCAACTGGAAACCGAGGTGCCGGTGTTCTCGGCAGTGCTGACCCCGCACCACTTCCATGCCGGTGACGAGCATCAGAACTTCTACTTCGAACATTTCCTGGTCAAGGGGGCCGAGGCGGCGAAGACCTGCGCCGATACCCTGCACAAGCTGCGCGCCCTGCGTCGCAATGAAGTGCCGCAAAAAATGGCCGGCTGAATAACCCTGTAGGAGCGGGCTTGTCCCGCGATGCGATGCAGCAGGTAGATCGCAATCGCGGGGCAAGCCCGCTCCCACCCAATCAGCCTAGCTGTTCGGGGTTGGCGGGAACGATCAGAATCCCCGCCCGCAAACCATTCTTGACCTTCGGGTTGGGGAAGATGATGCGCGCGCCCTGCTCCTCGACGATCCAGCGGGTGTCGGCGATATCCTCGGCCAGCAGGTAGCCGGGTTCGAGCTCCGAGAAGTTCTCTATATCCGCAGGCAGGTTCAGGCGAAAATGCTCGCTGTGCTTGATGATCTCGCGAGCCACGCTGAATAGCTGCAGGCCATCCAGGGCTTGAGGCTCTTCAGGCTCGGTGCCTTCGATGATCTGCTTGAGACGGGTCTCCAGGCGCTCGACATTGACCTGGCCGTTCTCCCCGAACGGCCGCGCCTTGCCCAGCTCCAGGGTGAAGGCTTCAGCCTCCAATTGCTCATAGGTGTAGGCGGTGAAGGTGATCGACACCTTGCTTTGCAGCAGCACCGCCTCCATGCCGGCCGCACTCAGGCGCGCCAGTTCGCGACGCGAATGCTGGCGACCTTCCTTGTACGGATAGAGGGCGAACTGCTCGATCTTCGAACCACGAATGGCGGTGTGCAGGTCGTAATGCAGGCGGGTGCGCTCGGGGACGCTGAAAAAAGTCGCCGCCAGGCGCTCCAGCTCACAGGCACGCAGGGCCTCGGCACCACTGGACTGATCGTGGCGGCCATTGAACAAGCGGTTGACGTCCTGCTCGATGTAACGCTCGCCGCGGCGGATCGCCTCGGGGTTGCCGAACAGGAACAGAATACGCGCACGCGGCTTGAGATCGCCGCGGGCAATGTCGTGCAGCAGCCGATCGAGCAACTCGATCGGTGCGGTTTCGTTGCCATGGATGCCCGCCGACAGCAGCAGGTCCTGGCCATTGTCACGAGCCTCGGGCGGGCGCACTTCGAGGGCGCCCTCGCCGAGCCAGCGCATGCGTACGCCGTCGACAGTCAGCTGGGTCTTCTCTGCCGGTTCGCGACCGGCCAGGGTCAGTTCAAGCAGTTTGCCGAGGGCGAGCATGGGCTATTCCTTAGTGATGGTGGCCGCAGTCGGGACCATGGACGTGTTCTTCATCGTCGCCGGCATCGGCCGGTTCCATTTCCAGCTGCAGGCTGACCAGGTTGGTGGCCAGCGGACGCAGCAGCAAGTTGGCATACTCGGCATCGTCTTCTTCGACGTCGACGCCGATCAGCAGCTGACCACGGCCATCCTGCTGAATCCATACCTCCTTGCCTTGCCAGACCACCGCAAAGCGGGTGCAGGAAGTTTCCAGCTGGGTGCCATCGTCATCTTCAAGGATCAGCTGCAGGGCGTCGGACATAGTCGAATTCTCTCTCAAGGTTGAAGTTGGAACGGATAGACCGAACCCAGTTTGAGGATCTGAGTCAGTTCATCCAGGGCCGTACGACATTCCAGCAACAACTGCGGATCGGCCAGGTCGGTTTCGCTCAGGCGATCACGGTAGTGCTTGTCAACCCATTGGGTCAGGGTGTCGTACAGCGGTGCGGTCATGATAACGCCTGGATTGACCGCCGCCAGTTCCGTTTCATTCAATGCCACGCGCAAGCGCAGGCACGCCGGCCCGCCACCGTTCTGCATGCTCTGCTTGAGGTCGAAGACCTTGACCTCGCTGACCGGTCCGCCAGAGCCGGTCAGTGACGACAGATACGCCCAGACCCGCTCATTGTTGTGGCACTCTTCCGGCACGATCAGCAGCATCGAACCATCGGCGCGAGACAGCAACTGGCTGTTGAACAGGTACGAACGCACGGCGTCCTCTACCGTGACAGCCGAGCGCGGCACGCAGATCGCCTTGAAGTTACCGCCTCGTTTAGCCAGTTTAGCCTGCAGTTGGCCAAGTATCGCCTCGGTCTCGAGGAAGGCATCTTCGTGGTAGAACAGCACTTCGCCGTTACCCACCGCGATCACATCGTTGTGGAACACGCCCTGGTCGATCACCGCCGGGTTCTGCTGGGCGTAGACCACGCCCTCCTCGCTCAGACCGTGCAGGCGGGCGACGGCTTGCGAAGCTTCGAGGGTCTGGCGCGCCGGGTATTTCTGCGGCGCCGGATAGCGGGTGTCGAAGGCGCTGCGCCCGTAGACGAAGAATTCGACACCGGCCTCGCCGTAGCTGCGGCAGAAACGGGTATGGTTGGCTGCACCTTCATCACCGAACTGCGCCACGGCCGGCAAGGCGGCGTGGTGGGCAAAGTGCTGCTGGTTGGCGAACATCGCGCCCAGCACACGGCTGGTAGTCGGGTGCTCGATACTGCGGTGATATTTGCAGTTGAGGTTGGCAGCCGTGAAGTGCACGCGACCGTCCGCCGTGTCGGCACTCGGGCTGACGGTAGCGGCATTGGCCACCCACATGCTCGATGCCGAGCAACTGGCGACCAGCAACGGCATGGCGTCCTTGGCGGCACGCTCGATCACTTGCGCATCGGTGCCGGCAAAACCCAGGCGGCGCAGCGCGGCCACGTCCGGACGCTCCTGCGGGGCCAGTACGCCCTGCTGGAAACCCATCTCCATCAACGCTTTCATCTTCGCCAGGCCCTGACGCGCCGCTTCCCGCGGGTTGGACGCCTGCTGGCTGTTGCTTTGCGAAGCAACGTTGCCGTACGACAGCCCGCCGTAGTTGTGCGTCGGTCCGACCAGACCATCAAAATTCACTTCAAACGATTTCATCGGCAAGGCTCCGTGGACCTTTTGTTATAGGGAGACGCCTGGCGTCAGTGTGGCAGGCAGGGTCAGGCTGGCGGTCTCCAGCGAGGCTACCGGGTAAGCACAGTAATCCGCCGCGTAGTAGGCGCTGGCGCGGTGGTTGCCGCTGGCACCCACTCCACCGAATGGTGCGCTGCTGGCGGCGCCGGTCAGTTGTTTATTCCAGTTGACGATGCCGGCGCGGCTTTGCAGCCAGAAGTACTGGTAGCGCGCGTGGGAATCGGACAACAGGCCGGCTGCCAGGCCGTACTGGGTGTTGTTGGCCTCACTGATGGCCGCATCGAAATCGCTGTAGCGAATCACCTGCAGCAGCGGGCCGAAGAACTCTTCGTCAGGGCGATCGGCTACCGCGCTGACATCGATGATGCCCGGGGTCAGCAAGGCGGCCGTGGCCTGCGGCTGGGTCATTTGCAGCAGCGCGATACCACCGTTGCCCAGCAGTTGCGCCTGGGCATCGAGCAGTGCCTTGGCGGCGCCCAGGGAAATCACCGAACCCATGAACGGCGCCGGCTGCTGATCGAAAGCGCCGACCGAGATGTTCTTGCTCACCTCGACCAGGCGCTTGAGCAGCGCATCGCCCCAGGCGCCTTGCGGCACCAGCAGGCGGCGTGCACAGGTGCAGCGCTGGCCGGCGGAAATGAACGCCGACTGAATGATGGTGTACACCGCGGCGTCCAGGTCCTTGACCTCGTCGACCACCAGCGGGTTGTTGCCGCCCATCTCCAGGGCCAGGATCTTCTCCGGACGGCCGGCGAACTGCTGGTGCAGCAGGTTGCCGGTGCGGCTGGAGCCGGTGAAGAACAAACCGTCGATGCCCGGGTTGGCAGCCAGGGCCACGCCAGTTTCGCGGGCGCCCTGGACCAGGTTGAGCACGCCTGCCGGCAGGCCGGCCTCGATCCAGCACTTGACCGTCAGCTCGGCGACTTTCGGGGTCAGCTCGCTGGGCTTGAACACCACGGTGTTACCGGCCAGCAGCGCCGGGACGATATGACCGTTGGGCAGGTGACCGGGGAAGTTGTACGGGCCGAACACCGCGACCACGCCATGGGGCTTGTGGCGCAGTACGGCGGTGGCATCGGCCAGCGGGCCGCTCTTTTCACCGGTGCGCTCGCGGTAGCTCTGTACCGAAATCGCCACCTTGTTGACCATGCTGGTCACTTCGGTCGTGGCTTCCCACAGCGGCTTGCCGGTTTCTTCACCGATGCAGCGCGCCAGTTCATCGGCATTGGCCTTGAGCGCGGCGGCAAAGGCTTCGAGCACACTGATGCGCGCCTCCAGCGACTGCAGCGCCCAGCCGGCAAAGGCCTGACGCGCGGCCTTGACGGCGCTGTCAACCTGCTCGGCGCTGGCGCCCTGGCCTTGCCAGACAACCTGCTGGCTAACCGGATCGAGCGATTGCAGCGCTTCGCCCTGCCCTGCCTGCCAGCTGCCGGCGATAAAGTGAGTCGTCATTATTTGGCCTCCCGGGCAGCGGACAGTGGTACGGCACGCACCTGGTCACCGGCGCTCAGGCGCAGGCGTTTGGCGGTCTGTGGGTCGACCACCAGGGTGCCGGCGGCAAAGCGCGCAGGTGCGGCGGTGATGCGGCAGTCTTCGCGCTTGCGGTTGTGAATGATGAACGGGGTCGCGTCGTCGCCCGGGGTACCGACGGCCAGTACCAGCGCCTCGCTGTCGTGCACTGCGCGGATCTTGGCGGTTTCGCACTCCACCGCAGGGCCCGCGTCGAAGATGTCGACATAGCCCTGGTAGCTGAAACCTTCGCTTTTGAGCATTGCCAGCGCCGGCTCAGTGTCGGTGTGCACCCGGCCGATGACGTTGCGCGCCGCTTCCGAGAGGAAGCAGGTGTACAGCGGGAACTTGGGCATCAGCTCGGCAATAAAAGCCTTGTTGCCGACGCCGGTCAGGTAATCGGCCTGGCTGAATTCCATCTTGAAGAAGTGCCGGCCCAGGCTTTCCCAGAACGGCGAACGGCCCTGTTCGTCGGACATGCCGCGCATTTCAGCGATGATCTTGTTGCCGAACAGCTCCGGGAACTCGGCGATGAACAGCAGGCGCGCCTTGGCCAGCAAGCGGCCATTGAGGCCACTGCGGTGGTCGCCACGCAAGAACAGTGAGCACAGCTCGGAGTTGCCGGTCAGGTCGTTGGCCAGGAACAGGGTGGGGATTTCCCGATAGATGTTCAGTTCCTGGGAAGCGCTGACGGTCAGGCCGACCCGGTAGTTGTACCAGGGCTCACGCAGGCCGACCGCACCGGCGATGGCGGAGATACCCACCACTACGCCTTCGTCGTTTTCCAGCACGAACAGGTAATCGGCATCACCGCGTTCGGCTTCGCCACGGAAAGTCTTCTCGGCCCAGCCGACCCGGTGTGCCAGGCGCTCTTCGTTGGCCGGCAAGGTGGTCAGGCCGGTGCCGGTGCTGCGCGCCAGCTCGATCAGCGCAGGTAAATCGCTGCTGCGTACGGGACGAACGATCATGCTATCTCCTCGGGCGGCGGCCTTGGGCCTGCCGCAAAACTCGACCTGGGTGCTCGGTTATCGAACCGCAGGGATCAAACCGCGACCAGACGGACGCTGGCGCCTTCACCGACGCCCAGGGCTTCGGCAGCTTCAAGACTCAGGCTGACCGGCTTGCCGGGTGCCCAGTCGAGCTCCAGCAGCACCGCGCGGTAATCCTGCAACTGGCCGTTGCTGACCAGGTACGGGCGCCCGCCCTTGCTGGCGGCATCGTCCAGCTTGACCGGCATCACCCGGCTCTGGGCAATCGAACGGATAGCGGAAACCCGCGCATGCAGGGTCGGACCGCCGTCGAAAATGTCGATGTAGTGATCGGTCTCGAAGCCTTCGCGCATCAGGATGTCGAAGGTGATCTGCGCCCGCGGGTGCACCTGGCCCATGGCCTCCTGCGCGGCATCCGGCAGCAAGGGCACGTAGATCGGGTAATGCGGCATCAGCTCGGCCAGGAAGGTCCGGCTCTTGAGACCGCACAGGCGCTCGGCCTCGGCGTAGTTGAGGTCGAAGAAGTTGCGCCCGATGGCATCCCAGAACGGCGAATCGCCATGCTCGTCGCTATAGCCGACGATTTCGGTGACCACCGACTCGGCGAAGCGTTCCGGGTGGGCGGCCATGAACAGCAGGCGGCCACGGGAGTTGAGCTCGGCCCAGCCGCTGCCGACCAGCTCCGGCAGCACGTAGAAGCTGGTCAGCAGGCTGTTGCCGGTCAGGTCGTGGCATTGCGACAGGACGTGAATCTTGTTGTGGATCTTCAGCTCCCGGGACGCATGCACGAAGGTCTCGTTGCGAAAGCTGTAGAACGGCTCGGAATAGCCAGCTGAGGCGACGATGGCCGAACAGCCGACCAGCTTGCCGGTGCTGCTGTCTTCAAGGACGAAGAAATAGCTCTCTTCTCCGTTGAAGCTGACTTCGGCAGCGAAGGACGTTTCCGAAGCGGCAATCTTGTCGCTCAGGCGACCGGCATCATCCGGCAAGGACGTGACACCAATGGGGCTGTCTGCGGCAAGACGCTGTACTTCACCCAGATCAGCCATTTGCGCGGGGCGCATCACCAGCATGGTGTCACTCCTTTCGGGAAAACAGGCCGACATCCGCCGGCTCAAAGAAAAACAGCAGGCGCCCGCAGGCACCTGCTCTGGAATTCGGTTTCACCGGCCCGGCAGGGCCGATGAAAGGACTTCAGGCTTGAATCAGGCCTGAGTCAGTTTTGCTGCAGCGCGCTCGAAACGGTCCAGGCCTTCATCGATATCAGCATCCTCGACCACCAGGCTCGGGGCGAAACGCACGACGTCTGGGCCGGCTTGCAGCACCATCAGGCCTTCTTTCTCGGCGGCGTTGAAGACATCCTTGGCCTTGCCTTTCCAGGCCTCGGACAGCACGCAACCGATCAGCAGGCCAACCCCACGTACCTGGGTGAACAAGCCGTATTTCTCGCCGATCTGCTCCAAGCGTGCCTTGAACTTCTGGTGCTTGGCCTTGACGCCGGCCAGCACTTCAGGGGTGTTGACCACATCCAGCACCGCGCTGGCGACGGCACAGGCCAGCGGGTTGCCGCCGTAGGTGGTGCCGTGGGTGCCGACGGCCAGGTGCTTGGCCAGGTCTTCGGTGGTCAGCATGGCGCCGATCGGGAAACCGCCGCCCAGGCTCTTGGCACTGGAGAGGATGTCCGGAGTCACGCCGTAGTGCTGGTAGGCAAACAACGAGCCGGTACGGCCAACGCCGGTCTGCACTTCGTCGAAGATCAGCAGCGCGTTGTGCTTGTCGCACAGCTCGCGGGCGCCTTGCAGGTAGGCAACGTCAGCCGGGACCACACCGCTCTCGCCCTGGATCGGCTCGATGACCACGGCGCAGGTCTTGTCGGAAATCTGCGCTTTCAGCGCTTCCAGGTCGTTGTACGGCACGTGGCTGATACCCGTGATTTTCGGCCCGAAACCGTCAGAGTACTTCGGCTGGCCGCCGACGCTGACGGTGAACAGGGTGCGACCGTGGAAGCTGTTAACGGTGGCGATGATCTCGTGCTTCTCGGGGCCGAAACGGTCGTGGGCGACACGCCGGGCCAGTTTGAACGCCGCCTCGTTGGCTTCGGCGCCGGAGTTGCAGAAGAACGCACGGTCGGCGAAGGTCGCATCGACCAGCTTGTGCGCCAGGCGCAGGGCCGGCTCGTTGGTGAACACGTTGGACACGTGCCACAGCTTGTTGGCCTGCTCGGTCAGGGCGCCAACCAGCGCCGGATGGGCATGGCCAAGGACGTTAACGGCGATGCCGCCGGCGAAATCGATCAGCTCGCGGCCCGCCTGATCCCAGACGCGGGAGCCCGCTCCACGGACGGGAATGAAAGCCGCCGGTGCATAATTGGGGACCATCACCTGGTCGAAATCGGCGCGTTGCACCGGAGCTTGCTCAACGGACATCGGAGTCTCCTGAAGAGGAACGCCTGCCTGGAACTGGCGAGCGATGGGGGGATTGTAAGGACAGATCGGCGCCTGACCTTGCCGCCAAGCGACAACTTCTTATAGCGCCAAACCCTGTTTTACCAAGGCTTACGGCAATGCGACAAATAGGGTCGCAAAGGCGCAGTTTAAACGCTGCGGGTGTGGTGGGGACACAACTGTATTCGGGCTGCTGCGCAGCCATCGCCGGCAAGGCCGGCTCCCACAAGGGGCTCTGCATACACAAGAACTGTGGGAGCAACTGTCTTGATCAGGCTGTTTGCTCTCGCCAAGGGGTATTGTCCCGCAGCATTGCATTCAGCCTGACAATCAGCACCCGCATGCAAGCTACGAGTGCCACCTTGGCGCACTTGCCACGTGCCCGAAGTGCTTCGTAGCGTGCTTTAAATTCTGTGTTGTGACGGATGATGATCCAGCTCGACATGTACAGCACTCGCCTTACATGGGCCCGACCACCCCATATCTGGCGGTGCCCTCGATGGCTACCACTAT
>NZ_OPYO01000026.1:0-50967 GCF_900275665.1 Pseudomonas sp. JV241A
CTCGTAGCCGCCTGTCGCTTCGATCAGCACTCGACTGATATTGAAGTCCTTCAGACGCTCAAGCAACACCTCGAAGCCTGCGGAGTTGTTGGCCACTTCGAAGCGGATTTTCTGAGGCTTGATGCAGATTTCCAAAGTGGCTTTGGCAGTGTCGATTCCAACAGAAGACAACATGGCTGAACCCTCTTACACTCAGTTGTGAGAGCGCTCTGGCTTGGCCCACGCTTGTGATTCGAGAGGCGCTCAATCAACTGTTCGGGCTCGGGCCAGAGTGGAGAGGTGAATGGCAGCTTTGCTCCCACACGTGCTTTAAGCACTACCGGCGTACAGCTTGCCATTCACCGCTCTCACTTCTGATTCTATTCCTACCTCAAGACACAAGCCGGCGTTGCCGGCGATAGCATCGGCTATCAGCCGCGCTCCGCGGGCACCGACGACAGTTCGAACGGGCTGCTGCTACGTCGCTGGTTACGATCTTCGCGCGGCGTTGCGCCAAAGAAGTTGCGGTAGGCGCTGGAGAAATGCGGCCCGGAAGAAAACCCGCAGGACAGCCCGATCTGGATGATCGACTTGCTGGTCTGCATCAGCATCTGCCGCGCCTTGTTCAGGCGCAGTTCCAGGTAGTACTGGCTCGGCACGCGATTGAGGTACTGCTTGAAGATCCGCTCCAGTTGGCGGCGCGATACACACACATGCTGGGCGATCTCGTCGGTGGTCAGCGGCTCTTCGATGTTGGCTTCCATCAGCAGCACGGCCTGGGTCAGCTTCGGATGGCTGGAGCCGAGACGGTTTTGCAGCGGAATGCGCTGGCGCTCGCCGCCTTCGCGAATTCGCTCGACCACCAGCTCTTCAGACACCGCACCGGCAAGCTCGGCACCATGATCGCGAGCCAGCACCGCCAGCAGCAGGTCGATTACCGACATGCCGCCGCACGCCGTCAAACGGTCGCGATCCCAATCGAACAAGTGGCTGGTGGCAATGACCTTGGGGAAGCGTTCGGCGAAATCATCCTGCCAGCGCCAGTGCACCGCAGCCCGATAACCATCGAGCAGGCCCAACTGCGCCAACGGGTAAACCCCCGCCGACAGGCCGCCGACCACGCAACCGGCACGTACCAGCTGCTTGAGTGCGCTGGCCAGGCTCGACGCCACGGCCTGGGGCGGCTCGTCAGCCAGCAAAAACAGCTTCTGGCAACCTTCGAGCTTGCCGGCCCATGGCTCGCCCGGCAAGCGCCAGGCGCCTTCGCCAGGTGCTTCGGCCTGCAGGAACGACAGCTCGTAGACCACTTCCGGATGGACCCTCTGGGCAACCCGCAACACCTCTTCGGCCAGCGCCAGGGTCAGGGCTTTGGTGCTGGGCCAGATGAGAAAACCGATTCGCTGGGTGGTCATGGGGTGCGGTCCGAAACCTGAGAAAGGTCAAGAAGTTAGAGCCTGGTCAGGCTGCGCTTGCGACGCAGCATGACCCATTTTGGTGCAGGACGGCAAACTTACTTCAGGCTGCCCGAGAGGAACTGCTGCAGACGCTCCGATTGCGGGTTGACCAGCACTTCGCGCGGGTTGCCGCTCTCTTCCACCAGCCCCTTGTGCAGGAACACCAGCTGGTTCGACACCTCGCGGGCAAAGCCCATTTCGTGGGTGACCACGACCATGGTCCGGCCTTCCTGGGCCAGCGACTGCATGACCTTGAGCACATCACCGACCAGTTCCGGGTCGAGCGCCGAGGTCGGCTCGTCGAACAGCATCACTTCCGGCTCCATGGCCAGCGCCCGGGCAATTGCCACGCGCTGCTGCTCACCACCGGACATATGCCCAGGATAGGCGTCCTTGCGGTGGGCGACACCGACTTTGGCCAGGTAGTGCTCGGCTTTTTCCAGGGCGTCTTTTTTCGACATGCCCAGCACGTGCACCGGCGCTTCGATGATGTTTTCCAGCGCGGTCATGTGCGACCACAGGTTGAAGTGCTGGAACACCATCGACAGGCGCGAACGCATGCGCTGCAGCTGCTTGGGATCGGCGGCCTTGAGCGCGCCGTCCTTGTTGGCCACCAGCTTGAGTTCTTCGTTGTTGAGCAGGATCTTGCCCGCGTGCGGCTGCTCAAGCAGGTTGATGCAGCGCAGGAAAGTACTTTTGCCCGAACCGCTGGAGCCGATGATGCTGATCACGTCGCCTGCCTTGGCCGCCAGGGACACGCCCTTGAGCACTTCGTGACTGCCGTAGCGTTTATGCAGATCTTGGACTTCGAGTTTGTACATGCTGTCGATTCTCACAAAGCAGTCAGTCTTGAGCTAACGCTCAGGGCGAAAAAGTGGGCGCAGGCCTCAGTGCTTGCGCGGCGCCAGGTAGCCGAGCCAGCGACGCTCGGCCAGCTTGAACAGGCGCACCAGAATGAAGGTCAGGCACAGGTAGAACACGCCAGCCGTGATATAGGCCTCGAACGGCAGGTAGTACTGGGCGTTGACCGTGCGCGCTGCACCGGTGATGTCGATCAGGGTCACGATCGACGCCAGGCTGGTGGTCTGCAGCATCATGATCACTTCGTTGCTGTACTGCGGCAGCGCCCGGCGCAGGGCCGACGGCAAGAGAATGCGGCGGTACATCTTGACCCGCGACATGCCCATGGCCTTGGCCGCCTCGATCTCGCCGTGCGGCGTGGCCTTGAGGCTGCCGGCGATGATTTCGGCGGTATAGGCGCTGGTGTTGATGGCAAAGGCCAGGCAGGCACAGAAGGTCGCACTGGACAGCCACGGCCAGAGAAAGCTTTCACGTACCGCTTCGAACTGGGCCAGGCCGTAGTAGATCAGGAACAGCTGCACCAGCATCGGTGTGCCACGGATCACGTAGGTGTAGAGCCAGGCGCTCATGTTCACCAGCGGCTGCTTGGAAACGCGCATAAGGCCCAGCGGGATGGCCGCCAGCAAACCGAACAGCAGCGACAGCGCCAGCAGCTTGAGGGTGGTCAGCAGGCCGTTCAGGTACAGCGGCAGCGCTTCCCAGATGACGTTGTAGTCGAAAATCATAGATCAGCCGCCTTTACGCCTACCGAGTAGCGCTTCTCGAGGTAACGCAGGGCCAGCAGCGAAACACTGGTGATCACCAGGTACAGCGCCGCTACCGCCAGGAAGAAGGTGAAAGGCTCGCGAGTGGCATCGGCCGCCTGCTTGGCCTTGAACATCATGTCCTGCAGGCCGACCACCGAAATCAGTGCGGTAGCCTTGGTCAGGACCAGCCAGTTGTTGGTGAAGCCAGGAATCGCCAGGCGAATCATCTGCGGCACCAGCACCCGGAAGAAAATCTGCAGGTTGCTCATGCCATAGGCCATGCCGGCTTCGGCCTGCCCCTTGGGAATGGCCATGAACGCACCACGGAAGGTTTCCGACAGATAGGCACCAAAGATGAAACCGAGGGTGCCGATACCCGCCATCAGCGGATTGAGGTCGATATAGTCGTCAAAGCCCAGCAACGGCGCGACGCGATTGAGCAGATCCTGGCCGCCGTAGAAGATCAGCAGGATCAGTACCAGATCGGGAATCCCGCGGATCACGGTGGAATACAGATCGCCGAGCCAGGCCAGCCAGCGCACTGGCGACAAACGCAGCGCCACACCGATCAGACCGAGCACGATGGCCAGGGCCATGGACGACAAGGCGAGCTGTAGCGTCAGCCACGCTCCGTCGAGGATGACTGCCCCGTAGCCTTTCAACATGATGAGGTCCTCGACCTTAGGGATGAAAAAATGGTGCAAACCTCAGAGTCTCTGCTGCTTGCACCATTGAACAGGTGAAACGTCGACGATTTACTTGGCTTCTGGGCCGTAGATGTCGAAGTTGAAGTACTTGTCCTGAATCTGCTTGTACTTGCCGTTGGCACGGATGCCGGCGATGGCCGCGTTGATTTTGTCTTTCAGCGCGTCGCCTTTGCGTACAGCGATACCAATGCCGTCACCGAAGTACTTGGCGTCGGTGAACGATGGGCCAACGAAGGCGAAGCCTTTACCGGCGTCAGTCTTCAGGAAACCGTCTTCCAACAGCGTAGCATCGGCGACGGTGCCATCCAGACGGCCAGCGGCGACGTCCAGGTAGATTTCATTCTGGGTGCCGTAAGGAACGATGGTGGCGCCTTGCGCACCCAGCACTTCCTTGGCAAAGCGGTCGTGGATCGAGCCACGCTGCACGCCGATCTTCTTGCCCTTCAGTTCAGTCAGGCCTTCGCTGACGGCAGTACCTTCCTTCATCACCAGGCGCGCCGGGGTCAGGTAGTACTTGCCGGTGAAGTCCACGGACTTCTTGCGGTCTTCGGTGATCGACATGGAGGACAGGATGGCGTCGATTTTGCGCACCTTGAGTGCCGGGATCAGGCCGTCGAATTCCTGCTCGACCCACACGCACTTGACCTTCATCTCTTCGCACAGGGCGTTGCCGATGTCGTAGTCGAAGCCGACGATGCTGCCGTCCGGCGCCTTCGATGCAAACGGTGGGTAGGCGGCTTCGATCCCGATTTTCAACGGTTTCTCATCAGCCAGCGCTGCCAGGGAAAACACGGACAGCGCCAGGGCGCCAAGCAGTGCGAGTTTCTTCATCTGGAACTCCATCGGTAAAGGGCAATACAAGGCAGGGTTGAGGACTGCCCGATATGCGAATGGGTACAACGCGAGCTGCGCAGGGTCGGCATTGAAGTAGACGCGGCGAGCGAGTGATCGGCATTTTAACGACAGCTCCGAAGCCGATATTTCTTCAATGCGACAACTAGTTACAGAAGCGCAGGAACACGGGGCCGGAGATATTGACAGCTTTCACGGAATATGCAAAAGCAAAAGACAAATAACCAATCAAAGAAGCAATAAGCGGGCCTATTATTGGCAAAGCCTTCTAATCCGGCAAGCGTAGCGTTTCAGCAGGTCGCAAAGCCGCGAAAAAATGCTCCGAAAAGGCACTTGGGCGTTTCGCTTTGCCCCGCTTTTGTGCGAAAGCGGTGACAGAAGGGTTACCGATGATTGTCGAAGTAACAGAATGCACAAAGCCCCGCCGGCAGATGCCGGACGGGGCATTTGAGTAACACATGAGGGCCTCATCGCTGGCAAGCCAGCTCCCACAGTGGAAACATCACCCTGTGGGAGCCGGACTTGCCGGCGATAGGCTGCGAAGCAGTTTCAGACTCAGGCCGAAGCCTTGCTCATGTCCTTGTGGGTATCGATCAGGTGCTGCACCACACCCGGATCCGCCAGGGTCGAGATATCACCCAGGCCGTCGTACTCGGCCGTGGCGATCTTGCGCAGGATGCGGCGCATGATCTTGCCCGAGCGGGTTTTCGGCAGCCCCGGCGCCCACTGGATGACATCCGGCGAGGCAATCGGACCGATCTCCTTGCGCACCCAGTTCTTCAGCTCCAGGCGCAGTTGCTCGGTCGGTTCGACGCCACCGTTGAGGGTGACGTAGACATAGATACCCTGCCCCTTGATGTCATGCGGCACGCCAACCACTGCGGCCTCGGCGACTTTCGGGTGGGCGACCATGGCGCTTTCGATCTCGGCGGTGCCCATGCGGTGGCCGGAGACGTTGAGCACGTCGTCGACGCGGCCGGTGATCCAGTAGTAGCCGTCTTCGTCGCGACGGGCACCGTCACCGGTGAAGTACATGCCGCGGAAGGTCTTGAAGTAGGTGTCGACGAAGCGGTCATGATCGCCATACAGCGAACGCGACTGGCCCGGCCAGGAATCGAGTATCACCAGGTTGCCTTCGGCAGCGCCTTCGATCAGGTTGCCGAGGTTGTCCACCAGTGCCGGTACCACGCCAAAGAACGGACGGGTCGCCGAGCCCGGCTTGAGCGCGGTAGCGCCCGGCAGCGGGCTGATCAGCACGCCGCCGGTCTCGGTCTGCCACCAGGTATCGACGATCGGGCAACGCTCCTTGCCGACGGTGTGGTAGTACCAGTTCCAGGCTTCCGGGTTGATCGGCTCGCCCACCGAACCCAGCAGACGCAGGCTGGAGCCGTCGGCACCGGCAACCGCGGCCTGACCTTCGGCCATCATCGCGCGAATGGCGGTCGGCGCGGTGTAGAGGATGTTGACCTTGTGCTTGTCGATGATCTTCGACACGCGGGTAATGTCCGGATAGTTCGGCACGCCCTCGAACAACACGGTGGTCGCACCGTTGGCCAGCGGGCCGTAGACGATGTAGCTGTGGCCGGTGACCCAGCCGACGTCGGCGGTGCACCAGTAGACTTCGCCCGGACGGTAGTCGAACACCCGCTCGTGGGTCAGTGCGGCATACACCATGTAGCCGCCAGTGGTGTGCAGCACGCCCTTGGGCTTGCCGGTGGAACCGGAGGTGTAGAGGATGAACAGCGCTTCTTCGGCACCCATTTCCTTCGGCGCGCAGTGGCTGGAAGCAACCTTCATCAAGTCTTCGTACCAGATGTCGCGGTGCTGGTGCCAGGCGATGTCGCCACCGGTGCGCTTGCAGACGATAATCTTCTGCACGCTGCTGGTTTCCGGGTTGGTCAGGGCCAGGTCGACATTGGCTTTCAGCGCAGTGCGGCGACCGCCACGCAGGCCTTCGTCGGCGGTGATGACGATCTTCGACTTGCAGTCGATGATGCGCCCGGCCAGCGCCTCAGGCGAGAAGCCGCCGAATACCACCGAGTGGATCGCACCGATACGGGCGCAGGCCAGCATGGCGACCACGGCCTCGGGGATCATCGGCATATAGATGGTGACCACGTCACCCCGGTGCACATCCTGGCCGCGCAGGGCGTTGGCGAACTTGCACACTTGCTCGTGCAGTTCACGGTAGGTGATGTTGCGGTGTTCGGAAGGGTCGTCGCCTTCCCAGATGATCGCGATTTGATCGCCGCGCTCGGCCAGATGACGGTCCAGGCAGTTGTAGGAAACGTTCAGAGTGCCGTCAGCAAACCATTTGATGTCGACATGGTGGTCGTCAAAGGAGGTCTGCTTGACCTTGGTGAAAGGCTTGATCCAGTCGAGGCGTTGAGCCTGCTCGCGCCAGAAGCCGTCCGGGTTGATCACCGACTGCTGGTACATGGCCTTGTAGGTCGCCTCGTCGGTCAACGTGTTGGCCGCAACCTCGGGACGAACGGGATACAGGGGAGCCGCACTCATCTTTGTTACCTCGGTGTAATAGTTGTTTTTGTATGACCTCGTTGTAACTGTACCAGACTGCGCCGGCCATTCGACGTTGGTAGTAACGCCCTCGTCTTTTCTCCCTGCAACCAGCGACGAAGGCTCAAGGCCGGGCCTGCACGGTGGAAAAATAAAAAAATCCGGCAGCCTGCCAGGCGATTGTTACAGTTTCTGCCAACAGTGTTTATCAAAACCGTGGCTGTTTAAGCCCAGGCCGCACTCCTAGAATTCACCTCGCCAGCAACGGCACCACGATTAACTTTCTTGTAGCCCCCCACGAAGGGAAGTTAATCGGCAAATAATCGTGATAGTTGATGATGTTGTACACGCGGCGCCACAAGCGCTGCGTGCCCCCTTACGACCTTAGACAGGTAAAAATGAAGATGAAAGCTTTACTGGTATTGGCACTGGGTAGTCTTTGCAGCGTGGCCATGGCCGAGGAAGTTGCAAATGGCGGCGCCGAGCAGATTCCGGTTGAACAGTACAGTTACTCGCAGCACCTGGACATCGCCAAGGTTATTTCCATGAGCGAAGTCCCGAATGTCTGCGAAGTGGTCCCGGCGCGCATGACCTACGAAGACTCCCAGGGCAAGCGCCACATTCTCGAGTACCGGGTGATGGGTAACGGTTGCTCGAACGGTTGATCCAACGGATTGACCGCCTGCAGCGCCTCGGTTGTTAACGAACGAGGCGCGCTGCACTCATTTACCGTCATGCCTGCAACTAACAACCTGCCTCTATTACCCATGCTTTATTAACGACGGATTAATTAATCCGACTTGCCAACACCATGTTCACGCAACTTGTTGGCAATTGTTGTATGGGAAACACCCAAGCGTTTACCCAGTGCACGGCTGCTGGGAAATTCGCTCATCAATCGTTCCAGCACTGCCTTCTCGAAACGCCCGACAATTTGCCCCAGGTCGCCCTCAAGGGAAAACTCGCCCAGCGGTTGCCGGCCACCGTAGTCCGGCAAGCGGATATGCTCGCTCTTGACCACCCCGCCGTCGCACAACGAAACCGCCTGGAACAACACGTTCTCCAGTTGCCGCACGTTGCCCGGCCAGTGGTACTGGCTCAGGCGCTCCATTGCTGCAGGTGCAAGCTTGGGCAGTGGGCAACCGATCTGCCGGCTGGCCTGGTCGAGAAAGTGTTCGACCAGCGGCGGCAGGCCGTCCAGGCATTCGCGCAACGGCGGAATGTGCAGCGACAGCACGTTAAGGCGGTGGTAGAGGTCCTGACGGAACTCGCCACGGGCGCACAACTCGGACAGATCGACCTGGGTTGCGCAGATCACCCGCACATCCAGGTACACCTCTTCATCGCTGCCTACACGACGGAAACAGCCGTCCTGCAGGAAGCGCAGCAGTTTCACCTGCAAGCGCGGACTCATCTCACCGACGCCATCCAGGAACAGGGTGCCGCCCGCCGTCAGCTCCAGCAGCCCAAGCTTGCCCTCTGCCCGCGCGCCTTCAAACGCCCCTGGGCCGTAACCGAACAATTCGGTCTCGGCCATGGACTCGGGCAAACCGGCACAGTTGAGCGCCATCAGCGGCGCCTGGCCACGAGGGCTGGCCAGGTGACAGGCACGGGCCAGCAGCTCTTTGCCGGTGCCGGTTTCACCTTCGATCAGCAGCGGTGCATCCAGCGGCGCCATGCGCCGCGCCTCGCGCACCACCGCCGCCATGACCCGCGAGCTCTGGAAGATACTGTCGAAACCGCGCAACTCCTGCTTGCGCACGTTATAGATGCGTTCGCCGATGCGGTCAGCGCGGTGCAGGGTCAATACCGCGCCGGCCAGGGCCTCGCTGTCGTCATGCTCGGACTGCAGCGGCGCGATATCGGCGAGGAACACATCGCCCTTGACCTTGACCCGCAGGCCATTGATCCGCGACTTGTTGGCGCGCACCAGCTCCGGCAGGTCGAAATCCTCGGCATAACGCGACAGCGGAATGCCCGGCACCTCGTCGACCCGCACCCCGAGCAATTGCGCCGCCGCACGGTTGGCGGCAACGATGGAGCCACCCATATCGATCGACAGCACCGGGAAATCCAGGGCGCCGAGCAGGGCATTGAGCTCCATGTGCCGGCGCTCACTGGGCATCAAGCCTACGCGCTTGACGCCGAAAACCCCGGCAATCGATTCGAATTTGGGCCGCAGGGCCTGGAACTGCAGGTTGATCAGGTTCGGGCAGTGCAGGTAGATGGCATTGCCATGCTCGCCACCGACCTCGCCGCGGGCGACGTTGATGCCGTACTCGACCAGCAGGTTGAGAATGTCGCGCAGGATGCCGATGCGGTTTTGGCAATGCACTTTAATACGCATGAAATGTCCTACAAGAAGGTCTGGTACGCGGCACGTCGGGCATTTTTTTACAGCGACCGAAGAATAGTCGTAAAGATTATGTGACAGATAGCTGAGGTTTCAAGGGTTAAAGCCCCCGTTTTTTCTGGATGCTGGCTATTTCGTAAAGTTATCGTTACAAAATCCAGGCCGAAATCATCTCAAATCCGCCGCCAGGCCGCTGCAAACAGCACAATTGAGGGTTATCACTAGGGGCAATGGCTTGATCACATAACAAGAATGGCCCTCAGCAGGAGAGCAGTATGAAACAGACGCAATACGTGGCTCGCGAGCCCGATGCGCAGGGTTTTATCGACTACCCGCAGCAGGAACATGCGGTGTGGAACACCCTGATTACCCGTCAATTGAAGGTGATCGAAGGCCGCGCGTGCCAGGAATACCTGGACGGCATCGAACAGCTGGGCCTGCCTCACGACCGTATCCCGCAGCTGGGCGAAATCAACAAAGTGTTGGGCGCCACCACCGGTTGGCAAGTTGCCCGCGTACCCGCACTGATCCCCTTCCAGACCTTTTTCGAACTGCTGGCCAGCAAACGCTTTCCGGTGGCGACCTTCATTCGCACCGAAGAAGAGCTCGATTACTTGCAGGAACCGGACATTTTCCACGAGATCTTCGGCCACTGCCCATTGCTGACCAACCCGTGGTTCGCCGAATTCACCCACACCTATGGCAAGCTCGGCCTGCAGGCCACCAAGGAAGAGCGCGTGTACCTCGCCCGCCTCTACTGGATGACCATCGAGTTTGGCCTGGTCGACACCCCGCAGGGCCGCAAGATCTACGGCGGCGGCATCCTGTCTTCGCCCAAAGAGACCGTCTACAGCCTGTCCGACGAGCCCGAGCACCAGGTTTTCGACCCGATGGAAGCGATGCGCACGCCGTATCGCATCGATATCCTGCAACCGCTGTACTTCGCCCTGCCCAACCTCAAGCGCCTGTTCGACCTGGCCCACGAAGACATCATGGGCATGGTTCACACGGCGATGAAGATGGGCCTGCACGCACCGAAATTTCCACCCAAGGTCGCCGCCTGAGCGACCTTGCAAACCAATAACAAACACTTGCGGAAAACCTTATGAACGCCTTGAACCAAGCCCACTGCGAAGCCTGCCGTGCCGATGCTCCACAGGTCAGCGACGAAGAACTGCCGGTACTGATCAAGCAGATCCCGGATTGGAACATCGAAGTCCGTGACGGCATCATGCAGCTGGAAAAAGTCTTCCTGTTCAAAAACTTCAAGCATGCCCTGGCCTTCACCAACGCCGTTGGCGAAATCTCCGAAGCCGAAGGTCATCACCCAGGCCTGCTGACCGAATGGGGCAAGGTCACCGTGACCTGGTGGAGCCACTCGATCAAGGGCCTGCACCGTAACGACTTCATCATGGCCGCGCGTACCGACGAGGTCGCCAGCACCGCCGAAGGCCGCAAGTAATGCACTTCGGCGCCATCGGGCGCGTACCCGGCGATCCGATCCTCGGGCTGATGGAGGCATATGCCAAGGACAGCAACCCGAACAAGTTCGACCTCGGTGTCGGCGTGTTCAAGGATGCCCAGGGCCTGACGCCGATTCCGGCCGCGGTCAAGCAGGCCGAACAGCGCCTGCTTGAGCAGCAGGCCAGCAAGAGCTACGTCGGCGGTCATGGCGATGCGGCCTTTGGCCGGCTGATCGGCGAACTGGTCCTGGGCAGTGATTCGTCGCTGCTCAGCAACCAGCGCGCCGGCGCTACCCAGACCCCGGGCGGTACCGGTGCCCTGCGCCTGGCAGCGGAGTTCATCGAGCACTGCCTGCCTGGCCGCGGTATCTGGCTGAGCGACCCGACCTGGCCGATCCACGAAACCATCTTCGCCGGCGCCGGCCTCAAGGTCAGCCACTATCCCTACGTCGGTGCGGACAACCGCCTGAATGTCGCCGGGATGCTCGCTGCCCTGGAAGCCGCGCCAACAGGCGATGTGGTATTGCTGCACGCCTGCTGCCATAACCCGACCGGTTTCGACCTGAGCCAGGATGACTGGCGTGCCGTGCTGGACGTGGTGCGCCGTCGCGAGTTGCTGCCGCTGATCGACTTTGCCTACCAGGGCTTTGGCGATGGCCTGGAAGAAGACGCCTGGGCGGTACGGCTGTTCGCCGCCGAACTGCCCGAGCTGCTGATTACCAGCTCTTGCTCGAAGAACTTCGGCCTCTATCGTGACCGCACCGGCGCCCTGCTGGTGTGCAGCCATGATGCCGAAAAGCTGGTGGATGTGCGCAGCCAGCTGGCCTTGCTGGCGCGCAACCTGTGGTCGACGCCACCGGACCATGGCGCGGCGGTAGTGGCGCAGATTCTTGGCGACGCCAACCTCAAGCGCCTGTGGGTCGAAGAAGTCGAGGCCATGCGCCAGCGCATCGCCGAGCTGCGCGTCGGGCTGGTCGAGGCCCTGGCACCCCATGGCCTGAGCGAACGCTTCGCGCACATTGCCGAACAACGCGGGATGTTCTCCTACACCGGCTTGTCGCCGGAGCAGGTCAAGCAACTGCGTGAGCGCCACAGCGTGTACATGGTCGGCACTGGCCGGGCGAACATCGCCGGCGCCGATGCGGCACGCCTTGAAGCACTGGCTGCCGCCATCGCCGACGTCTGTCGTTAAAAGCATCGCCGGCAAGGCCGGCTCCCACACGGGATCTGCATATACCAAACCCTGTGGGAGCTGGCCTTGCCAGCGATGGGCTGCGAAGCAGCCCCGAAGATCCCCCGCTCTTCAACACCAATCAGCAGGAAAATTCATACTGTCATTCAGACTCCTGTATCCTGCACGGGCTTTCACAAGCCCATGCGCGCCTTGCGCAGCCTTTCCACACACTTGCGAGGAACGACGAGATGCATGAAATCCCGAATCTTCCCTTCCCAAGCCTGAACCCAGAAGAGCAGACTCCTGCCACTCACAGCGCCGAACCAGCCCAGGCTGACTACGACGGCGACGAAACTTCCAGCGCCGACCAGGAATAATCGCGCAACGATCAGACTGTGTGAAAACGGCTGATGCAGGGACCACCCCGTCAACACGTTTTCACACCGTCAAGAATTCCTCTATTACGAAAGCCCCCTCATGCCCGACTCACCGCGCTCCCTTGCGGTCACCCTGCAAGTCGTCTCCATCGTCCTGTTTACCTTCATCGGCTACCTGAACATCGGCATCCCCCTGGCCGTGCTGCCCGGCTACGTGCATAACGACCTCGGCTTCGGCGCCGTGGTCGCAGGCCTGGTGATCAGCGTGCAATACCTGGCCACCCTGCTCAGCCGCCCCTACGCCAGCCGCATCATCGATAATCTGGGCAGCAAGCGCGCCGTGCTCTACGGCCTGGCCGGTTGTGGCTTGAGCGGCGTGTTCATGCTGATTTCAGCGTGGCTGCAACATGCGCCATGGCTGAGCCTGGCCAGCCTGTTGGTCGGCCGCCTGGTGCTGGGCAGCGCCGAAAGCCTGGTCGGCTCGGGCTCGATCGGTTGGGGCATTGGCCGGGTGGGCGCGCAACACACCGCCAAGGTGATCTCCTGGAACGGCATCGCCAGCTATGGCGCCTTGGCCATCGGCGCACCGCTGGGCGTGGTGCTGGTGCAGCAGTTCGGCCTGTGGAGCATGGGCGCCAGCATTTTGCTGCTGTGCGTGCTGGGCCTGGCCCTGGCCTGGCCGAAAACCGCCGCCCCTGTGGTTGCCGGTGAACGCCTGCCGTTTCTGCACGTGCTCGGCCGGGTATTCGGCCATGGCTCGGGGCTGGCCCTGGGCTCGATCGGCTTCGGCACCATCGCCACCTTCATCACCCTGTACTACGCCAGCCACAGCTGGAACAACGCCGCCCTGTGCCTGAGCCTGTTCGGCGCCTGTTTCATTGGCGCCCGGCTGCTGTTCGGCAACCTGATCAACCGTATCGGTGGTTATCGGGTCGCCATCGCCTGCCTGTCGGTGGAAACCCTCGGCTTGCTGTTGCTGTGGCAGGCGCCGAGTGCCGAGCTGGCCCTGGCCGGTGCGGCGCTGAGCGGCTTTGGGTTCTCGCTGGTGTTTCCGGCCCTGGGGGTCGAAGCGGTCAATCTGGTCTCCGCCTCCAATCGCGGCGCGGCCGTGGGCGCCTATTCGCTGTTCATCGACCTGTCGCTGGGCATCACCGGGCCACTGGCCGGGGCGATTGCCGCCGGATTCGGCTTCGCTTCTATCTTTGTCTTTGCTGCCGGCGCGTCGTTCTGCGGCCTGTTACTGAGCCTGTATCTGTACCGCCAGGCCCGCCTGCAACCAACGCGGCACCTGTCTCAATAATCGATCTTGCCGCGCCCGGCCTTGATGGCCCCGCGCTTGCTCTTGGTGTCCAGGCGCCGGGTCTTGGAACCCAGGGTCGGCCGGGTCGGGCGTCGCGCCTTCTCGACCTTGATGGCCGAGAGGATCAGTTCGCGCAGGCGCTCCAGGGCATCGGCACGATTCTGTTCCTGGGTTCGATACTGCTGGGCCTTGATGATGATCACCCCGTCACGGGTAATGCGACTGTCGCTCAGGGCCAGCAGGCGTTCCTTGTAGAACGCCGGCAACGATGAGGCCTGGGTGTCAAAACGCAGGTGCACGGCACTGGAGACCTTGTTGACGTTCTGGCCGCCGGCGCCCTGGGCGCGGATGGCGGTCAACTCGATCTCGTCGTCCGGTATCTGCACCGCGTTGGATAACTGCAACATCGTAAATCCTTTAAAAGCAATGAGGCCGGTTGCTCAACGGCGTTCACGAGCGCCCCCCCTCCGCCCCCTGGCACAGTACCTCAGCCACCCGGTGCACGCAGCCCTGATCAACTGGGGACAATTGGCGAAACAAAATCAGTAGCTCGTTTTCGACTTCGCTCAAGGCTTGCACCGATGAAGCGTCACTTTCCGTGTTGAATGCGCAGGTTTTATGCTCCGACATGATCACCCTTCCCTAACGAGACTGAATGCATCGACGTTACGAGCAATTCCCTGCGGACCCACCAGGACCGTTCCGAGCGTTTCGTAGGAAAATTGAGATAATAGCTATGCGCCACTACCTTTCGCGTCGTGCATGGCCCCGACAATTCTATGCACAACTTCTTGGTCGGCGATAGCCAATGATCGGTATTGAGCCAGCAATCGCTGTTCCGGCTCGTTCAACGAAGCGCCACCATCAATCGTGCGCACCCCCGTAATCACGTATCGCACATCGACACCTGCGCCTGCTACCGCCGCCAGGTAAGCGGCGTCCGGATTGCGCTCGCCTTTTTCATAACTGCCCTGGGTATTGCGGTTGACCCCGCCAAGCTGGGCGAAATCATCCTGACGCAAGCCCAGACGGGTACGCTCCTGGCGCAATCGCTCTCCGCTCTCTGCCGATTTCGGTGCAGTATTTGCACAATTTTTCAATCAAAACCCCTTTACACGAACATTTTTTTGGGCGTAATCGGCATCCGAACAACACAGACGGCCTTGCCGAGCACTATGCTCCCGCTGTTTACCCTGGGCAAGGCCAAGCAAAGCACATAAAACCAAACATTCGCACGCTCTATCGTCTAACAAAAACGTGTGAAAAATCGTCACGGATGACACAGGATCAGGGATTCGTCCCTGGTAACTGGCAGAGCAAGCTTGCCTTGCGCTGCCTGAAGAGCCATCCGCTGCCGATTCCTGCATAAGACCAACAACGGCACGGAGGTTCATTCATTTTCAAAGGACCGAACAATGAACACCAAACGTTTGTGCACCCTGACCGCACTGCTGACCTTTGTCAGTGCTGGCGCACATGCCAGCAGTACTGACGTCAACATCAGCGGCACCATCACCCCGGCAGCCTGCACGCCGTCGCTTTCCGGAAGCGGCCAGGTCGATTTCGGCAATATTTCCATGCCAGAACTCCCTCCCCAACCCGTCATTCCCGATCACTCGATCCTGCCGCCGCGCAACCTGACCTTCACCGTCGTTTGCGACCGTCCAACCCGTTTCGCCCTGGTAGCCACCGGCAATCGCCGCGATAGCGCCTCGATGCCAGCGCCCAGGGCTTTCGGTCTGGGCACCACCACCAGCGGCGAGGCCCTGGGCTTTTACAGCGCGGTGTGGGCGGACAGTGACGCGACCCTCGACAGCCTGCCAGCCGACACCCTCTATTCCGAAGACAAAGGCAGCACCTGGACTCGTATGCCCGGTGGCGGCTTCGAGCACCTGGGCGACAAGCCCGACTCACGCCTGGGCTTTGCCCGGCGCGGCCAGAGCAGCCCGTCAGCCGCCGAGCAGTTGAACCTGCGCCTGGAGGTTACAGGCTGGCTGCGCAACGACATGACACATCTGGACGAAGAGCTGCTGGATGGGCACATGGTCATCGAGCTGCAGTACCTCTAGCCGGTCACAGAACGCAAACGCGTAGCGGTCCTTCACCGACCGCATAAAAGATCCCGCCGAACGCCCGAAACTTTTCCCTGCCATTGGCCAGGGAGCGGTCAACTGCGCTCGCGAAACGGGACACCTCGCAGTACCCAACACCAACATTTAAAAGGAAAACCGTTGTGAAAAACTCCGTCCTGTCCCTTGCTGTGCTGATGTCCCTGGCAACGGCCAACGCTATGGCTGCCACCACTGACCTGACCGTGACCGGGATCATCACCCCGGCCGCCTGCACGCCGACCTTGAGCAATGGTGGCTTGGTCGAATACGGCAGCCTCGCCTTGAGCGACCTCGAAGAGACCCCTAGCCAGTACCAGCTACCGGCGAAGTCCTTGAACTTTTCCATTGAATGCAGCGCGCCTACCACCTTCGCCTTGATCGCCAACGACAACCGCCGCGACAGCAGCCCCGCCAGCCCGTGGCTGTTCGGGCTTGGCAAGCACCAGGACCAGTCGATCGGGCAATACGGCATGGTCTGGGAGTACGAAAGCACCGTGGTCGACGGCGCACAAGGCCTCAACCTGGTATCCGAGGATGGCGGCAACAGCTGGACCAACGTCATCAACGGCGGTCTTTTCGACGCCGGGCGAGCGCCAAATACGCTCACAGGATTCTCCAGCGGCACTAACCTGGGCCCGACGCCAGCAACCAGTGTCAACGTAACCATGGATGTGCGCGGCAGTATCAACAAAGGCCTGACCCTGAACGGCGCCATGGAGCTGGACGGCAGCGCGACCATCGAAGTCATCTACCTCTAACACCCGCCGCTGAGACAAGAGCCCGCCGAACGCCATCCCCTCCCTGCTGCCCGTTACCTGGGGGGGGATGACCGTATTCGCGATACGGGCCACCAGCAACCGCCAACACCAGAAGGAAAGCGTTGTGAAAAAGTCTGCACTGTCCCTTGCGGTGCTTGTGAGCCTGGCGTCTGCCACGGCCCTGGCCGCGACCACAGACCTGACCGTAACCGGCAACATTACGCCATCGGCGTGTGCCCCGACATTCGCCAACGGCGGTGTGGTTGATTATGGCTCCCTCGCGGTAACCGAGCTTGAAGAGATTTCTTATGGCTACCTGCTGCCTGCAAAGTCGCTAAACCTCTCCATTGAGTGCAGCACCCCAGCAACCTTCGCCCTCATCGCCAATGACAACCGCCGAGACAGCGGCCAGGCTGGCGGGGCACTGTTCGGCCTTGGCAAGCATCAGGACCAGAACATTGGTGGATACCTGCTCAGATGGAATAGCGAAGATGTCCTGATCGATGGTGTGCAAGGCACGACCGTGGAGTCAATGGACGCCGGCAACTCCTGGACCATTGTCTCGACCGGCATGGTTGAAGAAGCAGGGTACATGCCTCAGTTTCGACTGGGCTTCTCCACGGGTGTCGAGCCCAGGCCTTCAGCAGCGAGCAGCGTGAGCGTCGTCATGAACATCCATGGTCATGTCAAAAAGGAGCTGCCTTTCAGCGACCGCGTAGAGCTGGACGGCAGTACGACCGTTGAGCTGGTCTATCTCTAGTCGCTCACTCCAGGGGTCGTGAACAAGGATTCTCGCGACCCGGTCCTACTCCACGGCCAGCGCACTCCCCCGCTTCGAGCTTGCCGGATGCAACTCGAGGGGAGCTGCGCTCGGCACCGCACAAGAACCTTACAACCATGACTATTGCGTGCAAATCCTTTGCCGGCAGCCTGCTGCCTGCGATTCTCATCTGCACCCTACCTCTGATACAGGCACACGCCGACGGTATGGTGCCCCGGACTTCGGTGGTGATCGTTGAAGAAGCCCGCGCCAACGGCAGCGACTTCGTGGTCACCAACACCGACCCCCATGCCGCCCTGCTGGCGGTGTTCATCGAAAACCCGAGCGAAGACACCGACAACCTGCTGGTGGTGCAGCCCACGGTGGCCCGGGTAGAGGCAGGCAAAGAGCAGCAGGTGATCTTCCACTACGTGGGTAACCAGCCGCTGCAGACCCAACGCCTGCGCCGGGTGATCTTCGAAGGCATCCGCGAAACCGCGCCGGGCGACCCCGGGGCTATGCGGGTCAACTTCGGCGTGCGCCAGAACCTGCCGGTGATCCTTCACCCCAAGGGCCTGGCGCGCAACAGCGAACCCTGGAAAGGCCTGGCCTGGCGCATCGACGGCAAACAGCTGCGGGTGGAGAACAACACGCCCTACGTGGTGCGCCTGGCCCAGGAACTGAAACTGCTGCCCGGCCAGCACGCCCTGGACCTTGGCCGCACCTACGTGCTGGCCAACGAAACCATCACCCTCGACTTGCCTGATGCCGCCGCCGCGGCCAACACCGTGCGCTTTCAACCGGCCACGGTCTATGGCTTTGCGGTCGATCCCTATGAGGCAAGCATCCTGTGAAGGTCATCGTTGATGCCATTGGCAAACCCCGTCCGCGCGAGCAATTGATACTGGGGTTGTGTCTCACCCTGCTGGGCCTTGAGACTTTCAAGCCGGCGCGCGCGGCCAATGAACCCACCCCGCCGGAGCACAGCGTGTTCGACCAGGAGGTACTGCGCCAGCGCGGTATCGACCCTAAACTTGCCGCTCTGTTCGGCCGGCAAACGCGCTTCCCGCCTGGGCGCCAGCAGGTCAGCCTGAGCGTCAACGGCCGCGACAAGGGCACCACCCAGGCGCGTTTCGGCGAAGATGGCAGCCTGTGCGTCGATGACGCCTTGCTGGCCTTCGCCGGGCTGCGCCAACCCGCCGAATGGTCCACCACCCTGGATGAACAGGACATGCCCACCGACCCGGACTGCCGGGCCCTGGGCACGGCCTTCCCCCAGGCCCAGGTCGAATTGCAACCCGGTCAGCACCAAGTGCGGTTGTTCGTGCCGGACCAGGCGCTGCGGGACGAACGACAATGGTCCGATGGCTACAGCCAGGGCGGTGTCGCCGGGTTGTTGAACTATGACATCTTCGGCTCGTTCAACCGCTATGACGGTGAATCCAGCCGTTATGCCGCAGCCAACACCGAAGTGGGGGTGAACCTGGACAACTGGATCCTGCGCAGCCGCCAGGTGCACAGCCGCTTCGACGGCAAGGTGCGCAGCGAAATGCTCGACACCTATGTGCAACGCAGCTTCGCCCAGCAGCGCAGCCTGTTCCAGGCCGGCGAGATCAGCCTGGTCAACCCGGTGCTCAACGGGGCGCAGATCATCGGTGCGCAGGTCACTCCCGAGTACGGCCTGCTGTCACAGTTGGACACCGCCAGCGTACAAGGCATCGCCAACAGCCAGGCGCGGGTCGAGGTGCACCAGAACGGCGCCTTGCTGTACAGCACGGTGGTGCAGCCCGGGCCCTTCACCCTCACTAACATACCGCGCATTACCTCGCGCTCGGACCTGGAAGTAACGGTGATCGAGACCAATGGCGAGCAACGGCGCTTTCGCGTGCCGGCCAGCCTGGCGGCCAGCGCCCGCCCGCAAAGCGGTTACAGTGTCGGCGCCGGCGTGGTGCGCAGTCATGGTCATGGCACGGACGACCCGGCGGTGGTGAGCCTGGGCCAGACCGGCGCCCTGGGTAATACCTCAAGCTTGAGCAGCGGCCTGATCCTCGCCCAGGGCTATCGCAGCTTGGGCGCCAGCCTCGGCACGGCGCTCACGCCACGGGTCAGCGCTGAAGTCTTTGCCATCGGCACACACGCCAGCAGCCTTGATCAACAAGGTGCGCAACTGGGCGGCCAGCTCAACTGGCAACTGCACGAACAATGGAGCAGCCTGGTGGCCGGCAACCACCGCAGCCGCGGCTACCGCGAATTGCTCGACAGCACCTACCGCGACAACGATCAGCTCATCTCCAGCTACCGCGACCAGTTCAGCACCAGCCTGCGCTGGGCCAGCCACACCCTGGGCAGCCTCAATCTGGGTTACACGCAAACCACTTATTACGAGCACGACAGCAGCCAGCGGCTGTTCCTGTCCTGGGGCAACAGCTACAACGGTGTAACGCTCTCGGCGACGGTAGAAAAAGCCCTCGGAAGCAACGATGGCTACAACGACGACGCCCTGTACTTCAGCGCCAGCCTCCCGCTGGATGGTCGTCGGCGCCTGCGCAGCAGCGTGCGCCATAACGACACCAGCACCACCAGTACCGTTGCCTACAACGAACAGGTCAACGACAGCTTTGGCTACCGCCTGGGTGCCGAGCACCGTTCGGGCGATTCCAGCACCCTGGCCAGCGCCGGTCTTTCCGCGTTACCGCGCTACACCCAACTGGACCTGAACTACAGCGGCGATGGCGATAACACCAACTACAACCTGGGCCTGCGCGGCGGTATCGCGGTACATGGCGCCGGGATCACACCCTCGCCCTACCCGATCCGCGACACCTTCGCGATCCTTTCGGTCACCGACACCTCCGGGGTCAAGGCCAGCACGCCCAGCGGGCCGGTGTGGACCGACTACGCCGGCAACGCGGTAATCGCCTCGCTGGCCGCCTATGGCAAAAGCCCGGTCGAGGTAGACAGCCAGAGCCTGCCGACCCACATCAATGTCGACCAGGGTGCCGGTGTGCTGCACGCCAGTCGCGGGGCAGTGCCGCGCCTGAGTTTCCGGGCCTGGAGTACCCGCCGGGTACTGCTGACCTTGCTCGACGACAGCGGCCAGCCCTTGGCCAGTGGCGCTTCGGTGTTCGACGACCGCGGGCGCTTCATCAACCTGGTGCAACCGGGCGGACTGGTGTTCATCGACAACAGCGCCGATATCGGTCACCTGATCGTCAGCGACCACCAGGCCCGCGAGTGCCGCGTGACCCTTGACCCCGACACTGTCGCCGTCAGCGACAGCTACTACACCCAGGTCCAACGCACCTGCAGTTGAAGCCCTTTCGCGACGACATGACGCCAGACGGCAGCCACACGTTGTGTCGTCCTTCCATACACCGCTCTGGTGAGGACGCGTCAAATCATGAACACCCGGCAAAATTCCCAGCTTGTATTGCTTCTTCTCTTCAGCCTGCCGCTGACTGCCATTGCCGGCGAATGCCGACTGCACGTCACTCCGGCGCCGCTGGACTATGGCACCCTCGACCGAACCCGCCTGCAACCCGGCAGCCCGGGCCTGGCGCTACTGGAGAAAACCGCCCAATTGACCTTGAGCTGCAGCGAACCCACCGACCTGAGCCTGTTCTACACAGCCAATGCCCTGGATACCGAGCGCTTCGAACTGGCCGCTGGCGGTCACTACCGAATGCGTGCCGAGGATGCCTTTGTCGACGGCGAGCGAGTCGACCTGGCCCGGATCGAGCAGGCCGGCGCGCTACCGGGCCCGGCCAGTGGCTCGCTGGGCTGGCAACCGCGTAGTGGCATGGTCCCCGTCCGCGCCGGCAAGGCGGTGCAAGGCCGCAGCCTGAGCCTGAACCTGGTATTCGAAGCCGAACTGTCCGCCAAGGCCTTTGAAGTGCGCGAGTCGACCGCGTTCCGTACAACCGGGCAGTTCGTTGCTCCGCTACCCGGCAGCCATGCAGAACTTGCCTTGCAATGGCAGATCCAGCCAGCGGCCTGCACGCCGATGCTGTCCCAGGGCGGGGTGGTGAATTACGGCAAGATCAGCATGCAGACCCTGAACAGCGACAAACGCACGCGTCTGCCCACGCGCCAGCTGAACCTGTCGATCCAGTGCGACAGCCCGGCGCGCTATGCCCTGCTGATGCAGGACAACCGCGATGGCAGCGCCGTGGTCGACTCCCTTAACTTCTATGGTTTGGGCCGTGATGCCAGCGAGAACAAGATCGGCCTGTACGAGGTGCAGATCGACCCGCTGCACATCAGCGCCGACCAGTTGCCGGCGGTGTACGTCACCCAGTCGACCCGCGGCACGGGCTGGAGCACCGCGGGCAGTACCAGCAAACCGCTGACCACCACCACCCTGCTCGGCTTCAACGATGTCGAGAACAACATTAGCGGCCCGATCGCCATCCGCCACCTGAGCACGCCGATCAACATCATGCCGGTGATCGCTGCCACCGACGAGCTGGACAACCGCCAGGACATCCACCTCGACGGCTCGGCCACGATCGAGATCATCTACCTGTAAACAAAAACGCCCCGCAGAGCGGGGCGTTTTTTTCAACCGGGTGAATCAGCGTTTAAGCGATGCCGGGGTTGCCGCGGCCGCCGCTTTGCTGCGGTTGGTTTTCAGGCTGTAGCACACGCCCATCACCAGCAGCCAGACCGGAATCGCATAGACCGAAATCTGGATGCCCGGGATCTGCAGCATGATGCCCAGGATCAGCACCACGAAGGCCAGGCAGATGTAGTTGCCATAGGGGTACCACAGGGCCTTGAACAGTGGGGTCTGGCCGGTCTTGTTCAGGTGCTGGCGGAACTTCAGGTGCGAGTAGCTGATCATTGCCCAGTTGATCACCAGGGCGGCAACCACCAGCGACATCAGCAGTTCCAGCGCATGCTGCGGGATGAAGTAGTTGAGCAGCACCGCAACCAGGGTCACCGCAGCCGAAGCCATGATCGAACGCACCGGCACGCCGCGCTTGTCGATCTTCGCCAGGCCCGCCGGGGCATCGCCCTGCTCGGCCATGCCGTAGAGCATGCGCGCGTTGCAATAGGTACCGCTGTTGTACACCGACAGCGCCGCGGTCAGGACCACGAAGTTGAGGATGTGTGCGGCAACATCACTGCCCAGCAGCGAGAAAACCTGCACGAACGGGCTGGCGCCATAGGTACCACCGGCCGCATCGAGGCTGGTGACCAGGCTGTCCCATGGGGTCAGCGACAGCAGCACCACCAGGGCACCGATGTAGAAAATCAGGATGCGGTAGATCACCTGATTGATCGCTTTGGGGATCACGGTCTTCGGCTTTTCGGCTTCGGCTGCGGTGAAACCGAGCATTTCCAGGCCGCCGAAAGAGAACATGATGATCGCCAGGGCCATCACGAGGCCGCTGACGCCATTGGGGAAGAAGCCGCCGTGTTCCCACAGGTTGCTCACCGAAGCCTGCGGGCCGCCGCTACCGCTGGCCAGCATCCAGCTGCCCAGGGCGATCATGCCGACGATGGCCAGGACCTTGATGATCGCGAACCAGAACTCGGCCTCGCCGAACACTTTGACGTTGGCCAGGTTGATCGCGTTGATCAGGATGAAGAAGGCAGCCGCCGAGGCCCAGGTCGGGATCTCCGGCCACCAGTAGTGCACGTACTTGCCGACCGCGGTGAGTTCCGACATACCCACCAGGATGTACAGCATCCAGCAGTTCCAGCCCGACAGGAAGCCAGCGAAACCGCCCCAGTATTTGTGCGCGAAGTGACTGAAGGAACCGGCCACCGGCTCTTCGACGATCATCTCGCCGAGCTGGCGCATGATCATGAAGGCGATGAAGCCACAGATCGCATAGCCGAGGATCATCGACGGGCCCGCCGACTTCATCACCCCGGCCGAACCCAGGAACAGCCCGGTACCGATTGCACCGCCCAGGGCGATCAACTGGATATGGCGATTTTTCAGGCCGCGTTTCAGCTCGCCTGAATGTGTGTTTTGTCCACTCATGAACGAAGTCACCTGCTTGTTTTTATCTGTGACGGAATCGGACCCACCGCGCTCGTGGCGCAGCGGAATTAACAAGGTGATTACCTTGAAGATCTTGGACAACTGCTGCCCATCCAGGGCAAAAGCCGTGGGCGAATCAGCCGGGTGTCAGCAAGAGTGCGCGGTACGCATTGGGGTCACAGTTAAAACGCGGCGCATTGTATACCCCTACAGACGCGCAGGGGTCAACACGTTGCGTAACTGTCTGACGACAAAACGCACCGGTCCTGAGGAAGGGTTCTAGCCTGGGGGGGTAATTGGCGTACATGGCGCCTCCATTTGTTCTTATTGAATGCCCGGCTCTCCGGCCCGGCTTTGCACACGGCAATGGCGCCTATCTCACCGTTCCCAGGGCTTGCGAACAAGCCGTTGACGGGCACGTAAAGCGCCCTGGCCCGGGCGTTCCGGCAAGTTCTGTTTACAGCGGGGAAAATCTGCACCGAAGGCCCGCTTATCGGCCAGTATTTGTAACGATTTATTTACAAGGTGGTTTAAAAACTTGCCACACCTTACGGAAGTGTCTGTAAGACAAGGAAATTCGGGCAAAAAAAAGCCAACCCGAAGGTTGGCTCCTACCCCACCCGACTTACGGGCGCGGCTTGTTGCGGGTGCTGCCCGGACGCTTGGGCGCCGGCTTGCCGCGCTTGTTCATGTCGCTCGGGCGCTCGGCCACGGTGCTGCCACGGCCGCTGTCCTTGCGTGGGGCCTCGCCACGCGGTTGACGGGCTGGACGCTCGTCGCCACGCGGCTGACGAACCGGACGCTCGGCTTCACCCCGGGGCTGGCGCGCAGGGCGCTCGCCGGTAGCAGCGCCATCCTGAGCCGGACGCAGGTTACGCACGCGCTCACCACGGCCCAAAGGACGGGTGGACTTGCGCTGCAGGCGCTCGAGCTTGTCCTTGCTCTTGTGGTTCAGTGCCGGCATGGCCACCGGGGTCAGGCCCACTTCGGCGGCGAGGATGTCGACTTCCTGCTGGCTCATTTCGCGCCAGCGGCCCATCGGCAGGTCGGAGTTGAGGAACACCGGACCGAAACGCACGCGCTTCAGGCGGCTGACCACCAGGCCCTGGGATTCCCACAGGCGGCGTACTTCACGGTTGCGGCCTTCCATCACCACGCAGTGGTACCAATGGTTGAAGCCTTCACCGCCAGGGGCTTCCTGGATATCGGTGAAACGCGCCGGGCCGTCTTCGAGCACGACACCGGCCTTGAGGCGGGCAATCATGTCTTCGTCGACTTCACCACGCACGCGCACTGCGTACTCACGGTCCATTTCGTAGGACGGGTGCATCAGGCGGTTGGCCAGCTCACCGTCGGTGGTGAACATCAGCAGGCCGGTGGTGTTGATGTCGAGGCGGCCGATATTGATCCAGCGGCCTTCTTTCGGCCGTGGCAGGCGGTCGAACACGGTCGGACGGCCTTCCGGGTCGTCACGGGTGCAGATCTCGCCGTCGGGCTTGTTGTACATGATCACCCGGCGCACGGTTTCAGCGGCTTCTTCGCGCTTGATCACGCGGCCGTCGACCGAGATCGCATCGTGCAGGTCGACACGCTGGCCAAGGCTGGCATTGACGCCATTGACCTTGATCCGGCCCTGGCTGATCCAGGCCTCGACGTCACGGCGCGAACCCACACCGATACGGGCGAGAACTTTTTGCAGTTTCTCGCCTGATGGCGGCAATGGCTGGGTTTCTTGCAGGTCTTTTTCACTCATGCTGGGCACCTCCCGGTGTATTTACAAAAATCTGGTATGGCGAACAAGCGCCAAAAAGGGTCGCGAATCATACGCTGATCGCGGCGTGAACGCACCTGAGACTAGCCGAAATTGTAAAAGTTGCCGGCGCTTCGCGCCCAGCGGCTGAAGTTACTCGCGCGGCATTTGCGGTTCGGTTTCCAGTGGTTCGGCGTCAAGGTCGGCAGGCGCCTCGTCGATCAGGTCATCGAAATCGGTCTTCAGCCCTTCTTCCATGGCGTCCAGCTCGGTCAGCAAGCTGCGGAAGCTGGTTTCTTCCTGGGGCTCTTCCGGCTCGGCGCTGGCATCGGCCAGGGCCTGCAAATGCGCTGGCACCGGCGCGTCGTCCAGCGCCAGTAGCGGTTCGGGCTCCGGCTCCATCTCGCGCAGTTCGGCCAGTGGCGGCAGCTCGTCGAGATTCTTCAGGTTGAAGTGGTCGAGAAAAGCCTTGGTGGTAGCGAACATTGCCGGTTTGCCGGGCACTTCACGGTAACCGACGATACGAATCCACTCGCGCTCGAGCAGGGTCTTGATGATGTTGGTGTTGACCGCCACACCGCGCACATCTTCGATCTCGCCGCGGGTGATGGGCTGGCGGTAGGCGATCAGCGCCATGGTCTCCAGCAGTGCCCGGGAGTAGCGCTGCGGGCGCTCTTCCCACAGCCGGCCGACCCAGGGCGCGTAGTCCTCGCGAATCTGCAAACGGAAACCCGAGGCCACTTCCTTGAGCTCGAAGGCGCGGCCGGTGCAGGACTTGCGCAGCACCTCCAGAGCCTTCTTGAACACCGCAGGCTCCGGGCGCTCGGCTTCCTCGAACAGCTCGTACAGGCGCTCGAGGGATTGCGGTTTGCCCGAGGCCAGCAAAAAAGCCTCGAGCAGGGGCGCCAGGTCGCGCGGTTCATTCAGGTTCATGGGCTTGCTCAGTTGTTACTCGGCGCGGGCGCGGACATGGATCGGCGCAAAAGGCTCATTTTGCACCAGTTCGATCAAGGATTCCTTGACCAGTTCGAGAATCGCCATGAAAGTCACCACCACCCCGAGCTTGCCTTCCTCGGCCGTGAACAGTTCGACGAAGGGCACGAAGCCGCCCCCCTTGAGGCGCTCGAGCACTTCGCTCATGCGTTCGCGGGTCGACAGCGCCTCACGGCTGACCTGGTGGCTTTCGAACAGATCACCGCGGCGCAGTACTTCGGCCATCGACACCAGCAGCTCTTCCAGGCTGACCTCGGGCACCAGCTTGCGCGCCTTCGCCTGCGGCGCGTCCAGGCGCGGCACGATCACCTCGCGGCCGACCCGGCTGAGACCATCGATGCCTTCGGCGGCAGCCTTGAAGCGTTCGTATTCCTGCAGACGGCGAATCAGCTCGGCGCGCGGGTCGGCTTCCTCTTCCTCGACCTCGACGGAGCGCGGCAGCAGCATCCGCGACTTGATCTCGGCAAGCATCGCCGCCATCACCAGGTACTCGGCGGCCAGTTCCAGACGCACGGTCTTCATCAGTTCGACGTAGCCCATGTACTGGCGGGTGATTTCCGCTACCGGGATGTCGAGGATATCGACGTTCTGCTTGCGGATCAGGTACAGCAGCAGGTCCAGCGGGCCTTCGAAAGCCTCGAGGAACACTTCCAGGGCATCCGGCGGAATGTACAGGTCCACCGGCATCTCGGTCATGGCTTCGCCATACACCAGTACCAGCGGCAGTTCCTGCTGGGCGCCTGCTTGCGGGTCGATGCTCGGTTCGGTGGTGGTGGCCTGGCTCACGCTTCGACCATGAACGGCGCAGGGTCGCCGCAACCGACGCGGATCACTTCCGGTTCATCGCCGGCCAGGTTGATCACGGTCGAGGCCTTGAGGTCACCAAAGCCGCCATCGATGATCAGGTCGACGTGATGTTCCAGGGCCTGGCGGATCTCGTAGGGGTCGGTCATCGGCTCGTCTTCGCCGGGCATGATCAGGCTGACGCTCATCAGCGGCTCGCCGAGTTCTTCGAGCAGGGCCAGGGCAATCGGGTTGGACGGCACGCGCAGGCCGATGGTGCGGCGCTTTTCGTGCAGCAGCAGGCGCGGCACTTCGCGGGTGGCGTTGAGGATGAAGGTATACGGCCCTGGCACATGGGCCTTGAGCAGGCGGAAGGTAGCCGTGTCGATCTTGGCGAACAGGCCCATCTGCGACAGGTCGCAACAGATCAGGGTGAAGTTGTGGTTCTTGTCCAGCTGGCGCAGGCGGCGAACCCGTTCAATGGCGTTCTTGTCGCCGATCTGGCAACCCATGGCGTAGGAGGAGTCTGTTGGATAGACCACCACGCCGCCCTTGCGAATGATTTCGACGGCCTGTTTGATCAGGCGCGGTTGCGGGTTTTCCGCATGAATCTGGAAAAACTGACTCACGTTCTCTTCCTGTTCAGACTGCCGCGATAGGCTGCTCATGTTTGAATCGGCGCCACAGTGGTGGCAGGTCCTCTGGCAATGGCCGGTAGACACCGATCTCGCCCCAGGTGCCAGGGCCATGGAAATCACTGCCGGCACTGGCCAGCAGACCGAATTCACGGGCCAGGATCGACAGGGTGCCTACCTGTTCAGCCGGCATCATGCCGTTGACCACTTCCAGTGCCTGCCCGCCTGCTTGAATATAGTCGGCAATCAGCCGGCGGCGCTTGCTGCGGGTTAAATCGTAGTGCATCGGGTGGGCCAGGCTGACCCAGGCATCGGACTGGCGCAGGGTCTCGACGGTCTCTTCCAGCGTCGGCCAGTGCAGTTTCACATCACCCAGCTTGCCGGCCCCCAGCCACTTGCGAAACGCCTCGGCGCGGTCTTTTACGTAGCCTGCGCGCACCAGGTACTCGGCAAAATGCGGGCGCGCCGGGGCATTGCCGCTGTCGCCCAACTCCTGCTGAATGGCCCGGGCGCCGTCGAGCGCACCTTTCATGCCTTTGAGCGCCAACCGTCGGTCGATTTCTTCCGAGCGCAGCCAGCGGCCACGGTGCAGCGACTCGACGGCGGCCTGTAAAGGCGTGGCGTCGAGGGGGAAGTTGTAACCCAGTATGTGGATGGTCGCCCCGCCCCAGGTGCACGACAGCTCGATGCCGCTGACCCACTGCATGTCCAGGGCCTGGGTGGCAGCGCGGGCTTCGAGCTGGCCTTCGAGGGTGTCGTGGTCGGTCAGCGAGAGCATCCGCACGCCGTGCTCATGGGCCCGGGCGACCAGGACCGTTGGCGACAAGGCGCCGTCGGAGGCCGTACTGTGGCAGTGCAGATCAACATTCATAGGTGGCGCTTTCGCTGTCATTGATGTTTGTTATTATGCCGTCACATCCTGCTTCTGGCTGCCACTGTGAAACAATTCATCGATTTCATCCCGCTGCTCCTGTTCTTCATCGTCTACAAGCTCGAACCGCGCGCTGTTGAATTCGCCGGGCACAACTTCGAGCTCGGTGGCATCTACAGCGCCACGGCGATGCTGATCATCAGCTCGCTGGTGGTCTACGGCGCCCTGTTCCTTCGTCAGCGCAAGCTGGAGAAAGGCCAGTGGCTGACCCTGGTCGCCTGCCTGGTGTTCGGTGGCCTGACCCTGGCCTTCCACAGTGAAACCTTCCTCAAATGGAAAGCGCCGGTGGTCAACTGGCTGTTCGCCCTGGCCTTCACCGGCAGCCACTTCATCGGTGACCGGGTGCTGATCAAGCGCATCATGGGTCACGCCCTGGCCCTGCCGGAGCCAGTATGGACGCGCCTGAACATCGCCTGGATCGGCTTTTTCCTGTTCTGCGGCGCGGCCAACCTGTTCGTCGCCTTCACCTTCCAGAGCATCTGGGTCGACTTCAAGGTATTCGGCAGCCTGGGCATGACCGTGCTGTTCCTGGTGGCCCAGGGCGTCTACCTGTCCCGTCACCTGCACGACAGCGACCCCACCACCCCGCCTTCCACTCCCAAGCACGAGGAATGACATGCTTTACGCCATCATTGCCACAGACGTAGCCGATTCGCTGGAAAAACGCCTGGCCGCACGCCCGGCGCATATCGAGCGCCTGCTGCAGCTCAAGGAACAAGGCCGCGTGGTCCTGGCCGGCCCGCACCCGGCCATCGACAGCAACGACCCGGGCGCCGCAGGCTTTAGCGGCAGCCTGATCGTCGCCGAATTCGATTCGCTGAGCGCCGCCCAGGCCTGGGCCGACGCCGACCCGTATATTGCCGCCGGCGTCTACGCCAACGTCATCGTCAAGCCGTTCAAGCAAGTCCTGCCGTAATGCCCAAGGGCGGTGGCCGAGCCGGCGCACCGCCCTTTGCAGCTTTCTCTTCGCAATTGCTCATTATTCTCGCCCGATGGCCGACAACCTCCTGAACCATCCAATGGAATCAGGAGTTCCGATGCGTCAAGGTCCGTTGTCCCTGCTGCTGTGCCTGTTGCTGCTGACCCCATTGGCCCAGGCCGAAGAGCCCGCCAGCTCCAGCACCCCGCTGTCGCTCAGTGCCGGCAGCCAGATCACCGAGCTGCAACAGCGCCTGAAGGAAAGCGAGCGCCTGCGCGAAACCCTGGTCCAGCAACTGCACAACGCCGACAGCGAACGCGAAAGCGCTCAGCTCACCCGCCTGCGCCAGGAAAACCAGCGCCTGAAACTGGCGCTCAAGGAATTGCAGGCCAGCGCTGCGCCGAAACTCATCACCGACCAGCAACAATGGTTTTTGATTGGTGGCGCAGTTGCCCTGTTTGCGGCACTCTGCGGTATCTTTGCCAGTGGCGGACACAGAAAGCGTCGGCAATGGTTGAATTGAGTGAGTCATGAGCGAGCTGTTACTGATTGATGATGACCAGGAACTCTGCGAGCTGCTCGGCAGCTGGCTGACCCAGGAAGGTTTCGTGGTACGTGCCTGCCACGATGGTCATAGCGCCCGTAAAGCGCTGGCCGAACAGGCGCCGGCCGCTGTCGTGCTGGACGTGATGCTGCCCGATGGCAGCGGCCTGGAGCTGCTCAAGCAACTGCGCAGCGAACACGCCGAACTGCCAGTGCTGATGCTTTCGGCCCGTGGCGAGCCGCTGGACCGGATTCTCGGCCTGGAGCTGGGCGCTGACGATTACCTGGCCAAACCCTGCGATCCGCGCGAACTCACCGCCCGCCTGCGCGCCGTGCTGCGCCGCAGCCACCCCAATGCGACGCCCAGCCAGGTGGAAATCGGCGACCTGTGCTTCAGCCCGGCCCGTGGCGTGGTCAGCATCGACGAGCACGAACTGACCCTGACCCTCTCCGAAAGCCGCATCCTCGAAGCGCTGCTGCGCCAGCCCGGCGAGCCGCTGGACAAGCAGGAACTGGCGCAGCTCGCCCTGGGCCGCAAGCTGACCCTGTACGACCGCAGCCTGGACATGCATGTCAGCAACCTGCGCAAGAAAATCGGCCCGCACGCCGATGGCCGCCCGCGCATCGTCGCCCTGCGCAGTCGCGGTTACTACTACAGCCTGTAATGTCAGCGCGGCGCGCAGGCATCTTTACCCAAGCTTTACCCTTGCCTGACCGCCGCTGACCTTGATCTCCCTAGACTGGGCACATCCGGTAACGACCGGCCTCAGAAAGGAGAGTCACCATGCGCAAGACCCTTATCGCCCTGATGTTCGCTGCCGCCCTGCCCACCGTCGCCATGGCCATGCCAGATGCCGGCGGCCCGCGTCACGGCGAGCACCACCGCGGTGGAGCGCCTTTCGCCCAGCTGGACCTGAGCCGTGAACAGCGCCAGCAGATCGGCACGCTGATGGGCGAGCAGATGAAAAGCCGCCACGAAATCACCCAGCGCTACCTGGAAAAGCTCCCGGCCGCTGACCAGAAGGCTCTGAAAGACGAGCTCAAAGCCAAGAAAGACAAAACCCAGGCCGAAATTCGCGCCCTGCTCAAACCTGAACAGCAAAAGCAGTTTGACGAGATGACGAAGAAGCAGGACGAGCGCCGCGCCGAATGGGCCGAGTTCAAAGCCTGGAAAGCTGAAAAAGCCAACAAGGCCCAGTAAGCTGTCAGCCACCCGCCCGGCCTGCCCCAGCAGGCCGGGCTTTTTCCGTTAGAGGTGCCTCTTTTGCGTTCATTGTTCTGGCGCGTCCTGGCCAGTTTCTGGCTGGCCATCGCCCTGGTTGCCGGGCTGTCGATCCTGCTCGGCCACATGTTGAACCAGGACGCCTGGATTCTCAGCCGCCACCCGGGACTCAACACCCTGGCCAAGAACTGGACCCAGCGCTATGAGCAGCAAGGGCCGGAATATGCCCAGCACTACCTGGAACACCGCAAGCGCCGCTACAACATCGATGTGCAGGTGCTCAACGACAGTGGCGATGCGGTGGTTCCCGGCACCTTCCCGCGCCGCGCAGCCGCCTTCGAGGCGCGCCGCCACAATGATGACCGGCGCCTGCCATGGCGACGGCTGACCGAGGAATACACCAGCCCCGACAGCGGTGAGACCTACCTGCTGATCTATCGCATCCCGCACCCGGAGCTGGACGCCTGGCACCGTGACAGCTTGCTCTGGCCGTTGAGTGCCTTGGGGATCGCCCTGGTGGTGCTGACCCTGTTCAGCCTGTTGGTGACGCTGTCGATCACCCGCCCGCTGAGCCGCCTGCGCGGCGCCGTGCATGACCTGGGGCAGACCACCTACCAGCAGAACAGCCTGGCGCGCCTGGCCAACCGCCGTGACGAGTTCGGCGTGCTGGCCAACGATTTCAACCGCATGGGTGCACGGCTGCAGAGCCTGATCGGCAGCCAGCGCCAGCTGTTACGCGACGTTTCCCACGAACTGCGCTCGCCCCTTGCGCGCCTGCGCATCGCCCTGGCCCTGGCTGAACGTGCCGAACCCGAGCAGCGCCAGGCCCTGTGGCCACGCCTTACCCGTGAATGCGACCGCCTGGAAGCGCTGATCAGCGAGATTCTGGTGCTGGCGCGGGTCGATGCCGATCAGGCGCGGGCCGAGCCGGTGGACCTCGATGCGCTATTGGCCTCCGTGCACAAGGACGCGCAATTGGGTGCGCCGGAGCAGGACATCCAGCTGCGGCATGAAACCGGGCTCAACCTGCAAGGCTGGCCGACGCTACTGGAACGGGCGCTGGATAACCTGTTGCGCAACGCCGTGCGTTTCAATCCGGTTGGGCAACCGATTGAAATTACCGGGGTACGGGATAACGACAAGATAGTGCTGAGCGTGCGTGACCACGGGCCGGGAGTGGCCGCGGAGCACTTGGCGCAACTGGGTGAGCCGTTCTACCGTGCGCCCGGGCAAAGCGCCGCCGGCCACGGCCTGGGCCTGGCGATTGCGCGCAAGGCGGCGGAGCGCCACGGCGGCAACCTGAGCCTGGGCAATCACCCGGAAGGCGGGTTTGTGGCCAGGCTGGAATTGCCGCTAGTCGGGCCGGGCAAGGCTTGAGAATGCCGGGGCTGCTGCGCAGCCCATCGCTGGCAAAGCCAGCTCCCACAGGTCCGGTGCACACAGGTCCACTGTGGAAGCCGGCCTTGCCGGCGGTAGGGGCGGCACAGCCCCTGCAAAAACTTACCCCCAGGCACTGACGAAGTCAGCCGTCGCCAGCACTGGCGCCGTGCGCGGCTCATGCTGCGGGGTACCCAGGTACAGGAAGGCGATGATCTCTTCGTTATCCGCCAGCCCCAGCCCCTTGGCCACATGCTTGCTGTACGACAGCTCACCGGTGCGCCACACCGCGCCGATGCCCTGGGCATGGGCGGCCAGCAGAATACCGTGGGCGGCACAACCGGCCGCCAGACGCTGCTCGGATGCCGGCACCTTGAAATGATCCTGCAGGCGCGCTACCACAACCACCAGCAACGGCGCCCGCAATGGCATGGCCCGGGCCTTGTCCAGCGCCGCCTCACTTGCCTCACCGCTGAGCTTTACCGCTTCGGCGAGCAGTTCGCCAAGCTTCGTCCGCGCCTCGCCTTCTACCGTCAAAAAGCGCCAGGGCCGCAACTGGCCGTGGTCCGGCGCCCGCAGCGCGGCCTGGAACAGCGCCTCGCGTTGTGCGGCATTGGGTGCCGGCTCCATCAGGCGTGGGACCGAAACACGGTTGAGCAATGCGTCGAGAGCCTCCATTGGCTACCCCTTGTGAATAAATGTCGGGCTATTCTAGCGTTTACTTAAAGGGGGCCATAGGTAGAATGGCGCCCTTCCGTTTCGAGTCAGAGCAGATCACATGGCGTTGCCGACCTTAAGGATCATTGGTTTCATCATCGGCATCTTCCTGATCACCCTGGCGATCAGCATGGTTGTGCCCATGGCCACCCTGGTGATCTTCGACCGCACGGGCGATCTGCCGTCGTTTCTCTGGGCCAGCATGATCACCTTTATTGCAGGCCTTGCCCTGGTCATTCAGGGCCGCCCCGAGCATGTGCACCTGCGCCCGCGCGACATGTACCTGCTGACGGTCAGCAGCTGGCTGGTGGTGTGCATTTTCGCCGCCCTGCCGTTTTTGCTGACCCAGCACATCAGCTACACCGACGCCTTTTTCGAAAGCATGTCCGGCATCACCGCCACCGGCGCCACCGTGCTTAGCGGCCTGGACAACATGTCACCGGGCATCCTGATGTGGCGCTCGCTGCTGCACTGGCTCGGCGGTATCGGCTTTATCGCCATGGCCGTGGCGATCCTGCCGCTGCTGCGTATCGGTGGCATGCGCCTGTTCCAGACCGAATCCTCGGACCGCTCGGAAAAGGTCATGCCGCGCTCGCACATGGTCGCCAAGTCGATCGTGCTGGTGTACATCGGCATCACCACCCTGGGCGCCCTGGCCTTCTGGCTGGCCGGCATGAACCCCTTCGATGCGATCAACCACGCCATGTCGGCGATCTCCACCGGCGGTTTCTCCACCTCCGACCAGTCCCTGGCCAAGTGGGACATGCCGGCGGTGCACTGGGTCGCGGTGGTGGTGATGATTCTCGGCAGTATGCCGTTCGCCCTGTACGTGGCGACCATTCGTGGCAATCGCAAGGCATTGATCAAGGATCAGCAGGTTCAGGGTTTGCTGGCAATGCTGGTAGCGACCTGGCTGGTACTGGGCACCTGGTACTGGGCCACCACCAACCTGCACTGGCTCGACGCCCTGCGTCACGTGGCCCTGAACGTGACCTCGGTGGTCACCACCACTGGCTTTGCCCTGGGCGACTACAGCCTGTGGGGCAATTTCTCGCTGATGCTGTTCTTTTACCTGGGCTTCGTTGGCGGTTGTTCGGGCTCGACCGCCGGCGGCATCAAGATCTTCCGCTTCCAGGTCGCCTACATCCTGCTCAAGGCCAACTTGAATCAGCTGATCCACCCACGGGCGGTGATCAAGCAGAAATACAACGGCCACCGTCTCGATGAAGAGATCGTGCGTTCGATCCTGACCTTCTCGTTCTTCTTCGCCATCACCATCTGTGTCATCGCCCTGGCCCTGTCGCTGCTGGGTGTGGACTGGATGACCGCGCTGACCGGCGCCGCCAGTACCGTGTCCGGGGTGGGCCCGGGCCTGGGCGAAACCATCGGCCCGGCCGGCAACTTCGCCACCCTGCCGGATGCGGCGAAGTGGATCCTGGCGTTCGGCATGCTGCTCGGCCGTCTGGAGATCATTACGGTGCTGGTGCTGTGTATGCCTGCGTTCTGGCGTCACTGACCGACTCGTTCTCTACCGGGGCCGCCGCGGCCCCGCTCAAACGCGCCCGGTACTCGCCCGGGGTGATATCGAACCAGCGGCGAAACGCCCTGAAGAAGTTGCTCGGGTCGGCGAACCCCAGAAGATAGGCGGCTTCCAGCAGGGTCATGCTGGCTTGCGCCAGGTACTGCTCGGCAAGCTCGCGGCGGGTATCGTCCAACAGCGTCTGAAAGCTCGTGCCTTCTTCCTGCAATCGCCGCTGCAAGGTGCGCTGGGACAGGTGCAAGGCCTGGGCGATGGTTTCGCGCTTGGGCTCGCCCTGGGGCAAGACCCGGCACAGCACCTGGCGTGCGCGGTGGGTGACCCGGCTTTCCGAGAAGCGCGCCAGGTATTCGCCGGCAAAACGGTCGTGCAGCACAGCCATGGCTTCGTTGGCAGTCGGCAGCGGTGCCTCCATGTCGGCACGTTCGAACACCAGCGCATCGTAGGGCGCGCTGAATACCAGCGGGGCATGGAATGCCGTCTTGTAAGGGGTCAGGTCCCTGGGCTGCGGGCCCTGGATCAGCACCCGCCGCGGCTGTATCACCCGCCCGCTGAGCCAGCTGCACAGCGACAGGGCGCAGGCCAGCGAGGCTTCGGCGCTGTGTCGGGTGGGCGGCAGGTGATCGCCATGAACGGTAAGAACCAGCGCATAGCCGTCGGGCTCCAGACGGAAACTAAGGTCGGAGCTTTCGGCGATGATCCGCTGATAACGCACCAGCCGCTCGAAACCCTCGGCCAGGGTGCGGCTCGACATCAACGCATAGCCGACCACATGAAAGGATGCCGGGCGCACCACCCGCGCCATGTTCAGGCCGATCGCCTGGTTGCCGGAGAGCTCGACCGCCAATTGCCAGAGGCGGGTCATCGAATCCTGGGTAAAACGTGCGTCGGGGTCATCGAGCGCGGCGAAATCCAGGCCGAGCTGCTTGAACATGGCACGGCAATCGAGCCCTTCCAGTTCGAGTGCCTTGACGATCCCTGATGCCCAGCTTGCTGAAGTGGTTCTTTCGCTCATGGCTGGCTTCTTTTCTTACCGACAAGCCGCTCCTGCGGCGAACTCAAAGGATACTCAATTGGCGCCTATTGTCACTGCTCTGTAGTGTTACTCACTCTAGACTCAGATCAGGCTCCACGCCGTGTATCTTCGTCAGATCGACCAGACCCTGGAGCAGTGTCGTGAACAGCCCTCAGCAATTTCGCAGTTTTGCCGAGTTCTACCCCTACTACCTGCGCGAGCACAGCAACCCCACCTGCCGTCGCCTGCACTTTGTCGGTACCAGCCTGGTCATCGCCCTGCTCGCCTTTGCCCTGGGCAGCGGCAACTGGCTTTTGCTGCTGGCCTTGCCCTTTGCCGGTTACGGCTTTGCCTGGGTCGGCCACTTCTTCTTCGAGAAAAACCGCCCGGCCACCTTCAAGCACCCGCTGTACAGCCTGATCGGCGACTTTGCCATGTACCGCGACATGCTGCGCGGCAAGGTCAGCTTCTGATTTCGGCCCGCAAGGTCAGAAACCCGTCCCGCGCGGCCACTGCCCCGACCGATGGTGGGGGTAGAGTGCCCTGAAACACCGCGCTTCGGAGTGCCGATGAATCAGCAGGCCCGTTTTATCCACATGCAGGACGGTACCGAGCAGGACTGGGCGATCATCGCCGATGATTTCAGGGCCTATACCAGCCAGCTGGCCAATCGCATCCTCGCGCACCTGCGCCTGCTCGACGGCGACTTTGGCGGCTTTCCCATCGACCGCCTGAGCCACTCCCTGCAAACCGCGACCCGCGCCTGGCGCGACGGGCGCGATGAGGAATATGTAGTCTGCGCACTGCTGCACGACATCGGCGACACCCTCGGTAGCTACAACCATCCGGACATCGCCGCCGCCATCCTCAAGCCCTTCATCAGCCCGGAAAACCTGTGGATGGTGGAAAAACACGGGGTCTTCCAGGGTTACTACTTTTTCCACCACCTGGGCATGGACCGGCACCTGCGCGAACAATTCCAGGACCATCCGCAATACCAGCAAACCATCGAGTTCTGCACCCGCTACGATGCGGCGGCGTTCGATCCGGGCTACGACAGCCAGCCCTTGAGCTTCTTCGAACCGATGCTGCAGCGCCTGTTCGCCCAGCCCCGGCAGTCGATCTACAAGGCCGCGCTACAACAACCCGCCGCCACTGCCTGAATCAACCAGCTCTTCGAGCCCGGCCAGGCGCCGGGCGGCTTCGGCTTGGGCGTCCGCCAGACGATAGAGTTCGATAGTGCCATCCCAGTGCTCGATCAGCGCCGTGCACGACTCGACCCAATCGCCGCAGTTGAGGTAATCCACCTCGCCGACCTTGCGGATCTCGGCATGGTGGATATGCCCGCAGACCACGCCGTGAAAACCGCGCTTGACGCATTCATGGGCGATGGCCTCCTCGAAGTCGCTGATGAAGCTGACCGCGGTCTTGACCTTGTGCTTGAGGTACGCCGACAACGACCAGTAACCATAGCCATAGCGCGCACGCCAGTGGTTGAGCCAGCGGTTGAGGGTCAGGGTGAACTCGTAGGCCGAATCGCCCAGAAACGCCAGCCAGCGGTGATAGCGGGTGATCACGTCGAACTGGTCGCCATGAATCACCAGCAGGCGCCGGCCATCGGCGGTCAGGTGCTCGGCCTGGTCGACCAGCTGGATGTTGCCCAGCACCAGTTTGGAATAGCGGCGCAGGAACTCGTCATGGTTGCCGGTGACGTAGATGACTTCGGTGCCGCGCTTGCTCATGGTCAGCAGACGGCGGATCACGTTGGTGTGCGCCTGGGGCCAGTACATGCCGCCACGCAGCTTCCAGCCATCGATGATGTCGCCGACCAGGTAGATGCGGTCCGCCTGGTAGCCCTTGAGGAACTGCGACAGGTGCTCGGCCTGGCAATCCCGGGTACCCAGGTGCACGTCCGATATCCACAAGGTGCGTACGCGCTGTTTGCGCGAGGGTCTGGCAAGCTCGGCACGGGTCATCGGCAGGCTCCGGGAAGGTTTGCGCCAGCTTGCCAACCGGCGGTGAATCGACCGTGACCGCCAGGTGTCGATCTGATGACATGCCCGGCCCGCCTCCCAGCCTGTACACTGCGGCGATTGCCGGAGGACCTTTCGATGAGCAGCGGCTCGATACTTTCCCTGCGCCATTATCGCCACGACCTGATCGCCCATAGCCACGAACACCCGCAACTGGTGTTCGGCCTGCGCGGGCGCCTGGAATTCGAGGTCGAAGGCCGCGGCGCGCGGCTTGACCGCCAGGCACTGATGGTGGTCCCGGCCGGCCGCCACCACACCTGCGGCAGTGCTGCCGGCAGCGACTGCCTGGTGCTGGACATCCCCACCGACAATTGGCTGAGCCAGTGTCTGGGCGGGCACCTGGACGCCAGCCAGCGCCTGCTGGAGCGGGCCGGGCCATTGAACCTGGACCATCGCCAGCAGCAACTGGTCGACTGGCTGGCGGCCAGCCCGATCAACGATCCGCTGATTGCCCAGCAAGGTGCGGTATTGCTGCTGGCCAGTCTGAGCAGTGACGCATCGCGGGCGGCGACAACAAGGTCACTGCCCTACGCGCGCTTCGACGCCCATATCGAGCAGAACGCCGCCTACCCGCTGCAGGTGGCCGACCTGGCGCGCCTGGCCGGGCTGTCCAGCGCGCGCCTGCATGCGCGGTTCATGGCCGAATGCGGGGTCACGCCCATGGACTATGTGCGCCAGCGCCGCCTGCTGCGTGCACGGCAACTGCTGCGCGATACCTGCTTGCCGATCGGCGAGATTGCCTGCCAGGTCGGCTACAGCTCGCAAAGCGCCTTTGCCGCCGCCATGCTCAAGGCCTTTGGCCGCTCCCCCGGCGCCCTGCGGCGCGACTCTGCAGACAATTGACGCGAGGACCGCGACAGACAGCGCCAGCGCCCGGCTCGTAAACTGGCGCCGCTGCCCTGGCCTACCACAAGGATCTCCATGAATCACCGCACTGCCCTCGGCGCCCTGCACATCGGCGCACTGTTCTTCGGCCTCACCGGCGTGTTCGGCAAGTTGGCCAGCGCCGCGCCTGCAATCATCGTCTTCGGCCGGGCCGCTTTTGCCGTGCTGGCCTTGGCCATATTCGCAGGATTTGCGCGTAAGGCCTGGCAGCCCCTGCAGGCTCAAGACTGGCGCCGTCTGCTGCTCGGCGGGGTGTTGCTGGCCGGGCACTGGGTAAGTTTCTTCATCGCCGTGAAAGTCGCCGGCGTCGCCATCGCCACCCTGGGTTTTGCCAGCTTCCCGGCCTTTACCGTGATCCTCGAAGGGCTGCTGTTTCGCGAGCGCATCCGCAGCAACGAGATCGTTCTGGTGCTGCTGGTGAGCATCGGCCTGGTGCTGGTAACCCCGGACTTCGACCTGGCCAGCCAGGCCACCGGCGGGCTGCTCTGGGCGTTGCTCTCGGGCCTGCTGTTTTCGCTGCTGTCATTGACCAACCGCGCCGGCTCCGGGCGGATTCCGGCGGTGCAGGCAGCCTTGTGCCAGAACGCCGTGGTCGCCTTGTGCCTGTTGCCGGCGGCGGCGCCAGCGCTGGGCGCCGTCAGCGCCATGGACTGGCTGTGGATCGGCCTGCTCGGCGTATTCTGCACAGGTGTGGCGCACAGCCTGTTCGTCGCCAGCCTGGCGGTGATCAAGGCGCGCACCGCCGCAGTGGTCTTTGCCCTGGAGCCGGTCTACGGCATTGCCATGGCCTGGCTGATTTTTGCCGAAACCCCGACCCTGCGCATGCTCCTGGGCGGCGTCCTGATCATCCTCGCCATCGTCATTTCCAGCCGTCTGGCGGCCGGCAGCCAGATCAGCAAGACCGCGGCCGTAGAAGGCTGAGGGTCAGGGCCGGTCGTTGTGGCCGAGGTCGCGCTGCGGGTCGATCTGGTCGCGCACGCGCTGCTTGAGCACCTTGGCTTCCGGGAAGCCGCCATCGGCCTTGCGCTCCCAGATCTGCACGCCATCACAGGTAATGCGGAAGGTGCCGCCGGTGGCGGGCTCAAGGGCCACCCGGGCCAGGTCGTCGCTGAAGGTGCTCAGCAGTTCCTGGGCCAGCCAGGCGGCACGCAGCAGCCACTGGCACTGGGTGCAGTAGGTAATGACAATTTCCGGTTTAGGCGCGGACATACACTGAAGGTCTCCTGACATGTGGGCACGCTTATACTAGCGGTCTTTAGCCTTCGCTCCGAGAGCCATGATGCACCGCCTGCTGTTATCCCTGCTGCTGATGTTCGTTTCCTTCCCGCTGCTGGCAGCCGAAGCGCCCCGACCGAAAGTCGGCCTGGTGCTCTCCGGCGGTGCTGCCCGCGGCCTGGCCCATATCGGCGTACTCAAGGCCCTGGAGGAACAGGGCATCAAGGTCGATGCGATTGCCGGCACCAGCATGGGCGCGGTGGTCGGCGGCCTGTACGCCTCCGGCTACAAGATCGACGAGCTGGAGAAACTCGCCCTGAACATCGACTGGCAGCAGGCGCTGTCCGACGCGCCGCCGCGCAAGGACGTGCCGTTCCGGCGTAAACAGGACGACCGCGACTTCCTCGTCAAACAGAAACTCAGCTTTCGCGACGACGGCAGCCTGGGCCTGCCGCTGGGGGTGATCCAGGGCCAGAACCTGGCGCTGCTGCTGGAAAGCATGCTCGCCCACACCAGCGACACCCGCGACTTCGACAAGCTGCCGATCCCCTTCCGCGCCGTCGCCACCGACATCGCCAGCGGCGAAAAAGTGGTATTTCGCCGTGGCCACCTGCCCCAGGTGATTCGCGCCAGTATGTCGATCCCGGCGGTGTTCGCTCCGGTCGAGCTGGATGGCCGGCTGCTGGTCGATGGCGGCATGGTCGACAACATTCCCCTGGATGTCGCGCGCGAGATGGGCGTGGACGTGGCGATCGTCGTCGATATCGGTACCCCGCTACGCAGCCGCAAGCAACTGGCGACCGTGGTTGATGTGCTCAACCAGTCAATCACTCTCATGACCCGGCGTAACTCCGAGGAGCAACTGGCGGCCCTGCACCGCGACGACATCCTCATCCAGCCCCCCCTGTCGAGCTTCGGCGTCACCGATTTCGGCCGGGCCCAGGACATGATCGACGCCGGTTACCGAGCCGCGCGCGCCCTGGACGCGCGCCTGGCAGTGCTCAAGCGCCCGCAAGCCAGCGACGGCGAACTGCTGGCCGCGCGCTCGCCCAGCCAGCGCACCCCGGTGATCACCGCGATCCGTATCGAGAACGACTCGAAGGTCAGTGACGACGTGATCCGCTACTACATTCGCCAACCCATCGGCGAACCACTGGAGCTGGACCGCCTGCAGACCGACATGGGTACCCTTTATGGCCTGGACTACTTCGATCGCGTGCAATACCGGGTGGTACACAAAGGTGCTGACAACACCCTGGTGATCAACGCGCGCGGCCGTCGAGGCGGTACCGACTACCTGCGTCTGGGCCTGAACCTGTCGGACGACATGCGCGGCGACAGCGCCTTCAACATCGGCGCCAGCTACCGGGTCAATGGCATCAACACGCTCGGGGCCGAATGGCTGACCCGGGCGCAGATCGGCGACCAGCAGGAGCTTTACAGCGAGTTCTACCAGCCGCTGGATGCCGGCTCGCGCTACTTCATTGCCCCCTACCTGAACCTGGGCTCGCAGAATATCGAGGCAACCCTGGACGATGACCCGGTCGCCGAATACCGCCTGGAGCGGTATGGTTTCGGTCTTAACCTCGGACGACAGATCGGCAACAGCGGCGAGGTGCGCTTCGGCGTCGGCCAGGCCTGGGGCAAGGCCGATGTCCGGATCGGCGATCAGGACCTGCCAAGATTTAGCTTCAGCGAAGGCTTCTACGAGCTCAAGTACTCGTTCGACACCCTTGACAACGTCTACTTCCCCCACAGTGGCGAGGACATCAACCTGGTGCTGCGCCAGTACGACGAGGGTCTGGGATCCGACCAGCGCTACCGGCAATGGGCATTCAAGCTGGACAAGGCCATGAGCAGCGGCCCCAACACCTGGGTGCTGGGCGGCCAGTACGGACGTACGCTGGATGACGCCGAGGTGGTGACCTCAAGCTTCGTGCTCGGCGGCGCCCGGCAGCTGTCGGGCTTTCGCCAGGACTCGGTGTCCGGGCAGAACGTCAGCCTGATGCGCATGGTCTACTACCGTCGCCTGACCCCGCGCGCCTACTTGCCATTGGACTTCCCGCTGTACCTCGGTGGCTCGCTGGAGCGCGGCCGGGCCTGGAACAACGACAACGAGTTCGACAGTGGCTACATCAATGCAGCCAGCATCTTCGTCGGTTTCGAGACGCCCCTGGGGCCGCTGAACTTCAGCTACGGGGCCAACAGCGAGAATCAGAAGGCGTTGTACCTCAATCTCGGTCACACCTTCTGAGGGTGATCAGGACTTTTCCAGGTTGGCGAGGATCCGCGCGTGGACACGCATGCACACGCGCAACTCCTCTTCATCGACACCGACAAACAGCTCGGCGCGCAAGGCATTGGCAATGGTTTCGATCTGGTCGATCAGCGGCTTGGCCGGCGGGCAGAGAAGAATTTTTTTCGCCCGGCGGTCTTCAAGCACCGCCTGCCGGCGAACCAGGCCCTGGGTTTCCAGGCTGTCGAGCAGACGGGCCAGGGTCGGGCCTTCGACGCCGACGCTCTGGGCCAGTTCGCGCTGGGTCGGCGCCTCGTCGAAACGGGCCAGGTGCAGCAGCACCAGCCAGCGGGCCTGAGACAGGTTCAGACCGGCCAGGCGGCGATCCAGTTCGGCACGCCAGCCGCGGGACATGTGTGCCAGCTGCATCCCGAATTTGTGTTGGTCGGTCAACGGCATAGAGAAACTCATTATCAGAACTAATTATTAGTCAGCTAACCATGACCTTGAGCCACAGGCAAGGCTCATACAGCTGCCGGTGGCTCGATAATCGTTATAAATGATGACAAAGCCGGGTTTACATCTCGAATTCGGCGGCCAGTGCCGCGCGCACGCAATACAGCACCCCTTCAGGTACTCGCCCGCCAAACTGTTCGGCAATGGCCGACACCGGCGGCAACTCGCCTTCGCCATCGAGGAAGGCATCCTGTATCTCGCCCAACAGGTCTTCCGGCAGGTCCAGGGCCTGGTCCAGCGACAGCTCCTGGCGGCCAATGGCTTCGGCGAGCAGGCTGTAGACGTTCTTTTCGCTGCAGTTCAACTGCCCGGCGATCTGCATCGGGGTCATGCCGGCCCGGGCCAGGCTGACCAGTTCGTGACGCAGGTCGGTGACGATTTTCGGCGCCTCGACACCGCCGCCCAGCACTTCGAGGAAAGCGTCGCCGTAACGCTCCAGCTTGCGCGCACCCACGCCGCTGACCCGGCCCATCTCGCTGAGGCTGGTGGGCTGGCTGCGCAGCATCTCCAGCAAGGTCGAGTCGGGGAAGATCACATAAGGCGGTACGCCGTGCTCTTCGGCCAGCTTGCGGCGCAGCGCGCGCAGGGCTTCCCACTGCTCGCGCTCGTCGCCACGCACCAGCTGGCTGGCCGGGCTGCCGCCACTGCTGCTGCCACCCTTGCTGCTGGTTTGTGGCTTGAGGTCCTTGCGCAGCTCGAGGCTGATTTCACCGCGCAGCAACGGCCGGCAGGTGTCGGACAGGCGCAGGCCACCGTAGCCTTCGAGGTCGATGTCGGCCAGACCGCGTGCCACCAGCTGGCGGAACAGCGAGCGCCAGTCGTGCTCGGAACGGTCCTTGCCAACGCCATACACGGCCAGCTTCTCGTGGCCGAAGTTACGGATTTTTTCGTTATCGCGACCGAGCAATACGTCCACCAGGTGACCGACGCCATAGCGTTGACCGGTACGGTACACCGCCGACAGCGCCTGGCGCGCAGGCTCGGTGGCATCCCAGGTCTGCACGCCATCGATGCAGTTGTCGCAGTGGCCACACGGCTGCGGCAGCTCTTCATCGAAGTAGTTGAGCAGGATCTGGCGACGGCAGCGGGTTTCTTCACACAGGGCAAGCATGGCGTCGAGCTTGTGTTGCTCGATGCGCTTGTGACGCTCGTCACCCTCGGAGTTCTGCAGCATCTGCTTGAGCATCACCATGTCCTGCAGGCCGTAGGCCATCCAGGCGTCGGCGGGCAGGCCGTCACGACCGGCACGGCCGGTTTCCTGGTAGTAGGCCTCGAGCGACTTGGGCAGGTCCAGGTGGGCGACGAAGCGCACGTTGGGTTTGTCGATGCCCATGCCGAAGGCGATGGTGGCAACCATGATCAGGCCTTCCTCGTTGAGGAAGCGCCGCTGGTTGGACGCCCGGGTCTCGGCAGGCAGGCCGGCGTGATAAGGCAAGGCCGGGAAGCCCTGCTCGCAGAGGTAGGCCGCTACGTCGTCGACCTTCTTGCGCGACAGGCAGTAGACGATACCGGCGTTGCCGCGCCGCTCGCCGAGGAACGCCAGCAACTGCTTGCGCGGCTGCTCCTTGGGCACGATGCGGTAGAAAATGTTCGGCCGGTCGAAACTCGACAGGAAGCGCTCGGCGTTCTGCAGGTGCAGGCGGGTGACGATCTCTTCACGGGTGCGCATGTCCGCGGTGGCGGTCAGGGCGATGCGCGGCACATTGGGGAACAGTTCGGCCAGTTGCCCCAGTTGCAGGTACTCGGGGCGGAAGTCATGGCCCCACTGCGACACACAGTGGGCTTCATCGATGGCGAACAGGGCGATGTCGAGGGTACGCAAAAAGTCGAGCATGCGCGGCTGCACCAGGCGTTCGGGGGCCAGGTAGAGCATCTTCACTTCGCCCCGGCGGATACGTCCGGCCAGTTCGCGCTGCTGCTCGGCGCTGAGGGTGGAGTTCAGCGAGGCGGCGGCGACGCCCAGCTCGTCGAGGGTCGCCACCTGGTCATCCATCAGCGCGATCAAAGGCGACACCACCACCGCTAGGCCCGGGCGCAGCAGGGCCGGGACCTGGAAGCAGAGGGACTTGCCGCCGCCGGTGGGCATCAGTACCAGCGCATCGCCACCCTTGGCCACACATTCGATGATCGCGCCCTGGCGCCCCCGAAAGCTGTCGTAACCGAAGATGTCCTTGAGGACGCGCTGAGCCTGTTCGAGCATAAAAACTCCAAAAATCGCAGAACCATCCTGGGCACAGGCTGGACGAAAAACCCGCCTGCCACACTCAAAAATGCGTAAGCGGTTTTTACCCGCCCCCGTTATTGCGAGGGTCGCGGGATAAAAATCGGGCATTATACCGGAGCCTGCGCCCGCGCAGGATGCTCTGCGATAGACGTCTTCCTTTGCCTCGTTTGCGCTGCAAGGTGCTAGAATTCAGTATCGTTTATTCCCAAGGTAGCCCCGTAATGTCCTTCGCCGAGCAATTGACCCGCCTGCAAGCCTTCCTCGACGCCGACGAGCTGCACGAAGAGGCGCTGGACTACGTTGCCGCCCACGGCTACATGACCGCGCTGTCGATCTGTGCCGAGTCGGTCCCGGACCGCGAATGGATCGACGCCCTGTTCGCCGAAGAGCCGCATTACAAGGACGACGCCGAGCGCGAAGCCATCGAAGCCACCCTGCTCGCCCTCAAGGCCCACATCGCCCGCCAGCTGGCCAGCGACGAAGAGTTCGAGCTGCCATGCGACCTCGACCTGGGTGACGATCCGGACGACTCCGACCTGCGCGGCTGGTGCATCGGCTTCATGGAGGGCGTGTTCCTGCGCGAAGAGGCCTGGTTCGAATCGGCTGAAGAAGAAGTCAGCGAGATGCTCCTGCCGATCATGGTCGGTTCCGGCCTGTTTGATGAGCAGCCTGAGTTCGCCGACATCGCCAGCGATGCCAACCTGATGGACGACATGATTGTGCAGATCCCGGAAGCGCTCACCGCGCTGTACCTGCTGCTGCACGCACCGGACGAGAAGCCAGCCCTGCTCAAACCTCGCCACCACTGAGTCGGCGTCAATGCGCTACCTGCTGCTGGCCACCGGCTGGCTCAGCGTCGCGCTGGGGGTGATCGGGATCTTCCTGCCGGTACTGCCCACCACCCCGTTTCTGCTCCTGGCCGCTGCGTGCTTTGCGCGCAGCTCGCCGCGCTTTCACCACTGGCTGGTCAACCACCCGCGGCTCGGGCCGTGGATTCGTGACTACCTCAGCGGCGAAGGCATTCCCCTCAAAGGCAAGCTCTACGCCATCGCCCTGATGTGGCTGAGCATTGGCCTGTCCTGCTACCTGGTGCCGCTGATCTGGGCGCGGGGCTTCATGCTCACCAGCGCGGTGCTGGTGAGCATTTACATCTTGCGGCAGAAGACCCTGCGGCGCCCGTCCTGAGACAGCTCCCACAGGCCTACACCGTCAGACGGTATCCACCTTCAACGAATGATCATTGAGCATGCCGTTGATGATCGTCGCCGTGTCCTGCCCCGCCGCAACCACCCCGCCCGCCCCTGCCGTCACGCCGTAGTGCTGGGCCAGGTTTACCCCTGCCAGGTCGATGGTCTGGGTCGGAGCCGCCCCCGCTACCGAACTGACCTCGATGGTCGACACCACGCTGGCGCCACTGCCGGTGACCTTGAAGTGCAGGTAGTCATCCAGCGACGCTGTCGTCGTATTCTCACCCTGCAGCAGTTGCGACAGGTCCAGATGATCGGTGCCAGGCGTAAAGTCAGTGACCACGTCATGGCCGGTGTTGCCCTGCTGATACAAAAAGGTATCGCTGCCGGTGCCGCCGGTCAGCGTGTTGTTGCCCGGCCCGCCGATCAGTACATCGTCGCCGCCGCCACCGATCAGGGTGTCGTTGCCCAGGCCGCCGTGGAGCAGGTTGGCATTGCCGTTGCCGGTCAGGGTGTCGTTGTAGTCAGTACCGATCAGGTTCTCGATCGCCACCAGGGTGTCGGTGCCCGCGCCACCGGTATTCTGTCCACCGGCAGTATTGAGGTTGACCGTCACGGCGCTGGCGGCACCGCTATAACTGGCGGTGTCGATACCTGCGCCACCGTCGAGCAGGTCATCGCCGGCACCACCGATCAGCTGGTCATTGCCGTCACCACCGTAAAGGAAGTCGTTGCCATCCCCACCGATCAGGACGTCATTACCGGCACCGGCATTGAGGGTGTCATTACCGGCGCCTGCCAGCAGGGTATCGTCGCCGCCGGTACCGGTGAGGGTGTTGCCCTCCTGATACGTGATGTCGACATTGCCAGTGCTGCTGCCGCCATGCCCGTCGCTGAGGGTATAGGTGCCGTTGTAGGTCTCGTTTTGCGCGTTGGAATAGTCGACTGTCATGGTCAACGCATAGTTTTCAGCGTTGTTGACGTTGCTGCCCGACGTGTTGGTCAGGTTGACCAGGTGAATGCTGTAGACACCATCATGACTGGCGGTAAAGGTGTTTCCGTCAGCGATGGTCTGATAGCTGCCGTTCTCATCCTTCCACTCCATCAGGATGTTGCCCGTCGGCCGGTCGTGATCCAGCTTGAGGGTCTCACCTTTTTTCAAGGTGACCGTCAGCACGTCCTCGTCGTTGGCATTGTTCGCGGTCACGTTGCCCAGGTAGCCGTTGACGATCAGCGCGGCAGTCATGGCGTTGGCCGGGCCTCTGAAAGCGCTGCGCGGCAGGTCCCGGAGCTGGTTGGCAGCCGAGTTGCCGGTACTGCTGAAGTTGACCTGCGGCGGTGTTGCGCTGCCCACCGTGAAGCCGGCGCCTTTGGCTGCCCAGCCGGTTTCGAAGGTGGTCGTCGAAGCCACACTGAGTCGGTCATTGTTGGCATCGCTGTCATTGGCCAGCAGTGCCGCGGCCGGTACCACGATGCTGCTGGAGAGGATGTTGCTGATGATGTGATCGGCGCCCGCTACCGGCGCGGTGTTGGTGTAGACCTTCACCACCAGGTTGGCGCTGCTCAGGTCGCCGTCGTTGTCGCTGGCAGTGAAACCGATGTTTTCCGTCCTGGTGCTGCCAGTGTCCTTCGGCGGTGTGTAGGTAAATTCACCGGTATCCATGTCGACCAGCAAGGTGCCACCGAGCACGGTCTTGATGTTGAAGGTGTTGGTCACCGTATCGAAGCTGCCACGGTCGGTTCCACTGGCGGTATAGCTGCCTTGGCCATTATTGGCCTTGGGATCGTAAGTGTAGGTGGTGCCGTCGACCAGCAGCGACTTGATGAAGCCGCCGTCGGCGCCGAGGATTCCGCCACTCAACAGGCTGCCGGTGATCGGCGCGCCCTGCACGGTGCCGGACAACACCGAGTTGAGCTGGCTGAGGTCGGTGACCACGGTAGCATTGGTGTCGGTGTGGGTACTGCCATCGTAGGACAATGGATTGAGGTTTTCGGCATTGACGCCGCCGCCCAGGCCAATGGCATAGGATTTGACGCCATTGTTGTCGAGGAAAGTCTCCCAGGCGGCTTCCCGAGGCGCGGTAATGGAATGCCCCGAGGTCGGAGCACCGTCGGAGAAGAAGTACACGATGTTCTGCGCCCCGGCTATCTTGCCACCGGTGGTGTAGGCCGATTGCGCCGTATCGATCGCCGAGTCGTAATAGGTCGAGCCGTTCGCGCTCAGGCCGTTGACGATAGTCTTGGCCTGGTCGACGGTCACCCAGACTGCCGATTGCTGGTCGGCACCGCTGGAGAAGGTCACCAGTTGCACCTTCACATCGCCCATCTCGTCGTACTTGTCGAGCAATGCGTTGATCGCCTGCTTGGCCAGTTGCAGGCGGGTCAGCCCCGGTACGCCGGAAGCTTCGTTCATACTGCCGGACACGTCGATGATCAGCAGCAGGTTGGAATCCACCTGCCCCGGCGTCACCGAACGTTCGGCCCCGACCACGCTTGGCACGTCGTCAATGATGTTCACATCAAGGGTGGCATTGGCTGAACTGCCATCCCTGTCAGTGGCAACAACCGTGATCGCCTCATTCAGGCTGTTGGTGCCATTGGCGTTGGGATGGTTTTCGTTGTCGAGCAAAGTGTAGCTGTACGTCACCACACCGGTCGCCGGGTTGTAGCCGGTGATGGTGATGGCATTGCCCAATGGCGTGGTGCCGCTTTGCGGGAAGCCATTGACCACACCGCCACTGACGACGCTGACACCGCCGACGGTCAGGCTTTGCAGGCCGTCAGGGGCGGTTACGGTGAAACTGCCGGTCTGGGTCAGGGCCGGTGAATTCGGGCTGCTGCCGTCGCTGAGGTGCTTCTCGTAAACGGTCAGCTCACCACCGTTGATGTTGAGGCCGTCAATGGTCACCGGGTTATCAAGGTTGCTGACATTGAGCTTCAGTGTCGCGGTGCTGGTGTCACCATCGGCATCGCGCAAGGTGTAGGTAAAGTTTTCGACCCCAGTGCCGCCACCGGGCAGGTTGATGAAATCCGGATCGTTGGCGTTCAGGGTGTAGGTGTAGGACCCATCGGCAGCCAGCACCAGCGTGCCGTAGGTACCGACGAAGGTTCCACCGGTAATCGGCCCGCTTACGCGGTCGGCACCTTGAACGTCATTGGTCAGCACATTACCGGTCAGGGTCAGTTGCGTTTCGCTGGCAGTGACCGCGTTGGTGTCGTTAACCGCCTTCGGTACATCGTCGACGATGTTCACATCGATCGAACCGCTTGCCGTGCTGCCATCGGTATCGGTGGCCGTGACGGTAAAGCTCTCGCTCAGGCTGTTTGTATCGTTGGCCGTAGGGTGATTCTCGTTGTCGAGCAAGGTGTAGGTGTAAGTCACCACACCCGTCGCCGGGTTGTAACCGGTAATGGTCAGCGTGTTGCCCAGGGCCGTGGTTGCCGATTGCGGGAAGGTATTGGCAACGCCCCCGGTAATCACACTGATGCCCTGGACAGTCAGGGTCTGCAGGCCGTCGGGCGCGGTCACGGTGAAGGTGCCGGTCTGGGTCAGGGCCGGATTGCTCGGGCTGCTGCCATCGCCGAGGTTCTTCTCGTAGACCGTCAGCTCGCCACCGTTGACGTTAAGGCCGTTAAGGGTCACCGGATCGTTGAGGTTGCTGACGTTCAGCACCAGGTTGGCGGTGCTGGTGTCGCCGTCGGCGTCCTTCAGGGTGTAGGTGAAAGTCTCGATGCCGTTGCCGCCACCGTGCAGGTTCTTGAAGTCCGGATCGTTGGCGTTGAGTGTGTAGGTGTAGGAGCCATCGGCGGCCAGCACCAGCGTGCCGTAGGTGCCAGCGAAGGTACCAGCAGTAATCGGCCCGGCTGGAATGCGGTCTGCACCCTGCACGTCGTTGGTCAATACATTGCCGGTGAGGGTCAGCTGGTTCTCGGTGGCAGTGACGGCGTTAGTATCGCCCGCTGCGGCCGGGATGTCGTCGACGATATTGACGTCGATAGAGCCGCTGGCGGTGTTGCCATCGGTGTCAGTGGCGGTCACCGTGAAGCTTTCACTCAGGCTGTTGGTGCCATTGGCGCTCGGGTGCGCTTCATTGTCGAGCAAGGTGTAGCTGTAGCTGACGACTCCGGTGGCCGGATTGTAGCCGGTAATGGTCAGCGTGTTGCCCAGGGCCGTGGTTGCCGATTGCGGGAAGGTATTGGCAACGCCCCCGGTAATCACACTGATGCCCTGGACAGTCAGGGTCTGCAGGCCGTCGGGCGCGGTCACGGTGAAGCTGCCGGACTGGGTCAGGGCCGACGTGTTCGGGCTGCTGCCGTCGCCGAGGTTCTTCTCGTAGACCGTCAGCTCACCACCGTTGACGTTCAGGCCATCAAGGGTCACCGGATCGTTGAGGTTGCTGACGTTCAGCACCAGGTTGGCGGTGGACACATCGCCGTCGGCATCGGTCAGCGTGTAGGCAAAGGTCTCGACGCCGTTACCGCCACCCTGCAGGTTGAAGAAGTCCGGATCGTTGGTGTTGAGCGTATAGGTGTAGGAACCGTCGGCGGCCAGCACCAGGGTGCCGTAGGTGCCGACGAAGGTGCCGGCGGTGATCGGCCCGGTCGCCACACGGTCTGCGCCCTGCACGTCATTGGTCAACACGTTGCCGGTCAGGGTCAGTTGGTTCTCTGTGGCAGTGACCGCGTTGGTATCGCCCGCTGCGGTCGGGATGTCGTCGACGATATTGACGTCGATGGCGCCACTGGCGGTACTGCCATCGGTGTCGGTCACGCTGACCGTGAAGCTCTCACCGAGACTGTTGATGCCATTGGCTGCGGCATGGGTTTCGTTGTCCACCAGGG
>NZ_OPYO01000027.1:0-21743 GCF_900275665.1 Pseudomonas sp. JV241A
CCGCCACTGACCACGGTGATGCCGCCGACGGTGAGCGTTTGCACGCCGTCGAGTGCGGTCACGGTGAAGCTGCCGGTCTGGGTCAGGGCCGGCGCATCCGGGCTGCTGCCGTCGCCGAGGTTCTTCTCGTAAACGGTGAGTTCGCCGCCCTCGACATTCAGGCCATCGAGGGTCACCGGATCATTGAGGTTGCTGACGTTCAGCACCAGGTTGGCGGTGGACGCATCGCCGTCGGCATCGGTCAGCGTGTAGGCAAAGGTCTCGATGCCGTTACCACCACCCTGCAGGTTGAAGAAGTCCGGATCGTTGGTGTTGAGCGTATAGGTGTAGGAACCATCGGCCGCCAGCACCAGGGTGCCGTAGGTGCCGACGAAGGTGCCGGCGGTGATCGGCCCGGTCGCCACACGGTCTGCGCCCTGCACGTCATTGGTCAACACGTTGCCGGTCAGGGTCAGTTGGTTCTCTGTGGCAGTGACCGCGTTGGTATCGCCCGCTGCGGTCGGGATGTCGTCGACGATATTGACGTCGATGGCGCCACTGGCGGTACTGCCATCGGTGTCGGTCACGCTGACCGTGAAGCTCTCACCGAGACTGTTGATGCCATTGGCTGCGGCATGGGTTTCGTTGTCCACCAGGGTGTAGCTGTAGCTGACCACGCCGGTTGCCGGGTTGTAACCGGTAATGGTCAGGGTGTTGCCCAGGGCCGTGGTCGCCGACTGCGGGAAGCCGCTGGCCACGCCGCCACTGACCACGGTGATGCCGCCGACGGTGAGCGTTTGCACGCCGTCGAGTGCGGTCACGGTGAAGCTGCCGGTCTGGGTCAGGGCCGGCGCATCCGGGCTGCTGCCGTCGCCGAGGTTCTTCTCGTAAACGGTGAGTTCGCCGCCCTCGACATTCAGGCCATCGAGGGTCACCGGATCATTGAGGTTGCTGACGTTCAGCACCAGGTTGGCGGTGGACGCATCGCCGTCGGCATCGGTCAGCGTATAGGCAAAGGTCTCGATGCCGTTACCACCACCGTGCAGGTTGAAGAAGTCCGGATCATTGGTGTTGAGTGTGTAGGTGTAGGAACCGTCGGCGGCCAGCACCAGGGTGCCGTAGGTGCCGACGAAGGTGCCGGCGGTGATTGGCCCGGTCGGTACACGGTCTGCGCCCTGCACATCATTGGTCAGCACGTTGCCGGTCAGGGTCAGCTGATTTTCCGTGGCAGTCACCGCATTGGTATCGCCGGCCGCCGTCGGTACATCGTCGAGGATGGAAACATCGATGCTCATGTTCGCACTGCTGCCATCGCTGTCGGTGGCAACAACGTTGAAACTCTCGCCAAGGGTGTTGCTGCCATTGGCAGTGGCATGCGCCTCGCTGGCGTTCAAGGTGTAGCTGTAAGTCACCTCACCCGTAGCCGGGTTGTAGCCGCTGATGGTCAGGGTATTGCCCAGTGCGGTCGTGACCGATTGCGGGAAGCCATTGACCACCCCTGCACTGATCACATTGATGCCGCCAACCGTCAGCGCCTGCAGACCATCAGCCGCGGTCACGGTAAAAGTGCCGCTCTGGGTCAGCGCCGCCGCGTCGGGGCTGCTGCCGTCCGCCAGGTTTTTCTCGAACAGCACCAGCTCGCCGCCGTTGATGCTCAGCCCGTTGAGCTCCACCGGATCATTGAGGTTGCTGACGTTCAACACCAGGTTGGCGCTGGAATCATCGCCATCGGCATCAGTCAGGGTGTAGGTAAAGGTCTCGATGCCATTCCCACCGCCATGCAGGTTGATGAAGTCCGGATCGGCAGTGTTGAGCGTATAGGTGTAGGAACCATCGGCCGCCAGCACCAGCGTGCCGTAGGTGCCAACGAAGGTGCCGGCAGTGATCGGCCCGCTCGGTACCCGGTCTGCGCCCTGCACATCGTTGGTCAGCACGTTGCCGGTAAGGGTCAGCTGGTTTTCCGTGGCGGTGACGGCATTGGTATCGGCCATCGCCTGCGGCACATCGTCAATCACGGAGATATCCAGCGAACCACTGGCTACGTCGCCATCGGTGTCACTGACCAGTACCGCGATGCTTTCGCCAAGCCCATTGGCGCCAGCGCCGCCTGGGTGGTTTTCGGCTCCGCTCAAGGAGTAGCTGTAGCTGACCACGCCGCTGCCAGCATCGTAGCCGGTGATGGTCAGCACATTACCCAGGCCGGTGGTGATCGACTGGCCAACGCCAGTCACCGCTCCAGCAGTAACAATGTTGATGCCACCGACATTGAGGTTGAACACCCCATCAGGTGCCTGCACCGTGAAACTGCCACCCCGGGTCAGGGCCGCCGGATCACTGGCCGAACCCTGGGCCAGATTGGCCTCGTTCAACGACAACTCGCCACCCTCGACATCAAGCCCCTGGAGGTTGACCGGGTTGTCGACCGCAGGCAGCGGCGGTGCATCGTCATTGTTGTTGATCAGGCCGACGTCCAGCTCCGGCAACTCGGGAAAACCGTTGAAGCCTGCAGTGGGAAAGCCAATCTGCGGATCTACCCGCCCGGCCACCTCATCGAGAATGACGAAGGTATGCCCGCCGCCCAGTGCACCCGGCGCACCGCCAGTGCCCGGCCCCGCCGCAGTCGGGTCGGCTTCCTGGGTCGGGTCGGCGCCGGCGGCGATGGCTTGCTGGAGTTTCTCGACATCAGTCAGTTGTGCCTGGCTGGGGGTCGTCGACTCCGACGTCTCGACATGAGGCGCTTGGTTCGCCAGCAGCTCAGGGGTCAGGGTCAGGCTGCTACCGCGGCCGAGGGTAAGTTCGGCACCGTTTTGCAGGTGGACGGCGACAGCGCCCGCAAGGCCTGTGTCCAGCTGCTCGCCGGCATACACCTTATCGCCTTCGACCAGAGGCCGGCGGCTGCCATCGCTGCCCACAGCGAAGACTTCGCCCACTACCTTGCTGACGATACCGATTAACTTAGCCATGAGCGCACTCCTCCACTGCAAATCGGTTGATTGCAACAAGCGTGCGCTGAACTATCGCGTGCCCAACCCGACGGGATTACCCCGGGCCAGCGCTGAAAACAGCCTGCCAGTACGCCGTGATTTCAATGAAATCAACAACTTCGCCTGTCAGTGCTGCGGTGAAAGTGGTTGAACGAAGTGGCCTTGTGACATATGCCAAAAAATTGTCGCCAAATTTCGCCCCGCCTCCATCCCCTCCGCTACATCCATGCCCTCTGCTGCAAAAACACGGGAACTTTCTCTGACGCCCGAAAAATGCCCTCTAGCGCTATTCCACGGGCTGCCTGATATGAACAATGTCGCGGATTTCTTAGACCGCATAAGTTTTTTTTCGCATAACTCTTATGAAAAAATCTTCTTAGCTGCGCGCGTAAATGTTCTTAGCTCTGTTGTTACAAGCCTGATACGGTTTGACCTCAGGTTTTCGTCACTTTTTTGACGAACCGCAGGACCATTATTAGAAATCAGGGAGAAGTAACCCATGCGCGTTTTGACCCCCATCACCAGCGCAATTCTGTTGGCCATGGCATGTACCAATGCCCAGGCGATGTCACTTAATGAGGCTGTGCAAAACGCCGTGGATCAACATCCGGAAATTGGAGCCAGCAAGAACAGCCGGCTGTCGGCCGATGAAGATGTGAAGTTCGCCAGAGGCGGTTACTACCCCAGAGTCGACCTGGTGGCCGGCTATGGGCGCCAGCGCTCCGACAACACCAACACCCGTGGCACCAATGTCGACGGCACGCGCGACCATAATAAAGAGACATTGACCTACACCCAGTCCGACCTGCGCCTGCGGCAGATGCTCTTCGACGGCTTCAACACCGCCAACGAAGTCGGCCGTACGGAAGCGGTGGTGAACTCGCGCGCCTACTACACCCAGGCCACCGCCCAGTCCGTCGCCCTGAGCGCCATCGAGGTTTACCTCGAGGTGCTCAAACGCCGTGAGCTGGTGACCCTGGCCAAGAACAACCTGCAAGCGCACCTGCGGGTCAACGACCAGATCGGCCTGCGTAGCGAGCGTGGCGTCGGCAGCATCGCCGACCGCGACCAGTCCACTGCCCGTCGCGCCTTGGCGGAAAACAACCTGTACACCGCCGAGGTCGACCTGGCCGATGCCGAGGCCAGGTTCTATAGCGTCGTCGGTCGCCCGGCCGATGAGCTGGAAACCCCGGTGACCATCAAGGGCGAAGTGCCTGGCGACCTGGGGGCTGCGCGCCAGAACATGCTCGACAACAACCCCTACCTGAAATCCGCCCAGGCCGATGTCAATGCGGCCGAGCAGCAATACGAAGTGGCCAAGTCGCCGTTCTATCCGCGTCTGGACGCGGTGCTGGCCACCGGTGCCAACAACAACACCGCAGGCCAGGTCGGCCATGACAACAACGACTGGCAGGCCGGTGTCGAGCTCAACTACAACCTGTTCCGTGGTGGCAGCGACAAGGCCCGCCTGCAGTCCGATGCGCACAAGATCAACCAGGCCATGGACATCCGCAACAACGCTCTGCGCCAGCTTACCGAGGACCTGTCGCTGTCGTGGAACGCCATGAACAACGCCCGCGTGCAACTGCCGGCGGCCCGCGAATACGCCGAGACCTCCACCCGCGTGCGCGCGGCCTACCAAGACCAGTTCGGCCTCGGCCAGCGCACCCTGCTCGACCTGCTCGACAGTGAAAACGAGCTGTACAACGCCAACCGCCGCTACACCGAAGTGCGCTACACCGAAGAGTTCTCCATGTACCGGGTCCTGGCCAACATGGGTGAATTGTTGAGCAAGCAGCGCATCTCGTTGCCCCCCGAAGCGATCGCCAAGAGCGAAGTGAAGAGCGAGGCGCGCTTGCCCGATATGCGCTAATCCCCTCCACCCGCTGCAGGAGTAGGCGACCTTGACCAGCATGCAACCTGCGAGCTCGGCATTAGATCCGCGCCAGAGTTTCGATGACCCGTTACTCGATGGCTTGCTGATCCTCTGCAAGCTGCATGGTTGCACTGTCAGTCGCGCCGGTCTGAGTGCCGGCCTGCCCCTGCCCGAGCAACGCCTGAGCCTTGAGCTGCTGCCCCGGGCAGCAGCACGGGCCGGGCTGCAGGCGCGGGTTCTACGGCGTGAATTGGGGTCAATCTCGGCGCTCAACCTGCCAGTGCTGGTGCTGCTCAAGGACGGTCGCTGCGCAGTGCTGCGCCGTTGGGGCGAAGATGGCCGGGCGTTGATCCTGCCCTGCGAAGCCGAAGGCGGCGAGCAGTGGGTCAGCCGCGAAGAACTGCTTGAAGCCTACGCCGGTGAAGCCCTGTTCGCCCGCCCCCGCCACGAACTGGAAGACCTGCGGGCCCCGCTGATGCCGCGGGTCAACGCCTGGTTCCGCGACACCCTCAAACTCTCGCGCTGGCTGTACAGCGACGCCATCCTCGCCAGCCTGCTGATCAACCTGCTGGGGCTGATGGTGCCGTTGTTCGTCATGCAGACCTACGACCGGGTGGTGCCCAACCAGGCCACCTCGACGCTCTGGGTGCTGAGTGCCGGCCTGTTGATCGGCACCCTGTTCGAATTGACCCTGCGCGTAGTCCGCGCCCACCTGCTCGACCAGGCCGGAAAAAAGACCGACCTGATTCTCTCTGCCACCCTGTTCGAACGCATCACCGGCATGTCGATGAAAGCCCGCCCGGCCACGGTCGGCGGCTTTGCCCAGAGCATTCATGACTTCCAGGGCCTGCGTGAATTCCTCACCGCGGTGACCCTGACCAGCGTCATCGACCTGCCCTTCGTGGTGTTGATGCTGGCAGTGATCGGCCTGCTCGGCGGCTGGCTGGTGGTGATCCCGCTGATCGCCTTTCCGCTGACCATTGTCTTCGCCCTGTTCATCCAGATACGCCTGCGCGACACCGTGCAAAAAAGCCTGGCCCTTGGCGCCGTGCGCCAGGCCTTGCTGATCGAAACCCTCGGCGGCCTGGAGACCCTCAAGGCCTGCAGCGCTGAAAGCGAGCGCCAGTACCAGTGGGAAAGTACCCACGGCGCCCTCACCCGCCTCGACGCCCACGCCCGCAACCTTTCGGCCGTGGCCACCAACGGCACGTTGTTCATCCAGCAGTTCTGCGGCATGGCCACCATCGTTGCCGGGGTTTACAGCATCATCGCCGGCAACCTCAGCGTCGGCGCCCTGGTCGCCAGCTATATGCTCGGCAGCCGGGTATTGGCACCGCTGGGGCAGATCGCCGGGCTGATTACCCGCTACCAGCAGGCACAACTGACCATGCGCAGCACCGATGCGCTGATGGCCCTGCCCCAGGAACGCCAGGCCGGCCAGCAGCCGCTGGAACGCACCCAGTTGCACGGCGCCCTCGACGTCAGCCATGTGAGCTTTCGCTACACCGGACAGAACGCTGCCGCCCTCAATGACATCAGCTTCAGCGTCAAGCCGGGCGAACGTATCGGCATCATCGGCCGCAGCGGTTCCGGCAAGAGCACCCTGGCGCGCCTGCTGATGGGTTTCTATGCCCCGGACGAAGGGCAGATCCTGCTCGACAATCTCGACCTGCGCCAACTGGACATCGCCGACTTGCGTCACCAACTGGGCTACGTCGCCCATGACTTGCCGCTGCTGGCGGGCAGTTTGCGCGACAACCTGACCCTTGGCGCGCGCTATGTGAGTGATGCGCGGATGCTCGAAGTCGCCGAGCTGACCGGCGTCAGCGAGCTGGCCCGGCAACATCCGCAAGGCTTCGACCGCCCGGTGGGCGAGCGTGGCCAACTGCTCTCCGGCGGCCAGCGCCAGGCCGTGCTGCTGGCCCGGGCGATGCTGCTCGAACCGCCGATCATGATCCTCGACGAACCCACCAGCCACATGGACAACAGCAGCGAAGACCAACTGCGCCAGCGCCTGCATGGCTGGGTCCAGGGCAAGACCCTGCTGCTGGTCACCCACCGCACCTCGATGCTCAGCCTGGTCGACCGGCTGCTGGTGCTGGACAACGGCAGGATCGTTGCCGACGGACCGAAGGAAGCGGTCATCGATGCACTGCGCAAAGGCCGCGTTGGCGCGGCACTCTAGGGGGTCCATCCATGTCCGTAAGCCAAGGCCTGCGCAGTTACTTCCAGAGTTTCGGCAAGACCGCCGAACACGAGTTCATGCCCGATGTGGCCGGCGCCACGCTGCAGGACTCGCCGCGCCTGTCACGCATTACCGTATGGCTGGCTGCAGCTTTGTTACTGGTAGCGCTGCTCTGGGCCAAGTTCGCCGTGCTCGATGAAGTGACCATGGGCGAAGGCAAGGCCATTCCGTCGAGCAAGGTCCAGGTGATCCAGAACCTGGAAGGCGGCATCGTTACCGAGATCTTCGTGCGCGAAGGGCAGATGGTGAACAAGGGCGATACCCTGCTGCGCCTGGACGACACCCGGTTTCAGTCCAACAAGGGCGAGAGCGAGGCCGACCGTTTTGCCCTCACGGCCCAGGTCGAGCGCTTGTCAGCCGAAGCCGAAGGCCGGCCGTTCCAGCTCTCCGAAGAAGTGCGCAGCAAGGCGCCGCAGGTGGCTGAAGACGAGCTGTCGCTGTACCAGTCACGCCAGCGTCGCCTGACCAGCGAGAAGCAGACCCTCAACGAACAACTGCGGCAGAAGACCCAGGAACTGGCCGAGTTCCGCTCCAAGGTCGAGCAATACCGCTCTGCCCTGGCCCTGTTGCAGCAGGAGCTGAACATGTCGACGCCGCTGGTCGGCACCGGGGCGATTTCACCGGTGGAGATCCTGCGTCTCAAGCGCAGCGCCGTCGAAGCCCGCGGCTCGCTCAACGCCACCAGCCTGGCGATCCCCCGGGCCGAAGCGGCGGTAGCGGAGATCAAGAGCAAGATCGAAGAGTCCGAAGCCGGGTTTCGTTCGGAAGCTGCCAAGGAGCTCAACGAAAAACGCACCGACCTGTCGAAGATCACTGCCTCGAGCATCGCCATCGATGACCGGGTGACCCGCACCACGGTGGTTTCGCCGGTTCACGGGATCATCAAGCTGCTCAAGGTCAACACCATCGGCGGCGTGGTCCAGCCCGGCAGCGACCTGCTGGAGATCGTGCCGCTGGAAGACAACCTGCTGATCGAGGCCAAGGTGCGGCCGCAAGATGTCGCCTTCCTGCACCCCGGGCAGTCGGCGATGGTCAAGTTCAGCGCCTACGACTACACCATCTATGGCGGCCTGAAGGCCAAGCTCGAACTGATCAGCGCCGACACCGTCACCGACGACAAGGGCAATGCCTTTTACCTGATCCAGGTGCGTACCGACCGCAACCATCTGGGGGGTGACAACAAGCCGTTGTTGATCATTCCGGGCATGACCGCGACGGTGGATATCATCACCGGGAACAAGAGCGTGCTCGACTACCTGCTCAAGCCGGTGCTCAAGGCACGTACCGAGGCGATGCGCGAACGCTGAAGCGTTCGAGGGCTGCTGTACGCAGCCCATCGCCGGCAAGGCCGGCTCCCACAGTGAGTGTGTCTACCGGTCCTGTGGGAGCTGGCCTTGCCAGCGATCGAGCGCGAAGCGCTCGCAGTGGCTCAACGTAGATGATTACGCTCGTACGTCTCGCGCCCCATCGCCGCGATCTGCCCCTCGATCAGCGCCTCGAACGGCTTTAAAAGCGCATCAAAGTTCTGCGGCGCCTCCAGCACGTTCAACGCCTGCACCACCGCCTCCAGGGTCGACAACGCGCCCGGCTGCGGCGCCTTGCGCAGGCGATAGCGCGAAGGCTGGACCTGGGCCAGGGTCACCCGCGGCAATGCGCCCAGCAACGGATTCAAATGCAGCAATTTGCTCGCTTTACGCCAGGTACCATCAGGCACCACCAACTGCCACGGTCGATCATCCTGGTCATCACCATAAGCGACCAAGGGCTGCGCCTCATCCCCCGGAAACAGCAAGACGCTGCGATACCCCGGCGCCTCAAGCAGCTCAGCCAGATCCTCGAACACTTCCCCCACCTGCAACTGCGCATTGCGCAAGCCAAGCGCTGCCAGCTTCGCGGTATTGAGGGCATGGCGCACTTCACTGGGGTGCTGCAGCAACAGCACACGGGTGCGGCTGTCGAGCGACGGGATCAGCGGGCAAAGGCAATGAGCTTGTGGGCGCAAACAGCGCTCGCAGTGGATTCTGGACATCGGGTTCTCCTGAGCGGGCAAAGTGTGCCACAGCAGTCCCGAAAAAAGCCCACTTCCCTGTGGGAGAGACGATAAAGCTTCAGCGGTTGAAGCGCTCTGCCAGACCGTACAGATAGTCGGCCATGCGTTCGAGGTCCTGGCTGATCTCCGCGCCCTGCTTGGCCTGCCCGGCGCTGTGATCGCAGAGCTGGGCAATGCGGGTGATCTGCTGGTTGATGTCCTCGGCGACATGGCTCTGCTGTTCCGAGGCGGTCGCCATTTGCTGGCTCATGCCGGTGATGCGGCTGACCGCCTGGGTAATCCCCACCAACGCCGACTGCACCGCCTCGACGCTGTGCACACTGTCGCGAGAGATTTGCTCGCCCTTGCTGGCACTGGACACCGCCCGCTCGGCTCCGGCGCGCAACGAGGCGATGATCTGGTGGATCTCCTCGGTCGAAGTGCGGGTACGCTGGGCCAGCGAGCGCACCTCATCGGCGACCACGGCAAAGCCCCGACCCTGCTCACCGGCCCGCGCCGCTTCAATCGCCGCATTGAGCGCAAGCAGGTTGGTCTGCTCGGCAATCGAGGTGATGACATCGACCACGCTGCCGATCGACTGGGTCTGGTCCGCCAGGGCATTGACCGCCTGGCCGATGTCGCTGACCGCCTCGGCCATGCTGCCCATGGCGCGCAGGCTTTGCTGCGCTAGGTCGCTGCCCTGCTGGGCCAGATGATCAGCGTCGGAAGCCGCCGTGGCGGTGCTCTGCACGTTGTGGGTAACTTCCTGGATGGTCGCTGCCATTTGCGCAATGGCCGTGGCCGACTGGTCGGTTTCGCTGCGCTGGCGATCGAGCAGTTGCGCCTGGGCGCCCGACAAGTCGGAAGACTGCGCGGCACGCGCCTTCACGCTCACGCCGGCATCCACCAGGCGGGTCAGCGCGGTTTGCAGGCGCGCTTCTTCACTGAGGATTGCCAGGTCCAGCTGGCCCTGCAGGCCGCTGTTGTCGCTATAGGTCAGGGCCACCAAGGGGCTGGTGAAGGCTTTCGGGTGTTCGTCCAGGGTACGACGGATCACCCGGTTGTGCCGCGCTTCGATCAGGTACCAGGCGCTGAGCAAACTGGCCATCAATACGCCCAGGGCAACGTATTGCGGCAGCCATAGGTAACTGATAGCAGAAAGAACAGCGGCGCCCACCAGCGGCCAGCCCTGTTCCAGGGCGGCCCCCAGCCGCGCCGCCAGCGGAACCGGGCCACGACCCTGGCGCAGTCGTGCATACAGGGCCGTGGCCCGGCGGATCTGCTCGCGGGTCGGAACCGAACGCACTGACTCATAGCCGCTGATCCGGCCGTTCTCGTAAATCGCCGTGACGTAGGCGCTGACCCAATAGAAATCGCCATTCTTTGAACGATTTTTCACCACGCCCATCCAGGGTTTGCCCTGTTTGATGGTTTCCCACATATGACCGAACACTGAGGGAGGCATGTCCGGATGACGCACCAGATTGTGTGGCTGACCGAGCAATTCTTCGTAGGTAAAACCGCTGATGGCGACAAAGGCGTCGTTGCAATAGGTGATGCGGCTGTTGAGGTCTGTCGTGGAAATCAGCCGCTGTTCGCTCGGAAAGACTCTTTCATGCTCAGTGACGGGCAAATTCATGCGCATCTGGGCGATCCCTGCTTAGGAAATGATGGGAAATTTCATCAAGCCAATACAGGTTTAGCAGAGCGATTACGGGGTTGCGGCCGATATTTTCAGGATTTTTTGCAGCCGCGACTAAATTTTTCAGTGGCCGTTTCGTTTAGGCAGGAGTGAGTTGCGCCTTGAGCAAGTCGCGGAAGGTCTGGATCAAGGGTTCGCGGCTGCGGCCACGGCGAATTATCATGGAAAACGGCGCCTGATAGCCGAAGGTCGCCGGCGATAGCACCCGTAAATCCCCCTTGTCGACCCAAGCCTGGGCATAGTGTTCCGGCAGGTAGCCAATGTAGGCGCCCGACAACACCAGGATCAGTTGCGCCTCCATGCTTTCCACTGTCGCCGCGCTGTGCTTGAAGCCGTGGCGGGCAAGCTCCGCCTGGCTCCAGTAGCCACGACCGACCATGCGCTGCTGGGTAATCACCTGCTCGGGAATGCGCCGCTCGTTGAACAGCGGGTGGCGGTTGCTGCAGTAAAGCCAATGCTGTTCACGGTACAACGGCTGGTACACCAGCCCGCTCATACGTGTGGAAAAGGCACCGATGGCCAGGTCCAGACGGTTGTCCTGCACCCCCAGCTGCAGCTCGTAGGGGCTGGATACCGACAAGTGCAAATGCACTGCCGGGTGTTCCTGGCTGTAGGCACCGATCGCCTCGGCCAGGGGTAGGGCCCGATCACCCACGGTGGAGTCGATCACCCCCAGGTTGAGGGTGCCGCGCAATTCGCCCTTGAGCGCCGCCGCGTATTGCTCGAAGCCGTCCATTTCCGCCAGCAGGCGCAAGGTCTCCTGATGGAACAGTTCGCCCTTGCTGGTCAGGCTGAAGCCGCCGCGGCCGCGATGGCAGAGGACGATGCCCAGCGCCGCCTCCAGCTGGCTCATGTAGGTACTGATGGCCGAGGTCGACAGGTTCAGCTCGCGCTGGGCATTGGCAAACCCCTGATGACGCACGACGCTGACGAAGATGCGCAGGAGTTTCAGGTCAGGCAAGGCAGAGGCCATTTGATCGCGGTCCGCAGGGCAACAGGTGGCCGGATTCTAACGCCATCCCCGGCATTAGTTCAGAAAAACCTGAACTAAGTATTTGCCTGTAGCGATTCTTTTCACCCACTACCTTTTGCAGACTCTGCCGCAATGCACCTGCTTGCCGGCATTTCAGGGTTTGTCCCAGGCCAGCCAGACAGGTTCCAACAACTACAACAATCGAATTGATGAGGCCCGACCGTGGACAAGATTCTGCACCAACCACTGGGCGGCAACGAAATGCCGCGCTTCGGCGGCATCGCCACCATGCTCCGTCTCCCTCACCTGCCTAGCGCCGAAGGCCTGGATGCCGCGTTCATCGGTATTCCCCTGGACATCGGTACTTCGCTGCGCTCCGGCACCCGCTTCGGCCCACGGCAGATCCGCGCTGAATCGGTGATGATCCGCCCGTACAACATGGCCACTGGCGCTGCGCCCTTCGATTCGTTGTCGATTGCCGATATCGGCGACGTGGCGATCAACACCTTCAACCTGCTCGACGCCGTGCGGATCATTGAAGAAGCCTACGACGAGATCCTCGAACACAATGTCATCCCCATGACCATGGGTGGTGACCACACCATCACCCTGCCGATCCTGCGGGCGATCCACAAGAAGCACGGCAAGGTCGGGCTGGTGCACATCGATGCCCACGCCGACGTCAACGATCACATGTTCGGCGAGAAGATCGCCCACGGCACCACCTTCCGCCGCGCCGTCGAAGAAGGCCTGCTGGATTGCGACCGTGTGGTGCAGATCGGCCTGCGCGCCCAGGGCTACACCGCTGAAGACTTCAACTGGAGCCGCAAGCAGGGCTTTCGTGTGGTCCAGGCCGAAGAGTGCTGGCACAAATCGCTGGAGCCGTTGATGGCAGAAGTGCGCGAGAAAGTCGGCGGCGGCCCGGTGTACCTGAGCTTCGACATCGACGGTATCGACCCGGCCTGGGCACCCGGCACCGGCACCCCGGAAATCGGCGGCCTGACCACCATCCAGGCGATGGAAATCATCCGCGGTTGCCAGGGCCTGGACCTGATCGGCTGCGACCTGGTGGAAGTCTCGCCACCTTACGACACCACCGGCAACACCTCGCTGCTGGGTGCCAACCTGCTGTACGAAATGCTCTGTGCACTGCCGGGCGTGGTTCGCCGCTAACGGTTGTACACCAGGAGTTGCAACAGGGCAGGAGCCATGACAGTCGGGCCGCAGCGACGGCCCACTGAGTAGACGAATGACCTGGCGTCAGGCTTGCCTGGCGCCGGGGTCGATCTCACCATAATAAAGATAATTGGAGACACCCATGGCCTTGGACATATTCGTTGTTCTGATCTATGCGGCCGGCATGCTCGCGCTCGGCTGGTTCGGCATGCGCCGGGCAAAAACCCATGAAGATTACCTGGTAGCCGGGCGCAACCTCGGCCCAAGCCTGTACATGGGCACCATGGCCGCCACGGTACTGGGCGGCGCGTCTACCGTCGGCACCGTTCGCCTGGGCTATGTCCACGGGATTTCCGGTTTCTGGCTGTGCGCGGCACTGGGCCTGGGCATCATCGCCCTGAACCTGTTCCTGGCCAAGCCGCTGCTGCGCCTGAAGATTTTCACCGTCACCCAGGTGCTGGAAAAACGCTACAACCCCATGGCCCGCCAGGCCAGTGCAGTGATCATGCTTGCCTACGCACTGATGATCGCGGTGACTTCGACCCTGGCTATCGGCACCGTCCTGCAAGTGCTGTTCGACCTGCCGTTCTGGGGCGCGATCCTGCTCGGTGGTGGCGTGGTAGTGGTCTATTCGACCATCGGCGGCATGTGGTCGCTGACCCTGACCGACATCGTCCAGTTCGTGATCAAGACCGTCGGCCTGATGTTCGTCCTGCTGCCCATCTGCCTGTACAAGGTCGGTGGCTGGGATCAACTGGTGGCCAAGCTGCCGGCGAGCAACTTCAGCCTGACCACCATCGGCTGGGACACCATCATCACCTACTTCCTGATCTACTTCTTCGGCATCCTGATCGGCCAGGACATCTGGCAACGGGTGTTCACCGCCCGTGACGAGAAGGTCGCCAAGTACGCTGGCACCACCGCAGGTGTCTACTGCGTGATCTACGGCCTGGTGTGCGCGCTGATCGGCATGGCCGCGCATGTCCTCCTGCCGGACCTGGACAACGCCAACAACGCCTTTGCCGCGATCGTCAAATCCGCCCTGCCTGATGGCATCCGCGGCCTGGTGATTGCCGCTGCGCTGGCCGCGATGATGTCGACCGCCAGTGCCGGCCTGCTGGCAGCCTCCACCGTTCTGACCGAAGACCTGCTGCCGAAGCTGCGCGGCGGCAAGCAGTCGAGCCTGGGCATCAACCGCCTGTTCACCCTGCTGACCGGCATTGCCGTACTGGGCATCGCCCTGGTGGTAACCGATGTCATCAGCGCCCTGACCCTGGCTTACAACCTGCTGGTGGGCGGCATGTTGATTCCGCTGATCGGCGCCATCTACTGGAAACGCGCCACCACTGCGGCGGCGATCACCAGCATGACCCTGGGCTTTGTCACTGCCCTGGCGTTCATGATCAAGGATGGGATGGATGCCAACACGCCGATCTACTATAGCCTGGCGATCGGCCTGGTGAGCTTTGTGGTAATCAGCCTGATGTCGCGCCGCCCGGTAGGCGCCGTCAACCTGGCCTGACAGGCAGGTGCACCACGGCCGTCGCATCAGCAATGATGCGGCGGCCAATGTGTTTTAGCGACGTTGCTGGCGCTTGCGCTGTTCTTCGTCGGTAGGGATCGGCACCGGCTGCAGCGGTGGCGGGATCAGGCCCAGGGCAGCGGCCAGGTCGTGGAGCCAGTTGAACAGATGGTTTCTCATAACTCCCCCTTACGGGTCAGCCTGCACGGCGAATAAATCCTGCGATGCTTCATACAGATCATAGCCCGATGTCTTACATTGCGCATGTCGAAAACATACGACCAAAGCCAAGTTTGATCTTGATCAAGCACTGACCGCCAGTTCCGTCGCCTGTGCAACTGTTTCCCCTTGTTGCAAATCGATCCAGGCGCTCAAGTTTGCCCCGCGCATGCCCTTGCGCCACATCAGCCAGGTGGTGGCCTGATCGAACGGCGCCTGCAGGCGATGCACCGCCACCCGCTCCCTGCGCGGCAGGCTGTCGAGCCCGCTTTTAGCCTTTTTTACGGAAATAGGCCGTAGTCGCGCGCACAACACAGACCAAGTGTCGCCGAAAATGCGCCCGTTCTGCATGCGTGTGGTCGACTAGCCGAGCAGGCTGCGCAAGCGCCGGCGCACCCACTGCTCAGCGCTGACCAGCGTTACCCCAAGCAACACCATGACGGCCCCGAGTACGAAGTTCAGGCTCAACGGCTCGCCGAGCAGCAGTACGCCGAAGGTCACCCCGAACAAGGGCGTGATAAAGGAGAACACTGCAAGGTTCGAGGCCAGGTAGCGACGCAGCAGCCAGAACCAGGTCAGGTAGCTGAAGAACGACACGATCAGGCCCTGGAACAGCAGGCTGCCGATCGACAGCGGGGTGAACTGCACGTGGGTGACCTGGCCACTGGCAATGGCAATCAACAGCAAGCCGACGAAGCCGACCGCCAGTTGGTAGAACAATGTCAAGGTTGCCGGTGCCTCAGACAACCGCGAAGCACGCACCACTACCGTCGTCGCCCCCCAGGCCAGGCCCGCCAATACGCCAAAGGCATCGCCCAGCAGCATGCGCCCGTCCAGTTGCTCCAACGAAACGCCGCCGGCAAAGGCAAAGGCAATGCCGCAGAACGCCAGCAGGATACCCAGCCATTGCAGAGGCCTGAGCCGCTCGCTTGGCAGCATGAAGTGCAGGCCCAGGGCCGTGAACACCGGTGCCGTGTAGAGGAATACCGACATGTGCGCGGCCGAGGTCAGCTTCAGGCCTTCGGCAATGAACAGAAACTCCAGGCCGAACAGCGCGCCGGCCAGCAGGCCTCCGCGCCAGGTGCTGGCCACCTGATCCCAACCGCCGCGAAAACACATCAGCAGCCCGACCAGAACCGCCGCCATGCCTGAACGCATGGCCTGCTGCATCACCGGCGCGATATCCGGCGCGGCCCACTTGATCATCACCTGCTGGATGCCCCAGATCAGGCACAGCACCAGCATCACTTGCAGGGCGAAGGCATCGGTATTGCGGCGGGTGGCGCTCATCGGGCGCTCCCGGTATCAGGCAACGACATGGCAGGTTCTCGGCAGAAGTGGATCCAGTGCCGATTATCAGCGGCGGCAGGCGCTCAATGCCAGCCTTGTGTTGCCTGCGTCAGGCAATCTGTGCCTTGGAAGCCACCTGATCGAAGGTAGCCTCGTCCAGCGGGTCGTCCTGCTCATCCAGTACCTGACGCGGGTGGTCGTTGCCCGGAATGCTGCTGTCCAGCAGGCTCAGCAGCCGCGAGCCACGCACGGTGAGGACAAAATTCTCACCGTTGCCGCCCTCATCTTCCGGGCGTGAAGCAAAGTAACCGCGCTCGAACAGTAACTTTTCGTACTCACAGGCCAGCGTTTTTAGATGATCGAGATCGCCAGGTGCCGCACCTTCAGCCGCAAGCTGGGCAGCATGCTGCTCGGCATAGGGTCTGGGGGTGAAACTGTGTCCGGCGCTGTTCTGCGCTTCATGCAACAGGCGTTCGATCAGGTCCCAGTCGTAGGTGGTCATCGGCATAGCCTCAATCAGGGGTCGGTAAGATTGTGACCGGTGCGCGAGGCTGCGGTTCGACTGAACTTTCGCGTCCCGGCCAGGCTCAACCGCAAGACTTCACCCTGATTGCACAGGAGCCTGCCCATGAAGACCCTGATGAACATTGCTGCCGCCGCCAGCCTGTTGCTGGCCTTGCCCAGCTGGGCCTGCACGCTGGAAGAAGCGACGGAGAAACGCGAAGAACTGGCCAAGGAAGTGAGCAAGCTTACCGAGCAGAATCCGCAGAAGGCCAAGGAGATCAACGATGAGTTGCAAGGCATGAAGCTTGAGAGTGCCAGCAAGGACTTGCCGGACAAGTGCCAGCTGATCGACAAGCGGTTGCAGGAGCTGAAGGCAGCGGAGAAAAAGACCTGAAATCGGGGTGAAGCTATCGCTGGCAAGCCAGCTCCCACAAGGTCTGTAGAAAACCTGTGGGAGCCGGCCTTGCCGGCGATGAGGCCGGCGCTTACTCCGCAGCCGGCGCCGGCTTGCGGCGCTTGAGCGGTGCCAGGCCATCGGCGCTGGCCAGTGGGGCATTAGGCTTCGGCTTGGCGGTCGGCTTGCGCTTGGCAACGACCTTCTTGTCGCCTTTCTTGTCAGCCTTTTTCTTCTTCACACCGGCAGCCTTGCCCGAGGCCTTGACCTTCTTCGGCCCGGTATAGGTGCCTTTGACTTCCTTGATCACCCGGCGCTCGAAGCTCTGCTTCAGGTAGCGCTCGATGCTCGACATCAGGTTCCAGTCGCCGTGGCAGATCAGCGACACCGCCAGGCCTTCGTTACCGGCACGGCCGGTACGGCCAATACGGTGTACGTACTCGTCGCCGCTGCGCGGCATATCGAAGTTGATCACCAGATCCAGGCCGTCGACGTCCAGGCCGCGCGCGGCGACGTCGGTGGCAACCAGAATCTTGGCGCCGCCCTGTTTCAGGCGCTCGATGGCCAGCTTGCGGTCTTTCTGATCCTTGTCACCGTGCAGAACGAACGCTTTGTAGTCCTTGGCCACCAGATGACCGTAGATGCGGTCAGCCATCACCCGGGTGTTGGTGAAGATGATCGCTTTGTCGTAGGTCTCGTTTTCCAGCAGCCACTGGATGATCTGCTCTTTGTGCTGGTTGTGGTCGGCAGTGATGATTTGCTGGCGGGTACCTTCGGCCAACTGGCTGACACTGTTGAGCATCAGGTGCTCAGGGGTTTTCAGCACCTTGCCGATCATGTCGCGCAGGCCGGCACCGCCAGTGGTGGCGGAGAACAGCATGGTTTGCTCGCGGTTCGGGCACTCGTTGCACAGACGCTCGACGTCTTCGGCAAAGCCCATGTCGAGCATGCGGTCGGCTTCGTCGAGAACGATCACCTGGACATGCTCCAGGTGCAGGTTGCCGGCATTGAGTTGCTCGAGCAGGCGGCCCGGGGTGCCGATCAGCACGTCCGGCACCTTGCGCAGCATCGCGGCCTGTTCCTTGAAGTCTTCACCGCCAGTGATCAGGCCAGCCTTGATGAAGGTGAACTGGGAGAAACGCTCGACTTCCTTGAGGGTCTGCTGCGCCAGCTCGCGGGTCGGCAGCAGCACCAGGGCACGAATCTCGACGCGCTTCTGCTTGAGGTCCACCAGGCGGTTGAGCATCGGCAGGACGAAGGCTGCGGTCTTGCCGCTACCGGTTTGCGCCGTCACCCGCAGGTCACGCCCTTGCAACGCCAAAGGGATGGCCGCTGCCTGCACCGGCGTCGGCTCGACAAATTTCAGCTCGGCCACGGCTTTGAGCAGGCGTTCGTGCAGGGCGAATTGGGAAAACACGGGTGTACCTCGGGCATGTGCAAAAAATTCAGTTGCATAGGGTAACGTTTTCCGGCGTCGGAGCCGAATTTCTTTTGGCAACTTCTTGCCGATCCGCACTCTAATGGCCTTGTTTTCGACTTGCGGACCCTCTACGACACCGTTATGGACATTCAACAGCTGTGGCAAAACACCCTGGACCTCTGGGGCACCCTCGATCAACACCCGATACTGCACGCCGGTATCGGCCTGGGCGTATTGCTGGTGATCGCCCTGCTGCTCGGCCGTGTGGCGCGCTTTCTGGTGCTGCACGCCGCCCGCCTGCTCGGCCGCCAGCCAGCCCTGCACTGGGTCAATGACCTGCGCGAGAACAAGGTATTCCAGCGCCTGGCCCAGACCACCCCATCGCTGGTGGTGCAGTTCGGCCTGAAGCTGGTGCCGGAGCTGAGCGCCACCAGCCAGCATTTCCTCGGCAACGTTGCCCTGGCCTTCACCATCCTGTTCCTGACCCTGGCCCTGAGTGCCCTGCTCGACGCCCTGCTGGACATCTACGCACGCACCGAACATGCCCGCACCCGCTCGATCAAGGGCTATGTGCAGTTGGCCAAGATGGTCCTGTTCGTGTTCGGCGCCATCGTCATCGTCGCCACCCTGATCGACCGCTCGCCGCTGTTGCTGCTCTCAGGTCTCGGTGCCATGTCGGCAGTCATCCTGTTGGTCTACAAGGACACCCTGCTGTCGTTCGTCGCCAGCGTGCAGCTGACCAGCAACGACATGCTGCGGGTCGGCGACTGGATCGAGATGCCCCAGGTCGGCGCCGATGGCGATGTGGTGGACATTACCCTGCACACGGTCAAGGTGCAGAATTTCGACAAGACCATCGTCTCCATCCCCACCTGGCGCTTGATGTCCGAGTCGTTCAAGAACTGGCGCGGCATGCAGCAATCGGGCGGGCGGCGGATCAAGCGCAGCCTGTTCATCGATGCCGGCGGCGTGCGTTTTCTGACCACCGCCGAAGAGCAGCGCCTGTCCGAGGTGCGCCTGCTGACCGACTACATCGCCCGCAAACGCAATGAACTGCACAGCTGGAACGAGGCCCAGGGCCCGGTGGCGGAACTGTCGGCCAACCGCCGCAAGCTGACCAACGTCGGCACCTTCCGCGCTTATGCCCTGGCATATTTGAAGAGCCACCCGGACATCCAGCCGAACATGACCTGCATGGTCCGCCAGATGCAGACCACCGCCCAGGGCGTGCCGCTGGAAATCTACTGTTTCACCCGCACCACGGTGTGGGCCGAGTACGAGCGTATCCAGGGCGACATCTTCGACTACCTGCTGGCGGTGATGCCGGAGTTCGGCCTGAGCCTGTACCAGCAGCCCAGCGGCAACGACCTGCGCGCCGGCCTGTTACCCTCGACCTTGCCCAGCCAGCAGCGGGCGCTGAGTGCCGAGACGACTGAGCCATAGCGACGCCAGGATCACCGCCCCGCCGATGAACAACCGGCCCAGCGGCTCGTGCTGGTTCCAGATCAGCAGGTTGAGCAGCAAGCCGACCGGCACGTGCAGGTTGTTCATCACCGCCAGGGTGCCGCCTGAAACCAGGCAGGCGCCCTTGTTCCACCAGTACAATCCCAGCGCCGTCGGGCACAGGCCCAGAAACAGCAGCACCAGCCATTGCACGTCGGTGCTCGGCAGGTGCTGGGTGTTGCCGAACAGCAGGAAGGCCGGCAGCACCACCAGCAAGGCACCCAGGTAGAAATAGCCGAACCGCCGGTAATGCGGCAGGTCGCTGGGGTTGCGCGCGATCAGGTGGCGGTACAGTACCTGCCCGGCGGCATAGGTGAAGTTGGCCAGTTGCAAGAGCAAAAAGCCGATGAAGAAGTCCGGGCTGATGCTGTCGAAGCGAATCACCGCCGCACCGGCAACCGCCACCAGCGCCGCCACCAGCGCCCACGGGTTGAAGCGCCGGTTCAGGGCGTCTTCGATCAGGGTCACGTGCAAGGGCGTGAGGATGGTGAACAGCAGCACCTCAGGCACCGTCAACACCCGGAAGCTCAGGTACAGGCAGACATAGGTGATGCCGTATTGCAGCGCACCGATCAGCAGCATCGAACGCATGAAGCGTGGTTCGACCTGACGCCAGCGGGTCAGCGGCAGGAACACCAGCCCGGCCAGCAGCACCCGCGCCAGCACTGCGAAATAGCTGTCGACATGCCCCGCCAGGTACTCGCCGATCAGGCTGAAGGAAAACGCCTGGATCAGCGCGACGATCAATAAATAGCCCATGTTGGCCCCTTGCTGTGGAGGCGGCGACCTTAGCGGTTAGCAGCACACCCGGCAACTGCTGAAGGCCCTGCGGACCTGTGGGAGCTGGCTTGCCTGCGATCGAGCGCGAAGCGGTCGCAATCCAGACGCCGCCTGATGTGTTGGTGGTACTGGCCTCATCGCGGGTCACGTCGAGTCGTCGCACCGCCGCTTGTGTCTTGAGGTAGGAATAGAATCAGAAGTGAGAGCGGTGAATGGCAAGCTGTACGCCGGTAGTGCTTAAAGCACGTGTGGGAGCAAAGCTGCCATTCACCTCTCCACTCTGGCCCGAGCCCGAACAGTTGATTGAGCGCCTCTCGAATCACAAGCGTGGGCCAAGCCAGAGCGCTCTCACAACTGAGTGTAAGAGGGTTCAGCCATGTTGTCTTCTGTTGGAATCGACACTGCCAAAGCCACTTTGGAAATCTGCATCAAGCCTCAGAAAATCCGCTTCGAAGTGGCCAACAACTCCGCAGGCTTCGAGGTGTTGCTTGAGCGTCTGAAGGACTTCAATATCAGTCGAGTGCTGATCGAAGCGACAGGCGGCTACGAGAAAGATGTGTTGATCGCCCTGGCCTCAGCAGGACTGGAAACCATCTGCATCAACCCAGCCCGTGCCCGAAAATTCGCCGATGCCATGGGTAAAAAAGCCAAAACCGACAAGATCGACGCCGAAGTCCTTGCGGACTTCGCTGCACACCTCAGCGCCCCTCAAGGCCAACCGGTCAGCCCTGAACGCGAAGAGCTGCGAGAGCTGGTGAAGCAGCGCGCCCAATTTGTGCAGAGCCGTGATGACGACAAGCGGCGTCGCCAGCAATGTCGCTCGGCAACAGTGATGGCCCACTTCGATGAGCATATAGAGCAGCTGAAAGTGCTGATCAAACGCCTCGACGAAGAAATTGACCAGGCGATGGTGCAACTGGACGATACCAGGGCGCGTCAGTTATTGGCAGTGACCGGAATCGGTCGAGTAACCGCCGCAAATCTGCTCGCCTCACTGCCTGAACTGGGGCAGTTGGACCGCCGTCAGATCGCCGCTCTGGTGGGCGTAGCGCCTTACAACAACGATAGTGGTAGCCATCGAGGGCACCGCCAGATATGGGGTGGTCGGGCCCATGTAAGGCGAGTGCTGTACATGTCGAGCTGGATC